>JANXXI010000021.1 GCA_025350695.1 Acidobacteriota bacterium
GGAATCCTCGCGAACTGGCGCAAGCGCCTGCGAACTGGATGCCTTGGAATTACCGCGAGAATCTTCTTCAGACGTCCGATATTGCCGCCTGAATGGCAAATTCATGTCGGTTACGCATGCTTGCCGCAACCTCACCACTGCGGTCAACTCCACCACTCTCCCCGGCAAAATAGACAATACTCTGGTAATCGCTCCAAATTTCAAAGGAAACGATGGCGCGGGATGCTTGGACTCGATTGCGGAGAATGAGCTCAACTTCCCCTGCGATGGTTGGACCGATGGGCAACAGGCGGCGTCGGGGAAAATGACATCGTTTGGGGCCATCGATCAGTTAGTTGTTGACTTTCCTTGCGAACGCGGATAAATTCCCCAATCTGAAAGAAATCGTAATCGCCGGTCATTCGTCCGGCGCGCAAGTTCACGCAGCGGCATGCGGTCGCCAATCGGGTCGATGGGAAACTTTCGGCGCCCATCCGCTATGTGGTGGCCAACCCCTCAAGTTACGTCTACCTTGATGGCTGGCACCCGGAGGCCCAGCCTTGTGCCGGTTATGACCACTATCTCTCTATGGCCTGACAAAGCTCACAGGTTGATTTGCCGCCACTGGCGTCGACGCCGTCCGTCGGCAAACATCCCAAACGAAACGTGACTTACCTCTTAGGTGAACTCGACCCGGTCGACGCCTCCCACATGGATACTTCCTGCAGCGCTAATGCGCAGGGGCCGCCCCGATTCGCTAGGGGACATGACAGAACAGGCGTTTTTCAAGCATTTGAACGAGACCAACCCCTTACGGCACAAGTTACTGGTGGTCCCCGATTGTTATCACAACGCCGATTGTATGTTTCGATCTCAAGTTGCCCGGAGCACGGTATTCGTTCAGGGGGCGTAGCTGGGACCACCACCACGGCTCGATTTACTTCGAGGCCGGTGCTTCCACCGTTCTGGTGACGTTCGCGCTCGTACGGTTTCTTGCAGGGATCTCAATAGTAACTTCCAACCCCGGGTTCGCGTTGCGGGCCTGGATTGTCCCGCCGTGCGCTGAAACAGCACGCCGTGCAATGGATAGGCCGAGCCCTGTCCCTCCGGCGGTGCGGTTGCGGTCTGTATCCACTCGATAGAATGGCTTGAAGATTTCTTCGGTCGCTTCCTCGGGCACACCGGCCCCATAGTCGCGCACCACGATCCGGGCGCCTGCTTCAGATCTCTCGGCGGTTATCTCCACCGCGCCGTGATCGGGGGAATGACGAATTGCGTTGCGCAGCACATTACCGACCGCGCGGCGCAGCAGTTCGGAATCGACAGGGACGGTCAGATCCTGATCTTCGTAATAACGCAACTTGCATTCACGGGCTTCGGCTTCAATACGAGCTTCTTCCACTAACTCGCCAACTAATGAATTCAAGGCTCGTGGGTGTAAGTCGAGCGCGGCCGGGTCGCCTTCAACCCGCGTTACTTGTAGTAAGTCACTAATCATGGAGTTCAAACGAATCGCCTCGCGCTTGATGCGGTTCAAGCCCTCATCGCGGTTGGCGGAACTGCGTGCCAATTCAACGGCGAAACCCAGGCGGGCAAGGGGTGAGCGCAGTTCGTGGGAGATGTCCTGCAATAAGCGGCGTTCGGCTCCAAGCAGGGTTTGAATGCGATCGGCCATGCGGTCGAAGGAGCGGGAAAGTTCGCCCAATTCGTCGCCCCGTTTGGAGCCGGTGCGAACCGTCAGATTGCCGCGGCCAAATTCATCGAGCGTATTGCGCAGACTTACTAACGGCGACGCTAAGTGGAATGCCAGCAAGTAGCACATGGCGGCCACCGCGGCTAGAATCCAGCCGTAGGAAAGCATGTTTTCCCAAGGATCCATGCGGAAACGTGGCCGGAAGACGGTCACCATTCCATATTTGTTGTCGGCTGTTTTGACCGTCATCGGGATTGGCTCGCCGGGCTTGGGCCGACCGAGAGGGCGGGGTGCGAAAAGTGCGGAAAGATCCTCGCCAGTCAGGAGGCTTCGTCCCGCGCCATCGGTTACCTGCGGGGCCTCTACCCCGAATCGCTCTAAACGGGCGATGTACTTTTCCAGGCCCGGTTTGCCCTCTTTGTCATATATCTGGCTGGCGTCGTCAAGCAAGACGCGGAGAGTTGGAGGCGACGGCGGAGATTGCCGCGACGAGGAAGACGTCATGGAAATGACGGCATTGGTTACCGTGATGCCGGCGAAGGCAATGATTAAGCTGCCGACGAAAACCGCGAGGATCTTGGCGAAAATGGACTTCATGCCGGTTCCTTGGCGCTGAACTGATAGCCGGAGCCGCGGATGGTCAGGATCAAGTCGGGCCCTTCTAACTTCTTGCGTAGATGACTGACGTGAACATCAATCGAGCGGTCGTAGGCGGTGGCCTCGCGTTGGTACAAGCTGTTCATCAAATCGTTTCTAGTGACGACGCGGCCGCTATTACGCATGAGCACTTCCAGAATATCGAATTCAATCGAGGTTAAGTCGATCTTGCGATCAGCTTGAGTCACTTGGCGCGTGGAGGAATCAATTTTGACACCTCCTGCTTCCACTACTGCTTGGCCAGCGGGGGTTGCCGTGCGCCGCAGAACGGCGCGGATGCGGGCGGCAAGCTCATGGGGATCGAATGGCTTGGGGAGATAGTCGTCGGCCCCCGCATCCAGGCCTGAAATGCGATCACTTTGTTCGGTTCGAGCGGTGAGCATGATGACGGGGGTTTGTTTGACGGCGCGCAGTTTACGTAATAATTCAAACCCATTCATTCCCGGCATCATCACATCGAGGAGAATTAGACTGACTTCAGCGGTTAAGGCCCGGGCGAGGCCCGCTCTACCATCATTCGTGGTCTCTACTTTGAACTGCTGGCTCTCAAGGAATTCCTTGACCAACATACACAGTTCGGCATCGTCGTCGATCATCAGGAGCGAAATTGCAGAGGAGCCCGTCATTGACACAGCCTTTAAGCTACTATAGAAGATGGACCCGGCAATACGCTCGGTTTCCTGTTTATCGCTTCTTTACAATTCTTTACAGGTCAATGGGTTAGGGTGATTTACAAAACTTTACCCAAACTAGTGGGTCCCTACCTGTAACAGCTGCGTATCTTAAAACATCATCTCTCTAGAAGGAACCAATGTTTAGATCATTTTTAACGTCCATTTTGTCCGCGGTTCTCGTATCGGCCTTAGGATTTGGCCAAGCGGCAGCTCCGGCTCGCCGGGTAGTCGGTGAGGTTACAGCCGTTGACGCTTCAACGGGCAGTTTCACCGTGAAAGTTGACAAGGCTGATCCGCAAACGATCGAGAAAGCTGCTGATTTGAGTTACAAGCGTGTGGCTCCGGGCGTTACCGACTTGAAGAAAGCCGAACCGAGCAATATCGGGGAGCTGCAGGTTGGCGATCGCGTCCTGGTGCGCGACAAAGATGTCATCGTGATGGCGAAGTCCGAACTGGCCAAGAAGCATGAAGCGGATGCGGCGGAATGGACCAAACGCGGTACTTCGGGCGTTGTCAAGGCCTTGAAGGCGGAAAGCAAGGAGATCACGATTGAGGTCCGGACGGGAATGGGGCCGATGGCTACACCCAAGCCGGTGACCGTAGCCGTAACCGAAAAGACGCAATTCAAGCGCTATGCTCCCGATTCGGTGAAGTTCTCCGAAGCCAAGGATGCGAGCATGAAAGACATTACCAAAGACGACCAGATGCGTGTATTGGGAACCAAATCAGAAGATGGCGCGAAGGTGGAAGCGGAAGTGGTCGTGTTCGGCACGTTCAAGACGGTGGCCGGGACCATTACTAAGATCGACGCCGCCACGGGATTGATTGACATCAAGCCGCTGGAAGGCAAGGCATTGACCGTAAAGGCAACCAAGGATTCAAACATTAAGAAGATGCCGCCAATGATGGCGACGATGATGGGTGGCGGCGGAATGCGTGGACCGGGGCCTGGCGGTCCCGGCGGCCCGGGCGGCTCCCCGCGAGGTGAGGGTGGCGGGCGTCCCTCTGGAGTTCCAGGAGGCGCTCCAGGTGAAGGTCCAGGTCGGCCTACTGGTGGTCCCGGCGGCGGCGGTCCAGGTGGACCAGGAGCCGGCATGTTCGGAGGCGGAGCGAGAGGCGGCGGTGACTTAAACGCCATGCTGGAGAGAATGCCCGCTCTTCCGTTATCCGACTTGAAGGTCGGCGATCAAATTATAGTTTCAAGCACCAAGGGTGCAGCGGCTGAGCAGATGACAGCGATTACGATTCTTACAGGAGTCGAAGCGCTTATCGCGGCACGGCCTGCGGCTCCTCAAGGTGGCCGGGGTGGCGGCATGGGCTCTTGGTCCATGGACATCCCCGTTCTTTAACAGTTTTCGAGTTTCTTAGGATTAATAATGAAAAACAAAATCTGGACGTGTGTCCTCTTACTTTTGATCAGTCTTTCCGCCATTGCGCAGACCAGGCTGGGAATTTCCGGTACCGTGAGCGATCCTTCGGGCGCCATCATTCCGGCCGCTGACGTCACCGTAACAGGTCCTCGCGGCTATAAGAAAACAGTAAATACTGACCAGGATGGCAAATTCGCCATCAGTCCCCTCGAAGCAGGAAACTACACAGTCGTGATTAGGCGCTTCGGCTTTAAATCGAACACCCAAAAAGTGAATGTGAACAGCGCCATGGTGCTTGATGCCCGGCTGGTTCTCGCTTCGGAAAACCAAGCGGTTACGGTGAATGATGATTCGGCGCGAGTGGGCACGGATCCGACCCAGAACGCCGGCCAATTAGTGCTGCGCGGGGCCGATTTGGACGCCCTGTCCGACGATCCCGACCAACTCTCGCAGGACCTGCAAGCCCTGGCTGGTCCTGCGGCCGGCCCTAATGGCGGACAGATTTACATTGACGGCTTCACGGGTGGCAGCTTGCCGCCTAAGTCCTCCATACGTGAAATTCGCGTCAACGCCAGTCCTTTTTCAGCGGAATATGACCGCATTGGTTTTGGCCGCATCGAGATCTTCACAAAGCCCGGTTCGGACCGCTATCGCGGCTCGGCATTTTTCAACTTCTCTGACAAGATCTTCAATTCACGTAACCCGTTCGTTTCGGAGAAGCCAGATTTCCAATCGAAGATGTTCGGCTTCAACTTCGGCGGACCGTTGAGCAAGAAGTCATCGTTCAACCTGGACACAGATCACCGTAGCATTTCCGATAGCAACCTGGTAAATGCCACCATCCTTGATACCAACCTGCTTCCGCAGACCCTGCGCGTCTCGTTGCTGAACCCGCAAACGCGAACCTCTATTAGCCCCAGGCTGGACTATGCGCTAAACAGCAAAAATACTTTGGTTGGCCGCTACATGTTTTCCCGATCCAGCACGGACGGCGAAGGCACCGGTGCTTTTTCGCTTGCCTCACGCGCTTACGATCATCACGATACCGAGCAATCCGTTCAGTTGACCGAAACGGCTGTTCTTTCGGCGCGGATGATTAACGAAACACGTTTCCAGTTCATGCACAGTTCGATCGACAACACAGGCGACAACACGGTCCCTTCCATTAACGTGCAGGATGCTTTCAATGGCGGCGGAGCGCAGATTGGTAATTCCTACAATACGAACAAGCGTTATGAGTTGACCAACATGACCACTATCACTCCGGGCCGGCACTCGATCAAATTCGGAGGCAGGATTCGCGGTGGCTATATCGACGACTATTCAGTGAGCAACTTTGGTGGATCGTACACGTTCTCCGGACGGTTGGGACCGGTGCTTGACGCGAACAATCAAGCGACGGGAAGGACGGACAACATCACTTCTCTAGAATCCTACCGGCGCACCCTGTACTTCCAGAAGCTGGGTTTCAATCCGGCGCAAGTTCGGGCATTGGGTGGCGGCGCCAGCCAGTTTTCTCTAGCCGGCGGACAGCCGCTAGCTTCAGTTGGTCAAACCGACATCGGCGTATTCTTGCTCGACGATTTCCGTGTGAAGCCGACTTTGACGTTGAGCTACGGGTTACGCTACGAAAACCAGGGCAACATCAACAGCAATATGAATTTTGCACCGCGCATTGGCATCTCCTGGGCGGTCGGGGCTAAGGGCGCCAAGCCACCGATTGTGTTGCTTCGCTTAGGTACAGGCATCTTCTATGACCGCTTCCAGGAAAACGCGATTCTGCAAACTCTGCGCTTCAATGGAATTGCACAGCATTCCTACATTGTGCAGAATCCCGATACTTTCCCAACCATTCCTTCCTTGGCTTCTTTGACGGCAAATCAATCTCCAGACACAATTCGGTTGGTGTCGAAAGATTTGAAGGCTCCGTACTTGTACCAGACCTCGGTGGGTATTGAACGCCAGTTGCGTTCCAATATTAGTACGTCGGTCAACTACACATTTTCCCGCGGCGTACATACGCTTAGAACCCGGAACATCAATGCGCCGTTCAACGGCATTCGCCCCTTGGGAAATTCGCTCAATTATTACCAGTACGAATCAACGGGGTTCAGCCGGCAAAATCAGCTGATGACCAGCTTGAACGTTCGCACCAAAGCGGTCACGATGTTTGGCTTCTACGTATATGGCCGCGCCAATGCCGATAGTGACGGAGCGGGAAGCTTCCCGGCATACAGTTACGACGTGCACTCTGAGTATTCGCGCACCAGCTATGATGTTCGGAACCGTTTCCTGATGGGTGGCAATTACACCTTCAAGCCGCTTAAGATGAGCTTCTCTCCGTTTGTGATGGCCAGCAGTGGCGGACCCTTCAACATCACTACAGGCCGTGACACGAACGGTGACTCGGTGTTTAATGATCGGCCGGCATTCGCCTCCGATGCGACCTTGCCTAATGTAGTGAACTCGAAGCTGGGGTTGTTCAATGTGACCCCTGGCCCGAACGACAAACTGATTCCACGCAACTACGGACAGGCTCCTGGCAACTTCTCGGTGAATTTGCGGGCCAGCAGGAGTTGGGGTTTCGGCTCGAAGGGTGAAGCGGCGCCCGGTGGTCCCGGTGAAGGCGGAAGACCTCCCGGTGGCGGCTTCGGAATGGGCGGTGGCGGTGGTGACCGCGGCGGTGGATCTCGCGGAGGCGGTGGTGGCGGACCTCGCGGTGGCGGTGGTGATAGGGGCGGCGGTGGCGACATGTTCGGCGGAGCGGGTAGTGGGAAGCGCTTCAATTTGACGGCATCGATTTCGGCCCGCAACCTGCTCAATCATGTGAACCTCTCGGCTCCTGTGGGCAGCTTGGGTTCTCCGTTGTTTGGCCAGTCCACCAGTATTGGTGGTGGCGGCTTCGGCGGACCTGGCGGCGGGGGACCTGGTGGTGGTGGCGGCGGAGGCGGCAGCGCGGCGGGTAACCGGCGCGTGGATCTTTCCTTGCGGCTTTCCTTCTAGGTTGCACCACTATTCAAAGAATGAAAAGAGCGGGCCTTCGGGTCCGCTCTTTTCTTTTAGGTTGAAGAGTGAAGGAGAGCGATTGAGAAGCCAACGCCTGAAAAAAAGGACCGCCCTCGCGTGGCCACTGCTTCACTTGTTACACGAGCTCAATCGTCAAGCGCCGCCCTACCACCGCAGCGGCGCGCTGCAGGGTACCGAGGGTAATGTCGTTCGTTGGATCAAGCATCCGGTCGACCTGGCTACGGCTCGTCTTGAGCAGAGTAGCCATTTTGTTCTTAGAGATTTTTTCATTCTTCATGGCTTCGGCAAGCTGCCATGCAACAACCTCCTTCACCGCTTGTGCCTGCGTCTCCTCGAAGATGCCTTCTTCCTTGAGGAAGTCATCAATGCCGGAACCCATATGCTTTTTGCTCATCGCTCTAACTCCTTCTGACGTTTTCGCGCTATTGCCAAATCCCCGTCGGGCGTGGCCCGCGTTTTCTTGATGAACCCGTGGAGCGCCACCAAGTGCCCTTGGTAGAGCGAGAACAGCACCCGCGCTATGCGCTGCGTCGGCAGGTCTACCCGTATTTCCCATAGTCCATTCCCCATCGGGCGGCACAGCGGCATACCTACCGGCCACCGCCATTGCGCTCGCAACAGGTCTTTTCCTATAGCATGGCGCTCTGCTTCATCCAGCCCCTTCAGCCACTCCCTAACTGGCTGGCTACTCGCCGCCGTGCGGTAAAAAATTAGCGGGATTTTCTGCGGCTGTGTGTCCGGCGTTTAGATACCGTCCTTAGCATACTGTACCATATAATGTACATGCTGCAATCCTCGCGCATTGCGCCCACGAAAGCATTTCAAAACAAAACACCCTACCACTTGGGGCTCTCCGTTGTTTGGCGAGTACACCAAGATGGTGACGGCTTTGGCGGACCTGGGGGTGATGGCGACAGGGGTGGAGGCGGTAGCGCGGCGGAAGATAGGAGTATGAGTAGGGAAAATTCCTGTCCCGCGCGGCGCCCTTTGCTACCAGGGTAGCGGCTTGCCCAGATGGAAGTACCCACCGGAAGCCCCGTCAGCTTCCAGCAGCGCCAGCTCCACGCTGGTTGTCGCGCCTTCACTAATTTCCAACAAAGCGCCTTCGCCGCCCATTTCGGTCTTCACCCAACCGGGATGGGCGCTGTTCACTTTAACCGCCGTATCTTTGAGAGCATGCGCCAGATGAATGGTGAACGCGTTGAGCGCCGACTTGGATGAATCGTAGGCGAAGGGCTTCGAATCATAGATGGGTGAGTCCGGCTTGGCGTGGAAAAACAGAGAACCCATGATGCTTGATACATTCACGATGCGCGCGGCGGGCGCCTTCAAAAGCAGGGGCAAGAAGGCTTCTGTTACAGCGACTGTCCCGAAAAAGTTCGTATCAAACGTTTTGCGCAGAACGCCCTGAGCAATGCCGATGGTGGTATTTTGCGCCCAATCAACAGCCTCCACCATGATCCCGGCGTTGTTCACCAGAATGTCCAATTTGCCGAAATTGGAATTCACGAATGCGACGGCGGCGGCGATGTGGCCCTCGTTCGTTATGTCCAATTCCAGAGGCTGCACGTCAAGCCCGCCGGCCTGAAGTGTCATGGCGGCGGCCGTGGTTTTTTCCATTGTGCGCGCGGCGAGTAGCATGTGAATGCCTTTGGCCGCCAGTTGGCGAACGGTTTCGAGACCGATGCCTTGGTTGGCTCCTGTGACAAGGGGCGATCTTTCCTGATGACATCCTACCAATGTGGCACAGAATCGCGCCGGGCTATCCGAACAAAAACGTGAGCATCGACATCACAGCCACTGAATTCCTTTAAGGACTTCGCGCAGCTTCCGTCCTCGCACAGGATTGATCTGTTCCACCCAACCTACTCGCCCTTCGAGGTGTTGCCGGAAGGCCGCGTGCCCCGCGTGATTCTGACTCTCCGTGCCGTGCCGCAGACAATTAGTGAGCACAGCTTTCAGCCGGTCAAAATCGCGGCGGCTTACGTTTGGATGCTGATTTATGACGAGCCCAGCCAGATGTTGCCTGACGCCGGGGCGCATGATGCGCGTCTTGCGGTGATGAACGGCAAATCCTTCGTCGTGAATGATGAACGCCACGTGGGTCGCGAAACGCTCGGCGGCGCGTGCGAACTCAGCATTGCCGGAAAAAGCCATGTCGTCCGCATAGCGGGTGTACACGGCTCCCGCGACCTGGGCCAACCGGGTAAGCCGGCAGTCCAAACGATAAGCGCATAAATTGGCGAGAGCCGGCGAAGTGGGTGCGCCTTGCGGCAAATGAGGGACGGGCAGAGCCTTTGTGGTATTGGTGCAAATTCCACTTAGCAACGCCGCCACGTTC
>JANXXI010000032.1 GCA_025350695.1 Acidobacteriota bacterium
CCGGCCATGATTTGAAATAGGATCGCCGGAAGCAGAGGGTTTGTTGAGCCCTGGTCAAAGCCGCCGCCCAGCTGCGGCTGCGGCACAAACACGTCCAACCATTGACTGAATGTTCCGGGGCAATACACCCGCTCACCCGGGTGATTCTTGTAAAGCCAGTGGGCTACTTTGTATTCAACTGTCCGTTGGATGGTGGACCCGTGCAGAATCTGATTGCCGTAAGCCAATCCTTCGGATATGCCCTGCGCGGAGACCAGCAACAATATTGCCAGGCCTCCAAGCCTGACGCGTTGTTTAGGAATTTCGCTGAAAAGAAGGATGAGTCCGGCCAGAAGGAAAAGCTCCATCTCCAACTGATAGCGATGTGGCTGCGGCATGAAATAAAATCCAGCTAACCAATATTGAGACGACGCGATGATGCCGAAGACTCCCGCCAGCAGCACGCAGAATCGTGTGGGTGCGCTGACTCGAACCTTTTCAAGCACACGGTCCAGAAGGATGACCGAAACGGCCAACACAAACATCCCTAATCCCTGCTTCCAACCGATGGGGAAACTGCCCGCCACCCAATCGGAATTACGTCGAATAGTTTGGACCGTCGAAAGAGGCATCCAAGCCATGGCCAAACCGTATGTGGCCCCTCCGATGCCCACGGCGGTTAGCCAATCGCGGCCGGTTGCGCGGTGGGTTGTCAGATAAACCAACACAGCCATACCCAGCGCCGCAACGCCAATCCAATTCGTGGAAAGAGTCGCCGCCGCAAATACAGCAGCCAGGGCGTACGCCCACGGCGTTTTCCGGCGCAACGCGAACACCATGGCGCCAAGAGCCATCAGCATCCAAGTAATGGCGGATATATGAGGTCCCTCTCCCCATTCAATCATCACTTGCAAACGGCGCGGGCGAAAATAGGACAACAGTTCAGGATAAATGCCGGGCAGAATCGCAATGGATGGCGCAATGGTTGACATGGCGAGGCCGGCCAACAAAGCGGGGTAGAAACGGCGGGTCAACAAGCGCACCAACACAAACATAGCCACCGGCCCAAGGCAGTAAAAAATGCCGGTGACGATGTGATACGCAAGGCCCGGGTCATGTGTGAATTTGCGGGAGACGAAAGAAACGATGGCGTGTAACAACTGTGGATAGGTGTTCGGCCAAGGGATTCCCGCATACCACAGCGGAAACAAATGCCCCTGCTCCGAACGTTCCTTCGCGATTCCGATAAAGGAACCTTCGATCGAATACAAGCCGCCGAAGACGCTAATGTGGAACAATCGCGAGGCCAGGAAAAAGTTCAGAGCGAACAACGCCACGGCGGCGGCCAGGTCCATCAATTGTTCTTTGCGATTCACGTTTCGAGGTTAACCCAGCACGGGGAACAACACATCTTTTTCTTTCTTGAACGGTGATTTTTCCGGATCCTGATAGCGCGGGTCCAGCAGCCTATGCAGTTCCACGTTACCCATGGCGGACAACATGCTTTGCTTAAGTTGCGGGTAATCTTTTTCCATTTCGGTGAAGTAATCGCGCAGGCTACGGCGCACAGTTCCAGTTTTTTGAGAGCAGCCGCAAGGAATCACCGGCGCGGTAAGATGGCCAGCGTAGGCGGTAGTAATGTCCTCGGTGACAAACACCAGCGGGCGTATTATACGGAAATCTTTTTGCGAAGAATAGGTAATCGGCGGAAGCGCGCTTAGCCGGCCATTGAACAGCGCATTACGGAGGAACGATTCACAGAAGTCGTCGGCAGTGTGGCCGAAGGCGATGACCTTAGCACCCATGCCGCGTACAACTTCATAGACCGCACGCCGCCGATAGCGCGAGCATTTGTCGCAGCCATGATCGGGTTCTTCTTCCAACAGATCGAAACTGGCGTTGTCGTGATAGTAGGTCCATTCAACGCCGCGGCCCGCAAGGTACTCCTTAAAGGGCGCGATCGGCTTAAGAAACTTGCCTTGTTCTATGGTGAAGGCGCAAACGCTGAAATCAATTGGCGCACGCTTCTGAAGCAATAGCAGCGCTTCAAGAAGAGTCACCGAATCCTTCCCGCCAGACAGACCGACAGCAACGCGATCTCCATCCCGGATCATGTCGTAGCGGCTGATGGCTTCGCCGACTTTGCGTAAGAGCGTTTTTTCTAAGTCCAAACTACTATTATAGGTTCCGGCGGGAGTCGAGGAAGATCCTGCTGCCTTTAAACGCCATTTTTCAGTTCCCGGCCAACGTCGCGCCCGCTTCCACGAACGCCTTTTCCAGCGCCTCTTTGGAGATGGTGGTACTCACAAACATCTCCTGCCGGGCGCCCGCAGCCAGCGCAATCGCCTTCCATCCATTACTCACCGGTACAGTCACGCGCACCTTCACCACCGGACCCTTTGCGTCGCGAACCATGCTGATACGGCCCGGCACAATCGAACGGATACCGTCATTTTGTTCCAGCAGTTTTTCCAACACGCGCCGCAAGCCGTCAATGATGCTGTGTTCAATTTTTAAACGATCTTGAGAGGTGCGCAGTCTCACAAATGTAGTGTACCGCCGCCGCTACTTGAAGCGCTTCTTGTACTGGAAGTCCGTGCCGAAGGATCCATTTTCGTCGCGCACTACCACTACCGACCATTGCCTGTTGATATCCCATTCAAGGCGCACCAACTGCTGCTGGGTGCGCGCCAGATTGGTGACGAACGTCATGGTAATGTCGCGCGATATCTGTTGCTCAATCGTGATGCGCGCCTGTGGGGTGCCTTCCAAGCTGCTTAACTGCGGGTCGATCTTCAAGCGGCTAACGCCAAAGAGCCGTTCCAGCCGCCCAGTCACCGGAGCCGTTAGGGCCTGCCCCAGCAGGGAATTCGCACTGTTCTGTATCAGGTCCCCTTGCGTAGTCTGCGCACTAGCCACACTCGGCGAAGCGTTTGGATCACGCCCCACGGTCAACAAGCCTATGATTTCCTGCGACTGTAAAGGTGGATCGGAGCGGTAACTGACATTCAGTTTATTGATCGGACCGGTGAAGCTAACCGTCACCGTCACGCCACGGACGCGCGTTTCCAAATCCATATTGATGATGGGCTCAACCTTCGCCGAATTATAGAAACCAATTTCGCCTCGTTGAATAATGTATTTGTTGCCGAAGAAATTAATATCGCCTTGATTAACTTCCACACGCCCTAACACGCTTGGCCGCAACGCCGAGCCGCGAAGCCGTAAATCCGCATCGGCCTGCAAATCGCTGGTAAGCGTACTTTCAAGTGTCGCGTTCGGAGCCGTCAAAATGCGCACATCGAACTGCATTCCTTTCAGCAAATCGCTCTGCGCCGACGGAGCCGGAGGCGTGGCCTTGGAGGCCTGCGCCAGGATACTGCCCAAATCGCTCTTCGGCGTAAACCCGGAACGTAGAATGTCAACTCGGCCCGCAAGCAAACTGGAAGATGTGGACCCAGTCAAGGTTAGGTTCGCGTCCGCCAGCGTACTGACCCCTTCCGGGTAGCGCAGCCTGACTCGAGTCGCGGTGGCCAAAAGCCGGTAGTAGATCTCCTTGCCCGCATCTTCAATAAAGCCCGCTAGTGTAAGCTCGCCACCTCCCACTTGGGCTTTCAGTTTGTTGTCGATCGTCGCGCGCTTGTTGTCAAACAGCAGCGCCCCATTCACTTTGTCCAACCCAGTGGGAACCCCCTCGAAAAACAGAGATGCGTTTTTTAGCTCCAGCTTTCCGTAAACTTGGGGACTATCAAGCGAACCGCGTACAGTGGCGTCGACAACGGCCACCCCGGCCGCAATGACATCAGGATTGAATGTTCTGGCCAGTCCAAGTTCCAGCGAACCCTTAATCCTCACGTCCCAAGGATTTTTGTTCGCAAGTGAGAATGCCCCGGATGCTTCCAGTTCCGTGTCCTTACCCTCGAACTTGGCCTGTTGCAGGCGCAACGTCTTACCTTCGATTGCAATCTGAATTGGGCCCTTGCTGCGGAAAACCAATTCTGGAATCTTTGCGCTCAGTTGCTTGCGGCTGGGCTTCAATTCGAAGGTTGGAATCCGGATTTGCCCTTTCCATTTATCGGGATCAAATGCTGGTCCAGTAATCTGCGCCTCACCTGCAATGGCTCCTTCAATTTGCCAGAAAGGACTCTTCGAGTTCTTGAAGAGTTCTTGTAAATTAGCAAAAGGCAAGGAACTCAATTTCAAATTCCATTGCGATGGATAGGTTTTTCCGTCCAACTGGCTTTGCCCGTCAATCTTCACATCCGAACCGCGCAACTTGCCTGTGGCTGCGATGTTTAGCTGATTTCCCTTTGTTGTTGTGGTGGCAGTCAGCGCGCCCACATCCACACCATCCATTTGAAATCGATCCAATACTGCCTGCCCATTCAGGCTGTCTAATTGCGGCTCACCGGCGGCCACGTGAAAACCAATGCGCCCCTTCCAACCCAGGCGCCCATCCACTCCTAATTTCAAATCGCGGAACTGCTTCCATTGCGATAGCATTGCCGGCGGATACACTAGGTCCAACAGGCCAGCTCCATTCTTCCACGAAGCGGGTTCGGTAACTGAACCCTTTGGCGTGTATTCGGCCTTCGCCTCCATACGCAGAGGGCCGACGCTTACAGTGGAATCAAGCACCTTCAACTTGCCCTCGCGGAAGTCGACATTCGCGGTTAGTTTCTCCACCACCTGCCCGTTGATGTTTAAGTCCGTTGCCTCAATTCGAACGCTGGCTTCAGGGTGATCGGCTGTCCCTTTAAATTCGCCCTTGCCCGACAAGATCCCCGTTTCTGAAATATCGGGAAGTATTTTGTTCATTGCCAAATTAGTGAAGGAGCCAGAAGCGGCGATCGGCGTGGTGCGCGAAGCTTTCCAGTTTTGAAGGGGCATGCTCAGGGCGCCGGTAATTGTCGCTGGAGCCTGTTTGGCGTCAATATTAGTGAAGTTCAACTGGCTGGATGAAACGTCTACATTCGCCATGAAACTGTCATAGGTCTGCCCTTCATAAACGAACGAACTCAAGTCCAAACTGCCTAGAACCCTGGGGCTCTTCAGGTCTCCCGTGATAGTTCCAATAAACTCCGCCTTGCCTTCAGCAAGCTGAATGGGTAGCGGCTCTGTTTGGCCAAGCAATTTCAAAACAGGCGCCAAATCCTCGAAGTTGGAAGTAACCGCGCGAACCGGCCCGCCCTGTTTTAGATCGCCACTAAACTCCACGCGCGACACCTCCGTCGCCAAATTGGAGTTAGAGAACCGCAAGCTCTTGTCCCGTTCGTTAAATTCCATCGCGACGAATCCGCTCACCGGAGGTTGGCCGGGAATTGCGACAATCGTCGCCCTTGCATTGCCGCTGCACAAAGAACCAACGCCAACCGTACATTCAAGCAAGATAGGTCCTGACACGATCCCATTCCATGGCAATTCACCTTCAATTTGTTTTGCCAACAAAGGCTTCAAGGCGACATCTTTTACATAGCCATCCAGCGTCAGCGCCTTCCAGTTGTTCAGGTTAAACTTGCCATCGAAAGAGCCCTCCTTGGCGGTGGCGGAGAGGCGTTCCAACGTCAGCCCATGGTGATTCAAGTCAAGCTGCCCGCCAACAGAAGCATTGGTGGCCTGGTATTGCTTATAGGCGTAGTTCAAACCGCCGCCTGACACCTGTCCGGCCAACCTGTATTTCCGCCAATCCGTTGAATCGAAAGTTCCCTCAAAGCGAACCTTTCCGGAGCCTTTGCCGGGGACCGCCGGAGGCCACATTTCAGTAAGATTCAATTGCGCTGTTACATTCAGCTTGGCCGTCAAATCCTCGAAATTGGTCACTCTACCCGCGGCCAAGATGTCCGATTGACCGGAGTTCAATACCAACGAGCGAAAATCTACACCCTTCGCATCGACGGAAAGCGAAGCATCGGTGTCGAACTGCATCTTCGGAAAATCAGGAACATCCAAGTGAAGTTTGCGCGACGAGAAAGTGCCCAAGTATTTTTGGGTCGGAACTTCATAGGCCAGCCGTAATTCAACATGGTCTCCGTGCGCCGCGAAAGGCGCCCGGCGGTCCCGATACTCAATCGTGCCGTCCTCAACCTCCACACGCTTTATCGCAAGGTCAACCACTTCTTCCAAGAATAGTTTCGTGCGCTTAAGCGCGACCTCCGGTTTCGGCACATTCGTCGATCCATCCGCGTGCACCTCTATCCGTACATTCGGCTTGCGAATTACCAGCGAAGCCAAGCGGACGCTGGTCCGAAGCAGCGTGTCGATACGCAGTCCAATTTCCACGGAGTCGGCGTGAAACAGGGGAGCCACGTCTTTAGTCTCTGTCCCGTGTAGAGTGAAATCGGTGATGGACGAAACCTGCGTTTTCCAATCAAAAGTCAGATTCTTGAATTCGACCTTACCGCCCGTGGCCTTTTCCACTTCACCAATCACGCGCCGATGAATGGCTTCGCGAAACGTAAGCGAACGCACCAGGAAGTACAGTACTGGAAGGGAAACAAGGATCACCAGCAGCAGGAAGCCGAGCACTCGCAACAACACTCTGCCGGCTTTCTTCACTTAAAGCTCTCCTCTCGTGTTTCCACGCGCGTCCTAGTTCGCACTTCATCCAGCCACGCGTATAGAGCCTGGTTCAATCGCTCGCCTACTAGCGCCTCTTCAATTTGAGGCCGGGCCTCGTCCAGCGTCAAGCCTGATTTGCCTTCTACATTCTTCTTGTAATAAGCTTCAATCTCCGCCGGCGCCACTTGCAGGCCCGCCCGAAATCGCGAATTTGTGAACCGTAGCAGCGTCATGCGCCAAAGCAGATAAGCTCGAAGATCCCTTTCATCTAAAGTGAATTGCCGCAGCGCTTCCAGATACTCTCCCTCTCCTTTGTATTGCCGACGGATTTGTTCCACCGATTCATCAGCCTCATAAGCTTCCGGCTGAGGGTAGCGCGTCAGCTTCATTTCATTGCGGATCAAAGCCTGTTCAATTAACTTCTCAGCCATGTCGCGCCGTGTTTTTGAAGAAAACTCAGCCGGTTTTCCATTCAAGAAAGCAGTCAATGAAATTTGTCGCCGCAATTCCGATTCGGTGATCACCAGGCGGTCCACGGTGATGGCAATACGGTCGATCACTTCAGCCCTCAAAGCAATGGCCGAGAATATCGCAACTGTAAGCACTCTCGTCAAAACGTTTGCCCTAGTGAGAAATGAAATTGGAACGCGTTGATCTTTTGTTCGATGCGTTGGCCTCCCCCGAATAGCAATTCATCCCTCGTGCCCCGAAAGCCCACGAAACGCGGAGCATTTGGCCCATACGAAAAATCGACGCGTACCGGACCGACAGGAGTCGTATAGCGTACCCCGAATCCGATCGACTGCACCATATAGTCGAAATCCGTATTGTTCTTCTGGTGGTACCGTAAGGATACTTTTGAGATGTCGGAGTAAACGTTCCCAGCGTCATGAAACACCACGCCGCCAATCGAATCGCCGATCAAAGGAAAGCGCAACTCCGTCCCGCTAATCAGTACGGCTTTTCCGCCCAGTGGAAACCCGGTGACCGAATCGCGGGGCCCGGCCTGATTGTCGGAAAACGCTCGGTGCGATGCAGCCCCGCCGGCGAAGAATCGTTCCGGCAGTGGGATGTCTTTCGTGGTTTCGCCTACTAGCACCCGATTCATCACACCGAACAAAAGCGTGCGCGCCAAAATGACATCCTTCGCCACCCTGTGATAAGTTGAGTTCCGTACAAGCAGCCGCGTGAAGTTTGTTTCAGAGCCAAAAGGTCCCAACGCAACCGCGAAATCGGCGGAATTGTAGACGCCTCGATGCGAGTTCACAGGATCGTCGCGCCGGTCTTGAATGAAGGTTCCAGAGAAACTGCCAATACGTACCGGTTGAGATAGGAAAGGAATCAGCTGCGAGTTGATCTTCAACGTGTTCGGGTCAACACTCACTCGTCGAAATGAATAGCGGTACTGCACAGTATTGGCCTTCGAGAGTTTCTGCCCCAATTGAATCGAACTCTCCCAACGCCTCGAAGCGAAGGTTCGGACATCGCGCGAATCGTCAAATAAGCCCGCCAGCGTAAGGTTCAGCTTCTCATTTCCTATGAACTGTGGAGCAAGGTAGGTGACCGCCGCCTTCTGCTGAAAGTTGGAGATTTGCGCACGCAGCCCAATGGAGTGCCCTAACCCCAGAAAATTAGACCGGTTGACGCCTAGCGAAACTCTTGGGCTGAACCCGGGTGACCCCGCCGGCGAACTCAAGCTGGTTACTCCACCGCCGATTCGCGCCAATTGAGCGCCGAAGCCGGTAGTAACCGAAATCTTTCGCGCTTCTTCGAATTGATACAACACATACTTTTCTCGCTCCACGCCTTCGGGGTTTTGCAAGCTGACGCCAACCCGCGCGAAGATCCCCAAATCATATAGCCTTCGTTGGCTTTCGGTCATATCGGTTTGCGATAAAACGTCGCCCGCGCGAAGGCTGATCCGTTCCTCCACGATTTTCCGGTTGGTTGTTTTCAATCCGCTGATTACAACATCCCTAACAAAATTGCGTCGTGATTCGGTCACTTGAAAGTGGAGCGCAATCTTAAGCGGCTGGTCCTGCACGGGCTTCACTTCGTACTCAACGGAAGCACCGGCAAAACCTGCATTGAAGTAGTAGTTCAGAATCGCATCACGATCGGAAAGAACAGCGGTTGGATTATAGGGTTGCCCTTCGGCCGATTGCAGTGACGCCCGAATGGCGCCCAAATCCTTTGGGTTGACTCCATCCACTTCCAAAGAGCCCACTACTATCTGGTCGCCCTCCTCAATGTGGAGAAAAGCTGCGACAGTCTGTGGCTTGCCCTGCCAGTTCCTTTGGACTTCCGTCGTTACCTTGGCGTTGATGAAGCCGTTCGATTTGTACAGTTCGGCAACAGCCTGCGCATCCTGATCCAGCAGTTGTTTACCATAACGGCCGTAGCGGTAGCGGAGCGTGGTTGCCGGTTGTGTGGTCAGTCGTTCCCGAATCGTAGCGGCGGAAAAGAACTTCGCCCCGTCAATCTCCAAATGCGCCAACTTGTACCGCAGGCCGCGCTGCACATTGTATTGGATCAATTGTTCCCCGTTTGCTTGTTGCTCCAGGTCGAAATCAACATCGGCGTCGAAATAACCGCTACCTTGCAAATTTTGGCGAATATTACGCACCCCCTCATTGAGCAGATCGCGGTCCACCGCGCGTTCTTCAAACACGGGCACCAACCGCCGCAAAGCCGATTGAGAAAACCCATCAGCCCTTACTTTCACCTTCGGGCCGGCTTCAACCCGTAAAACCGGCTTCACTAGATTGTTCTTATCATCAAACTCCGTCTTTTCAAGCGACGCCCGCGCCATCAAAAATTCCTTCGTACGATAATAGTTACGAATTCGCTCAAGACCGTTTTGAATTCTTGATTCCGTAGCCGGTTTGTATCCCAGCCATCCCCCAAATCGCCGCCAACGCGTGGTAGCTAATAACTGCTCCGGTGTCCGTTTGGATTCCCCAGCGAAAACAGGTAGCGTCAATTTTGCCCGCTTGCCAGGTCTGATCACAAACTTAATGTCCACCTGCTGGAGCTCGGCATCGTGAATTAGTTTTGGTTCTATTTTGGCGGAAAGAATTCCGTTGCGCCGCAATACCGTATCAAGGTTCATGATCGACTGCAACAGATAATCCTGGTTAAATTCTTCGCCGGGCTGCAGTCGTGTCGCTGATACTAATTGAGCTTGATTCGGTGGATCGACCACCCCTTCCACCGCCACGCGGCCGGCAAACCAACTCGGGGTGGTGCGGAATTCCAGAACCACGTTCTGCCCATCTTTTTGAGCATCTACCTCAATATCAATAAAACGTCCCGTTTCAAATAGGCGTTGAACCGCGTCGGAGACTTCCGTCAAGCGTAGAACAGTCCCCGGCTCAAGCCGAATTACACGATTTAATACCGGAAGGGGATACGGTTGTGCCTCCGGCGAAAACCGGATAGAGGAGATGCGGCTTCCTTCGTAATTCTGAGCCTGGGCCAGCAGACTCACACGGCAGGAAACAAGCATCACCAGCAAAATGCCGAGACGGGCTGCCACCAACCGCCATGATACCGCAAACATAACCGCTCCGGCCGCTTTTGCCAACACTGTTACCATCATGTGTAGTGGACTCGAGCATTCAGGAACGGTATTCCAGACAGATTCTCTTTGCCCCGTTGGGGCAGGCCGGGCAGCATCACTTGTTAGACGCGAAAGTGGCCATAATTGGTTGCGGCGCTTTGGGGAGTTTTCATGTAGCGCTTCTGGCCCGCGCCGGAGTTGGCCGCCTCACAATAATCGACCGCGATTATGTAGAACCCAGCAACCTACAACGTCAAATGCTGTTTGAAGAGGCTGACGCGGAAGCCGCTCTACCCAAAGCTATCGCAGCCGCCCGTGCCGTTACCCGCATCAACTCCGGGATAAAAGTGAATCCCTTAGTCGCCGACCTCACTCCCCGCAACATTGAGGAACATTTAGAAAACGTCGACCTCGTGCTCGATGGGACCGATAACTTCGAAACGCGTTACTTGATTAACGACTTTTGCCTGCGCGAAGAAATCCCTTGGATCTACGGAGCAGCTGTAGGCAGCTACGGTTTGACCATGCCCATTGTACCCGGCAAAACTTCCTGTCTTCGTTGCGTCTACCCCAACCCACCAAGCGGCGCCCAACAAACCTGCGAGACTGATGGAGTTCTCGGAGCCATTACCTCCGCCATCGCCGCAATCCAAGCCGCCGATGCCATCCGATTGCTCGCCACCGGCGACGTGGCCCACCGCATCACAACCATGGATGTTTGGAAAGGACAGACTCGCCAAATCCCCCAGCCTGACCCCGACCCCGATTGCCCGGCCTGCGCCCACCACCGATACGAATACTTGGATGGAACCCGCCGCGCCCCAGTCAGCTTGTGTGGCCGCCACGCCGTCCAAATTCACGAACAATTGCCGAACATCTCGCTCGAAGAACTGGCTCGCAAGTTAGAGCGCATCGCCCCCGTAAGGGTTAACGAATTCGCCCTGCGCTTCTTCCCCGCCCCGTTCGAGTTGACCATCTTCCGCGACGGCCGCGCCATTGTGAAGGGCACCACGGATATAGGCATTGCCCGCAGCCTATACGCAAAATACATCGGAGCGTAATTCAGGGTGCAATCTCGAAGCCACAATAATCCAGTCTGCAAGCAGGGCGGAACTCCTGTTCCGCGGGCGACCCCCTTGTCGACCTGCCCAGGCTTGGCAACCGCATCAAGCATCCCGCGGTATAATCGATCCATGGTAATGGTCGATGAAACCTACTTACCGCTGACTCTTTACGTCCCTGGCATAACGGACGCCCAATTTCAGCAGTTCTGCGAAAAGTACCCAGACTACTTTCTTGAGTACTCCGCCGAAGGGGATCTTACCATCATGCCGCCGACTGACCGCAAAACAAGTTCTCGTAACGCCATGATCATTTTCCAATTGATGAAGTGGGCGCTGGAGACAGGCGGGGGATGCGTCACCGATTCCAGCGGCGGATTCATTCTTCCAAACGGATCACGCCTAGCCCCAGATGCAGCATGGATGTCTGACCAACGCGACTGCCTACACTCGCCGGTTCCTGAATTCGTAATCGAACTGCTCTCCCCTTCCGACAGAATCAAAGTAGCCCAACGGAAAATGGTCGAATGGATTGCAAATGGTGTTGAGCTTGGCTGGCTGATCGATCCCTATTCCCGAACCGTCACCATCTTTCGCCCCAAACAATCGCCTGAATCAAGGAAGGATCTTACAGAACTAGCCGGCGAGGGAGCTGTCCAAGGCTTCCTACTGAACCTTATCGCCATTTGGGCCATCTAGACTCACCGTCTGACACACCCCAAGCCGAGCATCCAAATTCCGTTGAAGCGTGTCGATAACAGACTCCGTTCCTCTCCGGTAAACGAAGCCTTCATCAATCCGGAAGTAGTATGGTGCATCGTACCAAAGTACATGTCCTATCTCATGCGCAAGCACAGGACGCAAGGCGCCCTCATCTCTTGTCGGATATTGCTGCAACAGCCTTGTCCCAATAAATCGTAATCCGCAAACCCCTGCGTGTGAAAGGCGAAGAAACGGCGATTGTGCCCCTTCTCTCCGAGACGGGAGCCTTGCGAACAAACCGCAAATCAATCACCCGCAAGTCCCGTCCCCGGCAATCGTTCATAGGTTCAGTAGGCTCAACCTTCGACAACCGGGCCCAACGCAATTGGACGTCAGCCTGCTTCAGAACCTTCTCCGCAATGCCTAAGGCTGGTCCATATAGAGAGGAGAGACGATATCCGCATCACTGACCCGAACCAAGACCTTCCTACTCGCGTTGCTTTCCTCCTTACGGCCTGCGAACCCCGGCCACGGGAAAAGGACTGCGGTTAGGACGACCCCCACTAAGAAGCAATTGCGTTTCATTCGATTTCTCCGGCCAGCTAGTTGCGGCTTGAGATCGAATGTAAGGGCTCCGGGCGCGTGTCCCTATGGTGGTGATGCGACGCCGTCAAGAAACGAACGCCACGAGGTAACCCATTGACAAATAAATGGGATCGCGGTAAATGTAGTTGCTGCTATGGGGCTCGAGTCTACACAGAACGTAGTCCGCTTCAGTTTGTCCTCCGACGGAAAATATCTGATCTACTCGCAAGCCGACAGTTCCGGCAGCGACCTGATGCTTGTGCCCGATTTCCACTAGCGCAAGACCCATGGACCAGCCGCTACTTGCCCTACTCCGAAAGCTGCGCAAACTAGTCACCCGCGAAGAACTCGTCCGCCGCCACTGGCCAGACGGTACTATCTGACAAAAATTAAGCGACCTTTTCCCAATCTCAGCGTCTGTAAAGTCAGGGAGAGGTATCGTCTTCAGTTCCACGTCGTTACCTCTCAACTTTATCTTTATGAGGGGCACATCCATGCAACCATCCAAAATGGCTGCAGTCGTACTGGTATTCTCCGCGTTGCTGGGCCAAAACGCCGTAGCGCAGACAAGCCGTGGGACTGTAACCGGCGTCGTCACTGACCAAACCAAAGCCACCGTTCCAAACGCGGCCGTCGAAATCCGGAACCGCGATACTAACATCGTCCGTAACTCAACCACCAACTCCGCCGGTCTCTATCGCTTCGATGCCGTCGATCCCGGCTCCTACGACGTCGTCATAAAAGCCCAAGGCTTCAAGACTTCCTCCCGCCGCGATGTTCCCGTTTCCGCGGCCCAACTCGTTGCCGTCGATAGCACCCTCGAAATCGGCGAGAACGTCAGCATCGTCGAAGTTACCGGAGACGCGCCCGCGCTCCAAACAGAAGCCCCAGTCCGTGGCGGCACTCTCAACGCAACTCAGTTAACATCCATCCCCGTCTTCGGCCGCAACCCGAACATGCTGGCCATCACACTGCCCGGAGTAACCGAGCAACGCGCCGACCTTCCAGGCACCGCTACTTTCTCCGTTAACGGTTCGCGCGGTCGCTCCAATAACTTCCTGCTCGATGGAACGGAAAACAACGATATTTCCGTCGCTGGTCAGGGCTTTCAAATTAAGAACCCCGAAACTGTCCAGGAAGTTTCCGTGCAAACCGCCAACTATGACTCCGAATTCGGTCGTGCCGGTGGCGCGGTCGTAAACACCATCACCAAGTCCGGCACAAATCAATTCCACGGCACTCTCGGTTGGACCCCCGATTTTACTAACGACGACGCCATCACCAGTTCACTTTCCACGGATCCGGACATCCAGCGGCGCGGCAAATTGTCTCCCGGTTACCAGCAATACTTCAGTGCAACTCTCGGCGGGCCTATCAAACGCAATCGTACTTTCTTCTTCACCTCCTGGCAGGAAGAACGGCGCCATGCGCAAAATACGTCCGTCTTCGTGGTGCCCTCCGCATTAGGCAGGCAGCAAATTCGCGCGGCTGTTCCTGTTGGCGCGAACCCCAACGTCGATCGCTACCTTGACATCACCAGCAGTGTTCTGGCAAGTGGCAGCTTCACCAATTTGGATATGGGAAACGGTCGCGGCCCAGCGCAATTCGGTAACGGAGTTTATGGTTATCCTTATTCCTACAAGGGCCGTCAATCTTTGACCAAGGGCGATCACCGCTTCGGCGAAAAAGATCTTGTCTCCCTGCGTTACGGTTATGATCGCATTCAGAATCAGACCGCGACCGCCAACTTTCCCGGCTTTCAAACCAGCCAGTTCAACAATTATCACACCGTGTTGTTGACTGAAACCCACATCTTCTCGCCCTCACTAACCAACGAGATTCGCCTTCCTTACAACCGCATTGCGCTCGACTTCCCCAATAATTCGACCAACCCGCTCGGCCAAACTTTGCCGGTCATCGCCATCACCAGCCTTACCAACATCGGCGTCTCCGCCAGTTATCCGCAGGGGCGTATCGCCAATAATTATGGCCTGCAAGATACCATGAGCTACACCCGCGGTACAAATAGTTTGCGTTTTGGCTTCGATTTGCTAAGTCAGCGCTCCCGCCAGTTTGCTCCCGCGTTCTTTCGTGGCCAGCTTACATACTCGGCCAGCAACGCCGGCGGCCAATCCTATTCTCAATTCGCCAACTTCATTGACGACTTTGCTGGAACAGGGGGCCCCACTCGCGACTTCGGCTCCGCCGCTTATTATCCAAAGTTGTTCCGCCAAGCCTATTTCATCACCGATCGTTGGCAGCTCCGCCGGAACCTGACCCTTTCCTTGGGCGTTCGATACGAAGATTTCGGCGCCCCAGTGAACTCACTGGCTACACCAGCCTATACCGGCCTCTTCAACGTCAAAGTGGATCCGGCAACAAAAATCGCTTCCGGTCCATTTAACCGCCCCAATAGCACCGTCCACGATTTAAATAACTTCGCTCCAAGCATTGGACTCACTTGGGCGCCGTCCTCTAGTAACGGTTTTCTTGGCAATTTGATTGGCGATCGTAAAACCGTGTTCCGCACCGGGTACAACGTCGGCTACGATTCCTTCTTCAACAACATTGCCTCAAACGCTGTGACTTCCGCTCCCAATTTTGTCACCACAAACCTTGTGTCAACGCCAGGTAGTGATCAGGGACCACGTGGCTTGGCCAAACTTTCCACACTCATCCCAAACACCGCCAGGGCCGTCCGTCCGGATGACGGCCAAAGTCTCGTCATCGGCGACTTACGGAATCCCTACTATCAAAAATGGTCCTTCGGCTTTCAAAGAGAATTGCCATGGCGTCTGGTTCTTGAAAGCGCCTATGTCGGAACAGCCGGTACCAGACTCTACATTCAGGAGGACCTGAATCCACTAGTATCGAACCCCGCTCTGCGCGTGTTACCACAAGGTTATTCCACGCTTGCGCAACTTCAAAACGACGTGAATTATAACCTTCAAGGGCGCCTCGATCCACTGCAAGGCGCACGCACCATTCGAACCAATGGCGGCCATTCCAGTTATCATTCTGGCCAATTCCAGTTGACCAAACGCTTCACGCGTGATCTTGGGTTTAACTTGGCTTACACCCGTTCCAAAACCTTGGATAACGGAAGTGAAATCTTTACGTTTAATAACTCGTCCGCCAACGCAGCAATTCCAGCGCCTTTCGGCGGGCAGCGTCTTGAAAAGTCGCTGTCCTTGTTTGATCGCCCCAATCGGATGGTCTTCAGCTATAACTACTCCATCCCTGTCTTCAAATCACAGCGTGGATTCCTCGGCCGTGTACTCGGCGGATGGGGAACCTCGGGCATCTACACAATTGAAAGCGGCGTGCCGTATAACGTTGCCAATGGTTCCGATGCCGACGGATTAGGCGGAGCAGGTGAGCGCCCTGACATCAACCCTAACGGCAAGGCGGGCGTACGCGCGCAGCCCAGCGCCTCTTCTCCAACCGGCTATGTAAACCCGGACGCAATCGACGCAGCCACGGGCCGCTTCATCTCAGTGCCTATCGATCCTAAGGAAGCGCGTTATGTCGGTTTGACCGCTTGTGTCGCTCCCTTCGCAAATTGCCGCGTAGGTACGGCCCCGCGCAATTCCGAACGTACGCCGCGTATCAACAACGTCAGCCTTCATGCCTTCAAGAATGTCCGGCTGAACGAACGCTTCGGCATGGAATTCCGCACGGAGATGTATAACGCATTGAATCATCCGCAGTTCGGCTACCCCAGCGTAAGCGTCTACACTCCTGGCGGCGGCACGCCTGCTTCTACCGTGAACACGTCCACGCCCGGACGATTCCTAAACAATGCCCCGCTTGATGGCGGCGGTCGTGTGATCCGCTACAACCTGACGCTACGGTTCTGAGAAAATCCGGAAAGCATTAGATCCGGCGCCTTAGTGCGCCGGATTTTTTATGTCTGCGATCATGAATAAGACGGATGCGCATACTAGTAACCAACGATGACGGCTGGGACGCTCCTGGCCTGGCCGCCTTAAAGACCCTAGCCGCCGAACTAGGAGAGGTCCACGTGCTCGCCCCGCGTGACCCGCAATCCTACATGAGCCATCGCGTCACAACCGATCAACCCATGCACCTGGTAGAGACCGCCCCTAGTCAATTTCATCTTTCAGGCACTCCAGCCGACTGCGTCCGCGCAGCCTTGCGCGAAGTCATTAACGAAGTGGATTGGGTGCTGTCAGGAATCAATCGTGGGGGCAATCTCGGCGCGGACCTATACACTTCCGGTACCGTGGCGGCGGCAAGGGAAGCTGCCCTGCTGGGCAAACCGGCAATCGCCATTTCGCAATACGTCAGGCGTAACTTAACTCTGGATTGGACTGAGTCTATCCAAATCGCTCGGCCCGTCCTATCTGAATTAATGCGGCGAGGATGCGGAGTAAAAGGATATTGGAACGTGAACCTGCCGCACCTTGAGCCAGGCAGTTCGGCGCCAACGATTCACTGCAATCCCGACAATGAACCACTCGACGTGAAGTTTCGCCGCGAAGGCGACCACCTTCACTACGCTGGTTCCTACCAGGGCCGCTCGCAAACCCCGGGCCGTGATGTGGCTCTCTGCTTCGCAGGCGCCGTCACAGTTAGTCTTTTACGGCTGTAGGTTTCACCGCAGCTTGGTACAAAGTCTTGTAGCCGCCCCCACTCACGGCGCCAATTGCCGCCCCAGCCCCGATGCTGACTCCGTACAGGGCGCCGCCAATTTCTTTACCTTCATTACGAAATCGTTGCCCAACGCTGGCATCAAGGGCGAGGCCACCCACTGCCCCGATCGCCGCGCCAATCGCAATGCGCGCCACGCGATTTACTTTCGGTCGCGCGTAGACCCGCACTACTTGGTCGCGGCTCAGCGACTGAATCGCCCCGTTTTCCTCAAGCGTCATTGTGGATCCCGTGGCGCTATCGAATCGTCCCTCGATCCGCTTTTTGTCCGATTGCACCACACCAACTCGGTCACCCTTGTGCAGCGCAACCACATCCTCCCAAGCGCAAAAGCAGATCGGAGAAGTCAATACAAGAAATGCGAACTCTCTGAACACCCATCCCTCCTTACTAAAAGACCGCGGGAGCCGCAACTCCGATTCGTTCGCAATCGGCCTGCACCATCTCAGCCACAATCTGCTCAAACGATACTTCCGGACTCCAGCCCAAATTCTTACGAGCCTTCTCCGGCGACCCCACCAAAGGAATCTTTTCACTGGGCCGGTAAAAATCCGGATCGACAATCACATATTGCTCCCAGTCAAGCCCCACCGAACGAAAAGCAAGCTCCACGAAGTCACGCACCGAATGCAGTTTGCCCGTGGCAATCACGTAATCATCGGCATCCTGCTGCTGCAGCATCAGCCACATGGCCCGCACGTATTCCTTCGCATAACCCCAATCCCGGCGAGCATCCAAATTACCTAACCGCAGTTCCGTCGCCTGCCCAGCCAGGATCCGAGCCACTCCGCTAGTAATTTTGCGAGTCACAAAAGCGGCCCCGCGGCGAGGCGATTCGTGGTTAAACAAAATGCCGCTCGAGGCATGAAGCTTGTACTGCTCCCGGTAATTGCGCGTCAGCTCGAAACTCGCAAGTTTGCTGATACCGTAAATCGACCGGGGTCGGAACCTGGTGCCTTCCCTCTGCGGAGATTCTTCCGCATGCCCAAACATTTCTGAGGAACCAGCCATGTAGAAACGGCATTTCGGCGCCAGATCTTTTAACGCCGAAAGTAGAAAATGGGTGCCATTGATGTTGGCGTTTAGAGTCTGGAACTCTTCGTCAAATTCGTAACTGACAAAGCTCTGCGCAGCCAAATGGTAGCATTCGTCCGGCTTAACGTTCGCCACTACGCGATAAACGGTGGGATAGCTTTCAAGGGAGCCCGGATGCAGCACTATGCGCGAGCGGCAATTCGCAAGATTCTCCGCCCGCTCCCCAGGGGCCTCCATCGCAATGCGGCGGATTAGCCCATGAACTTCGTAGCCTTTTTCCAAAAGCAGTTCGGCGAGATAGGATCCGTCCTGCCCGCTGACTCCGGTGATGAGCGCCCTCTTTTGAGCCATATATTAATCTAACGAATTATGCTACTCGAGCAAATTAATTGTTCCCCGGCATGTCTTCGCGCCACAGGAACACGGAACCGGTGGAACATCTTTGTCGAAGTGGTAGTCAATCGTCAGTTCTTCGCCTTTCTTGATCGGCCGCATGGTCATGTAGAGAATGTGCCCCTTAAAGACCCACGCGTAGAGATTCGGGTCGCAGCAGTGATTAATATATTCAGCGCCGCTACCACCTACCGAACCATCCAGCGTCCAGTAAGAATTCAAGGTGAACAGATAATTTAAATCGGCTTCGCCGCGTATGCGCGTCTCTTTCCGGTTGCACCGTTCTCCAGTGTATTCCATAACCTTGCGCCTTCGCGGAATGTCCTCCATTGCGTAAAGGCCCCAGCGGTGAATCTCCGATGGCGCGATTTTCAACTTGAAGAACGCGTATTTTGGATTGATTTGAGGTGTCGCCGGAGACTGCTTCTCGACGGGCTCCGGCGCCTTAACTTTTTTCGAAGGCATTTCTGTCTAGCAAGGATGTCGAATCAGTGACTCTGAGGTTACCCTGATTCGGCAACTTCTAAAACTCGTCCTCTCCGCCCGACTTGCCTTTAGCCTTACGGCGCATGACAACAATCCCTAGCAGAATAACCGCTAATACCGCAGATACTATCTTGACTGTAGTTTCATCCATCTCGCGTTCCGTCTCCTTTTCCGTCCAGCATCCCATCGGGAGCCAGCTCCATCGAATATTGAATTATAGATGAGGGGCGGCCCAATCCACAATGCTCCTCTCAAAATTCTCAATTCCGATTAAACACGCCCCAACCTAAAAGTACTCGCCGACGACGGAAAGAACTTATTTTGTTAGCCCCGCACGGCGGAATGACTCTACATGATAGTCGAACCAAATGCCCTTGTACTGAGCAAGCATCTCCGTCTGCTTGTGCGCCAAACCCTCTATCTCCCAGTAAGTATGATCCACTCCCGCCTTCACCAGCGCTTGATGAAACTCACGGACGGAAGGTAGGTGCCCGTCGTCCTTTGTCCCGCAAGCAACTTGTATCCGCAACCCAGCCTTGATCCGATCCAAATTCTTAGCCAGCAACAGGTAGGCATCATCCTCTATATAGCGGGCCTTGTCCTTTCCCAAGTAATTATTCGGATACACGTCGGGCTTCGAGGGATCGTAAAGATCAGCGGTGTGGAACACGTTCCCCGCTTGATTGAACAAGGAACAAAACATCTCAGGATACTTCAGCGCCAACCGCGTCGCCCCGCGCCCACCCATCGAAAACCCTTCAATGGCCCGCCCGGCTCGCGATGCAACCGTTCGGTAGGTTGCATCAATGTGCGGGATCAACTCCCGGATGATCGTAGTTTCACCCCTATATTTACCGTCAGCGGAGTCCTTATAGTAGGTGTACTTTCCTCCGTTCGGCATCACAAGAATCATAGGAGGCCATTGGCCGTTGGAGATTCCCCTATGCAGAATCTCCGCCGCTTGTTGCCCATGCAGTTCATTCCCGCCAGCCCCATGCAGGTTGTAAATCACGGGGTATCGACGGGCTCCGGCTTCAAAGTAATCGAGCGGCAAATAAATCAGATACCCAACCTCATGCTTCATCGATTGGCTGAAATATGTGTGATGCGAAACACCAGCGGGCAATGAGTCTGGCTTCGGTCGATTGACCCACACAATATCGGAGTTGGGATCAGTTCCAGCCGGTCCAATCTGGCCGAAGCACGAAGCTAGAAAAACGAACGTTAAAAAGAAATGACGCATGTTCTATTCTCGTATACTGAAAATCTTGAACCAAGCGGAAAAACAATCAGGAACGTTGCAGAAGGTGCTGGGGGCTGCCTTCGCCGTCGCCGTAACCGTGGGCGGAACCGTGGGCCCGGGGATTCTCCGTTCTCCCGGTTTCGTTGCCGCCCAAGCGGCTTCCCCTGCAATGATGCTCGGTCTTTGGGCGTTGGGCGGTCTCTACGCGTTGCTTGGAACCATGGCGATGGCCGAACTCTGCGCCATTCTGCCTGAAGCAGGGGGACTTTACGTTTACGCCCGCGAAGCTTTTGGTGAAGCCGCCGGCGTCACCATTGGCTGGAGCGACTTGATCGCAACTTCAGCCGCGGCCGCATCCATTGCAGTGACCGGAGCGGATTTCGCCGTGGCCCTCTGGCCCGGGCTCGCCGGTGAAGAGGTGGCCTTCTCCGTCGGTGCAATTCTATTCTTCGCGCTGATCCAATGGCAAGGCATCCGAGCCAGCGGCCGCGCCCAGGAATGGACGGCGGTGCTGCAAACCGGCGCCCTGCTTTTCCTCATTGGATGTTGTATTTGGTTGGGCGGAAGCAAGCCGGCCCCCGCCGTGATCTCCGTGACTCACGAAGCGGGTTGGACCGCTTTCGGCGGAGCTTTCCTTGCCCTTCGCTACATCATCGTGGATTATGACGGGTGGTACAGCGCCGTCTACTTTTCCGAGGAAAACAGCGAGTCAGGAGCCGGTATGGCGCGCTCCATGATCCTTGGAGTTGTGGTGATCATCCTTACCTATTTAGCGGTCAACGCCTCCTTCCTCTATGTTCTGCCAATGCCGCAACTGGCGGCCTCAAAACTGGCTGCGGCCGATGTGGCGCAGCACTTGTTGGGACCGAACGGCGCTCGTTTTGTGACTTTGATTTCGCTCGTAATGGCTGTTGCGGTGATCCATCCCATGATCCTAATGAACTCACGACTGGCTTTTTCCATGGGCCGCGCCGGATTGATGTGGCATAAAATAGCAACCGTGAATGACGCGGGCACTCCCACGTACGGGCTTGTGCTTAGCACTTCGCTGATCCTATTTTTCACCGTCACCGGCAGCTTCGAAAAACTCTCCGCCGTGGGCTCATTCATGTTCGTCGTCAACTATGCCTCGTCATTCCTCGCGTTGATCGTGCTACGTCGGCGCGGCGCGGATTTGTATCGGCCGTTCAAGGCTTGGGGCTCGCCATGGACCACGATGCTAGTCATAGCCGCCAGCGTTACATATCTGATTGGGGTGGCGCAAAACGACGTTCAGAACAGCATCATCGCCCTGGCGTTCCTTTTGCTCGCCTACCCTGTAACGTTTGCAGCCCGAAAACTCTTCCCATAGTGATACCCTCAGGCAATGGCGTCGCTTCCATGACGCTAGGACTTGCCCGCCCAGACCATGGCCCCCCGCTTGAGGCCATGCTGGTTGAGGTTTTAGTCGTCGCCGCGCACGGCAGTTTGGAACAGACAAAGTTTAGGCCGAAGCCCAGCCGGCGCTGATCGACGCGACCTGGGATTTGGGGCGAGGCGATTTTGAAACAGCAGTGGGCGGCGCCTCGCGCATGGGCCGCCGCCCTGATGGAGAAATTAGAAGTCGTAAAGGCAGCCTGCGCCGCGTTTCCCGGCAGTCACAAGACGCTAGGACCGAACAAGATTCCGATGATCCTGCACGCCAAGAATCGGAGGCTGTTTTGAAATTCCTAGAAGAAATACCCGCATAACTAGCAACACTTGGCTCGGGCGTACTTTTGCTTCAAATGTTCTTCAGAGAAGCGGCGCCACTCTTCGCCGGAATGCTGCGCCTGATGCGCCGTCAGGTGCCGTTTGTAGGCGCTTTCGTCGCTGATCTCACGCAGAATCCCAAGAAGGATGCGGCCTAGTTTGCGGAGATGATTCATATTTCCTCCGCGCTCAAACGGCTTTGAACGAAGGGCGATTCAAGGCTGGTTGCGGCACGCTGGCCACGTAGAAGACCGGTCCATAGAACGAGGGAATCGATCAAGATCGTCGCCACCAGCACGAGAAAAATGCCGCAGACGACAGCGTCAAGTTGGTTATTGAAGATCAGCGTTTTCACCTCAGAGACTTTGGCAGCCGCCACTTTACCCGCCGCAAGATGCGCTTCCAGCGCGTTGGCTTGGGCAAGGAAACCAATGCGAGGAACCTCGCTGAATATCTTTTGAAGCGCGGCCGTGAAGGTAACGATCACCAGCCAGCACATCGGCATGACCGTGATCCACATGTAACGGGCGCGGTACATTTTTACTAGAATCGTGGTGCCGAGGCAGAGCGCGATGATGGCGAGTAGCTGGTTGGCGATACCGAATAGGGGCCACAGGGTGTTGATACCGCCTAACGGATCAAGCACGCCTTGCACTAGGAAATATCCCCAACTTAGAACGATTACCAGACTGGAGAAAATCACCGAAGGCATCCAACTGGTGCGGCCCAGTGGTTCGTAAACATGGCCCAATAAATCTTGCAGCATGAAGCGGCCGACGCGCGTGCCCGCGTCGATCACCGTCAAGATGAAGAGCGCTTCAAACATAATGGCGAAGTGGTACCAGAAGCCGAGGATCGCCTCTCCGCCACCGCCTTTGGCGAAGATGTGGGCCATGCCTAGCGCGAGCGATGGTGCTCCGCCGGTTCGGTAAAAGAGCGTGTCTTCGCCGACCGATTTTGCGAGTTGGGCCATCTGATCGGCTGTCACGGGGAAACCCCAACCGGAGACGGTGGCGGCGGCGGCTTGGGGCGTTGCGCCGATGATACCCGCTGGGGAGTTGACGGCGAAGTAGACGCCCGGGTCGAGTACGCAGGCTGCGATGATGGCCATAATGGCGACGAAACTTTCTAGCAGCATCGAGCCATAGCCGACGGGGAAGATGTGCGATTCTTTCGAGATCATCTTGGGGGTCGTGCCGGAGGAGATCAGCGAATGGAATCCTGAGATGGCGCCGCAGGCGATGGTGATGAAGCAGAACGGGAAGATGGATCCCGCGAAGATGGGGCCAGTTCCATCGATGAAGCGGGTCAGCGGAGGCATCTGCAGATTGGGTTGGACGAACAAGATACCAACGCCGAGCATGAGTACGACGCCGAGTTTGACGAATGTGGATAGATAGTCACGCGGCGCGAGTAGCAGCCAGACTGGCAATGCGCTGGCGCAGAAGCCGTAGACGATTACCGAGATCGCCAGAGTGAAGCCGGTCAACGTGAAGTAGGGAGCCCAGGTGGCGGAGTGCGCAACCTGCTCACCGGCGAAGATACTGCCGAGTACAAGCAGGAAGCCGATGACCGACGCTTCGAGCACTTTTCCTGGACGCCAGAATCGTAGGTAAAGCCCCATGAAAACGGCGATGGGCATGGTGGCGGCGATGGTGAATGTTCCCCATGGGCTGCCCTTCAATGCGTTCACAACGACCAGAGCAACCACGGCGAGCAGGATGATCATGATGAGCAGTACAGTGATCAACGCGGTGAAGCCGCCCACCTTTCCGATTTCTTCCTTGGCCATTTGGCCCAACGATTTGCCGTCACGCCGGACGGAGCAGAAGAGGATTACGAAATCTTGGATTGCGCCGCCGAGGACCGCGCCGATGATGATCCAGAGCGTTCCGGGCAAGTAGCCGAACTGCGCGGCTAGCGTTGGGCCGACGAGAGGACCGGGTCCGGCTATGGCGGCGAAGTGGTGGCCGAAGACGATCCACTTATTGGTGGGTTCGTAATCGTGTCCGTTGCGCAAACGCTCCGCGGGTGTGGCGCGGTTATCGTCAAGAGCCATCACTTTGGCGGCGATAAACGAGGCGTAAAAACGATAGCCCGTTATGTAAGTACAGGCCGAGGCCACCACCAGCCACATGGAGTTGACCGGTTCGCCGCGATGCATCGCGACGCCGGCTAAAGTGACGGCGGCGGTGACGGCCACCAAGGCCCACAGAATCTGCCAAAGCGTTTTGTTCATGAAGCTAGAATTTTACCGAATCTTGGCGAAGTTTGTTCTGGTGTACATCACGCGGAAGCCGTGGCGTTCGTAATTGTGCTGAGAGAGCGACCCTGGCGAGACCATGGCTGTGGCGATATCGCAGCCGGCTTTTTGCGCTTCGATGAGGCGATTTTGGATCAAAGCCGTCTGGGCGCCTCGGCGGCGGGCGGCAGGTAGAGTGGCGTCGGCGCAAAAGGTTGCGACTTGGTCTCGGATTTCCAGGGCGCCGGCGGCGGCGAGATGGCCATCGATCTCGATGCCGAAGCCGCGCAGGCCATGGGCTTTGTGCAGGACGCGTCCGCTTTCGCTCGCCTCCTCTGGCGGGTCGTCCATTTCGGAAAAGCCTTTGGCTAGCGTGCGGGACCATAGCTCGGCTTCGGGTTCAAGCATCGGTAGAGACGGGGTGAAGGCAAACGTTTCGTTGGGAATGGGGCGGGCCAGAACGTTTTCAAATTGGAACGGGAGGTAGCCTCGCTTGACGAGCAGTTCGAGGGCATCGGGCACGGCAAGTGGGCAGAGCTCGATGGTCACTTGCGGGCTGCGGTCCTCGTAGAAATGTTCGATCTCGTAGAGGTCGCCCTCTTCGAGCGGGCCGGTCATGCCGAGGTTCAGCACGTGAGTCAGGGGCGAATCGGCGGTGACAAAGGAGGCTCGGGCGCCGTTGACTTCGAGGCAGCAGGCTTGGGAATCGGCGTAGAGTTCGCGATGGGCCGCAGCGTGGGCTTCGGCGGCTTGGGCACAGGCAAGTTCGAGGCGACGGGCGAGGCCGAGGTTCGCGTAGAAAAAAGTTAGAGGGAGTGTGCTCAATCCTCTACAATAACCAATCAGAGCCATATGTTGATCGCAAATCCGAAAGGGAACTACTCATTCTTGAAAGGCATTGCGCCGTATTCCGGGGGCGTGGTGGCGCATGCCGGTTACGCGGTGGAGCATGCTCGGCTGCTTGCGCCCGTGCCGTGGCGCAAGGGTTTCGAAATGATTGACACCCATTTGAAGCGGGTGGGCCGGGGGCGCGTTGCGTTGGCTGGCGTGGAGTTGCGGTCGCCCAAGCCGTTTACGTTCGGCGGATTTAATGACTTCAACGGCGGCTATGTGGAGTTGCTGAAGAGTTGGGGCCTTTTTGTGGAAGGGTTGAATCCGGTGGCTCGGACGAATGTGGCTCCGAAGTTTGATCCGCCCGCGGAACCGTCGTTGTATGGGTTTTCGTTCACGGTGAAAGCGGATACGAAGCGGCCGACATTTGTGGTGGCCGGTGGCGGGGAGTTGCCGGAGGGGTCGTTGAATCCGGAGGATGTGGTGCGGCAGGGTGAGACGTCGGCCGATGCGCTGCGCGAGAAGGCCCGGTTTGTGATGGGGCTGATGGACGGGCGGGTGCAGGCGCTGGGCGTGAAGTGGGATTTGGCGACGGCGGTGAACGTTTATACGGTTTTCAATTTGGGCGATTTTTGGGAGCGGGAAGTGTTGGCGAAGATGGGCGGGGCGAGGGCGCATGGGGTGGTGTGGTATCCGACGCGACCGCCGATTGAGACGATTGAGTTTGAGATGGATTTGCGTGGGTGTGTGCGGGAGGTGGTGCTATGAGGGGCTGGCGGATTGGGTATTCGGTCCAACGCAAGTCAAGCCTCGAACGCAGGGGGGAATGAAACGGAATAGCACAAGGCGATTGTCCGCGATTTGGAACGCGCCCGGAAAACCGCCAAAGAGCCGGGCATAACGCCGGCCCATTCACAGCGCGCGAAGCAACGGACTTTCTTAGAAAAGAAATAAAGGCCCGGAGCAAAAGCGCCAAGCAAAAATGAAAGTCACGCTGCACGAGTTGGCCATCATGAATCTGATCATCACCGTTGGTTGATCGAACAAAGCGTGGAACACCTTGTGATGTTGGACAACCAGTTGGAGCGGCTGGAAAACAAAATTGCCGAAAAGCTGGAGTCATACCGGGCGCAATTTGAGTTGTTGAAGACCATACCCGGGATCAAAGAAGCGAACGCCACAGCGATCCTTGCCGAGATCGGACCGAACATGGACCAGTTCGAAACTGCGGAAAATTTGTGTAGCTGGGCCGGAATCTGCCCCGGTAATAACCGCTCGGCGGGTAAGAGCAAGAGTAGTCATATTAAACGAGCGAATAAGTTCTTACTGGCATCGCTGGTGGAAGCAAGTTGGGGTGCGGTGCATAAGCGGGAGTCTGGGTTCCGCCGGAAGTATCATCGGTGGTCGAACAAGCTTGGGCAAAACAAAAGCAACATCGCTGTAGCTCATAGCGTGCTTCGCGTTGTCCACGCGATTCTAAAGAGTGGGCAGCCGTATCGGGAACCGGATCCGGAAGTGGTGCATGAGATGGAGCGGCAGAAATCCATTCGGATCCATGCCAAGAAGCTCCAGAAACTCGGAGCCAATCAAGCCACCATCGACCAGATAGTCAAAGGGCTATTGGCGCAGGTCCCGCCACCATTGCCGCCACCGGAAACTCCAAGCGAGCCGTCACAACCTCCGCAGGCAAAGGCCCCATCAAAGACTGGAGAAAAGATAAGGCGTGGCGCACTTGGAATCCGGGTATTCCACTTAAGTGATATGTATTCAGTTGAGAAAGATCAGGAGGCTGCACAGAACAACCTCATCGAACCGAACCGGCGAATCAAATCTGGCTCTGAACCATTACGGAACTGAGCCACGATTCGTCTACGACGGAACATTATTTTCAAGGCAAAGATCCTACGAAGCGGGTGCTTGTTCATTTTGGCGCCGGTGCGTCGCCATTGCGGGTTGCCCTCCGCACCGGACGGCGGCTATGGGCCGGGTGGGTCGGCGTGAAGGATCGCTAGTGGCTGACCCATGTTTGCGGCTTCCGCTTCCATGAGCTCGTGTTGTGGTTTGGGTTCGTTGCGCAGGCTGCGTACCATCTGATTGAAGAGCGCCGCCAACACTTCCTGTTGGGGCAGTGGGTTGCATTTGTTGATTTCGATGACGATCTGGTTGGGGCAGATATCGGCGGCCTTGTCCATCGTCAGAATTACGGGGCGGCCTAATTGCTCGAATCGCCTGATGGGATCTTTGTGGTCGGTTTGGCGGATGCGGGCGTTGAAGAGGCCACGCGAGAGTTCCTTCACTAGCTTCCTTTTGAATTCGGTGATTTTTCCGTAGATGGGGAAGGCTAGGACTCGGTTATAGAGGGCCATCCAGGCGGCTTCGTTGCGGCCGGTTGGGAAGGGGAGCATTGCGCAGGAGGCAGGGTCGATCAGGTTGCGGATCGCTTCGGCGGCTTCGTCGCGGAGTTCGCCGGTTAGGATGAGCGGGGGGCATTCGGTGTCGGGGCGGAGGGCTAGTTCGAGCCATTGGCCGAGGGCTTTGGCGGGACAGATCGCCCGATTCTCATCGGGGGCTGGAAGACCGAAGGCGGTGCGGAGATGGTCGGGGAGTGGCGTGTCGGAATGGGTGGGAAGTGGGAGGACTCGGGAGGCTATGGGGCGGAGGAAGCTTCCCCCGATTGCATCGGCGGCGGGTGAGGCGATTTTCCAGTGTTTGCCGGTTACTTCGACTGACTGGGCGCCTAGGTCGATTTGGTAACCGCCTTTTGTGGTGGCGGTGCGGAGGTTGGCCGGTTGGATGGCTTCGCGGGGTTGAGCCTGAGCGTTTTCGTCGAGCGTCCTTAGAACCTTGTTGTAGGTTATGGATGCGGGGAAATTTTGGAAGCTGAATTTGGTTATGCACCAGGTGAAGAAGTCTTCGGACCAGAGCGGGACGGCGCCGCATGGAAGTTCGGCGAAGGTTTGGCGCGATGGGGTTATAAACAGTTTTACCTGTTCGGCCACGGCCAAGAGCGAGTTGTATGCGGTTGAAGGCATGTTTAATCCCGATTCAAGAGTAGCGCGGCGGGCAAGGGAATCGGATGCGGGAAGACGGGTGCTGTTGCCCGGTTTGGGTTTGGATTGAGTAAGATAGGTGGTTTTTAGAATTTTTGAAATAGGTTGTGATTCGAAGGGTTCATTGGAGGGCAGCGAAGTTTTCCTGATTTTCGGCACTTCATTATTGGCCGCAGATACACGCCAGATGCACGCGGATAAGCAAAAACTAATAAATCCTTTGGCGGAGAGGTTTTGGGATCCGTCTTTGAGATTCAGAATACTCTTGGATTGTGGGTTTCCGGAAGTTTGTTTCAGAACTTCCATGGTTTGATCTCCTGATTATCTTCCCAGCCTAGCGGATAGGGAGCTTTCTGTCAGGTTTGGTCAAGGGCCGGGGGTTGTGGAAAACAGTCGACGAATAGTGATGGTGCGTAAAGCCCTCCGCCCCACCCCATCCTGTGCTACTTGCTGAATTTCCTTTCCTTCCAAGCAAGCGAGCAGAATACGGGCGCGCTCCACCATCCGGGTTTCTTCCTTACGACTCCGGCTCATCGCCGTCAATTCGGAGCGAACTTCCACCGAACATTCTAGAGGCGCTGCATGTCTGGGCATCTCTCAAACATTTTAATCCAATAATGTACTACCGCAACTAAGCACTGGTTGCTTACACTTGCGCCTATTGCAACATTCGGAATACCGAGACCCGAGTTTTGCAAGAGCTTCTCTTGGAAAAAGCCAATACAAACTACCCTTCACTTCTTGTAACCCGCTCCCTTATGGTCGCGACTCGCCGGGTTAGAGAACGCAGTTACTTGCTGCAGAAACTTAAAAAGAATCGGGCGGCCCAAGAACAACTCCTTGGACCGCCCGGCTCAATACAAACTACTCTTTCCTCTCTTGTAACCGCTCCCTTACGGTCGCGGCTTGCTTGGTTATAAACGCAGTTACTTGCTTGCGTTCAACCCACCGGTTCTGCACGAGCGGCAAATACCGAATGTGCTGCCGTTGCCAATGATATTGGTGCAACGGTTGGTGATGCTGGCCAACTCAGCCGGGCTGAGTGTTGCTCTGCTGAAGG
>JANXXI010000035.1 GCA_025350695.1 Acidobacteriota bacterium
TAATCGTCGCAGTGGCTGGACCCGTTCCCACGGTAAAACCAATTTGGCCGTAAGTCTGACCAGCCGGTACCACCACCTGGTTGCTAGGCAATGGCGCCACAGCTGAATTGCTAGTCACCGTTACCAATGCTCCGCCCGCCGGGGCTGGATTGGATAGAGTGAAATTGAATACGGCAAATCCTCCGGAGTTAACCGTAGCGCTGTCGAAACCCACGCGGACGAATGCTGGAAGCACATTGAGCGTTGTTTCCACCATATTGCCGGCATATGTGGCCTGTATCTTTACTGTTTTAGCGGTAGTCACCTGGCTAGTGGCAATCTGAAAATTGGAGCGGCCTAGACCGGCGGGAACAGTAACTGTGGACGGCACCGTAGCGAGACTTGTATCGGTGCTGGCCAACGCAATCACCACTCCGCCAGCCGGAGCGCTTCCATTCAAGAAAACAGCGCCAGTGAGGCTGGCTCCGGCTGACACCCTACCGCTGGAGAGACCAAGTCCCCCTAGTAGAGGATTCACCGTAAGCGTGTTTTGAAGCGTCTTCGTCTCAAACGATGCGGTTATGAAGGAGGACGCCGTGGCCGAAACTGCCGAAGTAGTAATTGGGAAGCTAACGCTTTTGGCATTCTCGGGAACCAGAACGCTCGCTGGCACCGAGACGGCTGTAATGGAACTGGATAGAGAAATCGTTTGACCTCCAACCGGCGCGACAGTGGCCAGGTTTACCGTGCCGGTTGTACCTCGGCCTCCAACCACGTCGGTTAGTGCAAGGTAAAGTGAGTCTTGCACCGCCCCAGTATTGAACGGCGCCAACCCGGTCGGGAACGGCCTATAAAGAGGATCCCCGACGTTTAGAATCATCCACTTTATCCATCGCGTATTGCGGAGAAACGCGTCGCCCACATTGGCGCCCTCAAGCAGGTTGCGCGCAACACCACCAGGCCTGGGTATGCCTTCAAGATAAGGTTCGGCCATTGCCCCAGCGGTTACAGTGATTCCCTCCTTCAAGGCGTTAGCCACCCAATTAGTACCAGACCGGGGATCGATGGCAGCGCTGCTATCAAGGTGGATTCCGACCGCTCCGGGCGCAAAAGTGAACACGCCAAGCCCGTTATAGTTATTGAGGGAATACCATCCGGAAAAGAAAGCCACAGGGCTTCCATCGGCTGGACACTTCAGTGGCGCCGGACTCGTGCCGAACTCGTTTTCTTGCTGATCTTCGGTGACCGCAAAATTGGCTTGGCCAAAAAAGATCGAGGCGCGGCGGAGATCCCATTCGCCCTGCCCATAGCCGGAATCAGGAAGTCCGGAGATATCTCCGCGATTACGATCAATGCAGGCTGCCCCAGTTAAACCGTTCATCGCCGCCGCCGTAGCCTTGTCCACTAATCCCTTGGCTACATCTTTTGTCGCGCCGTCCAGCCTCCAAACCGAGTAGATTAGACTGGCCCTGGCTGTTGCGCGAAAAGCCTGAAAGCTCTGAAAGGGTAGATAGAAGTTGCCCAGGCTCTGGTTGGGGGCATAGTAGCGATGAGTTGCCGTGGGCACCGGATTGAAGTTCTGCGTGGAATATTGATCCCAAATGTCCGCCAAGTAGGAATCAATCGCGTAAGAAAACGAGTTAGTGTCCAGAGCGTACGGACGGACATAGGCCAAAACTATATACAGGATGTTTGCCGGGCCCGCGGCATTCAGACAGCTTCGAACAGGATTGCGTATGTAAGTAACATAATCGGCCTGACTTAGTCTGGCCGCCGTAATATCCGGCAGCGTTATCGGGCAGGTATTGGTTATCGCCCTGGCGGCGATGTAATGATCTTTGACCGCCACTGAATCCGGTGAGTTACTCGCATATACCACCAGAGTCCTTGCGGCCAGTGGATCGGCAAAAGCCGCCGGTGAGAACATGGCCGCGGCTATCGCCAACAAACTCAATCGTGCCTTTTTTAATAACATTTGTACTCCAAGAACTTACTCAAAACGCAAGTGTTATAGGGTTGCAGCCGACGGCTTGTGTTTAATCAAGCCGGGGCAAAGTTACTCGGCGATTTATCGGGCCGCCGGCGCCAGTTCAGACTCTGTATTCTTTACCTGCAATGCGTCCAACTTCATGTAAGAGGGCTTGGCTACGCCGAAATGAGCCAACAGCGTTGGCGCAACACGGCGCAACGAAATGCGACGCGGCTCTTGTACAGGCTGCTTCGCACTATCCCGGATCCAGAAAATTCCATCCGGATGATGCATGCCACTCTTCACCCCTCCAGCCTGGTAGAAGAGCTTGCCAAACGGCATTTCCTCGCCCTTGGCATTGCGCACCACCGCGTTTTTACCGGTAGCGCTGAACACAGAGCAGCCGGCATGTACTTCATTGCCGGCCCGCCGCACATTCATCAGACTCTTGCCGTCAATCGTCGTTGCCTCAAAAAGACGCAGGCACTCGGCTGCATCCGATTCTTCCTTGAAGTACATTAGGAATTCTTCGGACATGATCGGTGCGTAGCGATATTGGGAATGGACACCGGACCAGGCAAAGAACGCGTCCGGATCAATGGCCCGGTAAAGAGTTTTCCCGTTCTTGTCTTCGTAAGTCAGGCAGGGCTGTTGGCTGAGCGCTGTAGCCAGTACGACCACCGTATCGGGACCCGCCAACTCTAGGCAATCCCCAATGATTCCGTCCATGGCGGTATAGCCTAGTTCCACTGCGTCTTTATATTCGTTCTGATCTTCCTCTGTGGGTTTAAGTTTGAATTTATCGGGCTCCATGTTGCGCCAATACATGTGTTGGAAGTGCGCCGTGCTGTTAATGAAGTATGTCGCGAAATCCGGCCGTTTGGCTTTCCAGTAATGGGCAAACACGTCCCATTGCAAGCGATCCAGAATAGTGGCCCGCTTCCAGCGGAACTTACCGCCTTTTTCCGACATCAGCTGCTTGATGGTTGCCTGAATGGTTTTGAGGGAAAGGCCGTTGCTCAGCATGAAGGCCAGAAAGCGCAACTGGTCGGCTTTCGATACCGGCATTTTGTCCCGGCTGTGCTCTTGTACATTGCGGCGGATGTAATCAAAGAAATCGTGGAACTCTTCTTTCGGATAGGGCTCTACACCAACCGACCAAGGATCGGGGAGAAAATGCCCATTAAGAGGCTTGTTCAACGCCGCATTCATGCTGCCGCAGATCCACTGTTTGTAACCGGCGTCATTCAACAGATCGAATACGCGCGGAAACGGAACCTTGTGGCCATCACCCAAGTCGAATACACCGTGTTCTTTGAACGAAAGGCCGGTTTGTACGGTCACCCACTGAATCCAGGGCTCCAGGTTGGGAGCGATCTCTTCGGCCTCGGTAGTGTAAACCTGTGATTGCGCCTTGAGCGCCGCGAAATTAGGAAGTTTTCCGGCGGCGATGAATTGATCCATTAAAGTTGGGCTCAATTCGTTGAACTCCAACATGATCATCGGTCTTGGTTTTGACATTAGAGGCTCCTTAATCCTTCTGCTCTATTTATTCTCAATATTACCATTGAGAGGCAACGCGGCTTCACCCGATTTCTGCGCCAATATACACCGCCCGGCCACCCGCGCATGTGGAATTCACCCAGTTTTCTTAGCGGGCATTTGCGTCGGCATCCATAGCCGTTGCGCCGGAACGAACCAGACTGATATGGCGCATAACGCCGCCAGCATCATAACCCCGAAGGTGCGGGCCAATGCGCTGAGCTTCTTAATCGCCATGTCATCCGGCAACCATCCATCAATCGCCGCCAATCCGTAGCCGGCCAGTTGCAAGCCCACAAATACTTCTCTCCAAACAGGCGGCAGCCAAAAACTGGAAAACAATAAACCAATTAGCAAGAATGGCATAACCAACCGGCCTAGCTTATAGGAAACAAAATCGGCCCACATGCGGTTTTGGGGGCCAAGCAGTTGCGGATAAAACTTCAACAATTGATAGTTGCCGGCCAAAGTCCTGACTTTGCGGGGAAATTCGGTAGCCAGCGAGGTCGGATAGTCATAAACACGCGCTTCAGGCTCGGACACCAGCCTGTAGCCCTTAAAAAACGCCGCAAGAGGAATATAGACGTCGTCAAGTAACGTCTCCGGCGGCAGCGGCTGTGCAAGAGATCGGCGGATCGCATAGAAACATCCCGTGGCGCCAAGCATCGAATCGACTAAAGTCAATTGGCGGCGGATCCAATTCTCGAATTGCCGGTACGAGCCAATATTTGACTCTTCGTTAGTGGTGGAATCCATGAACGACAGTTCGCCGCTGACCACCCCCACTTCCGGATCGGCAAAGCCGGCGATTAGCTTTCGCACGCTCTGCTTCTCCATCATTTGGCGTACGTCGGTGATCAACAGAATCTCGCCGTGGATCACTTTCAGGGCGGCATTCAGGGCGGCGGGCTTGCCTCCGAAGGGCACACAAAGCAGTTTCACACCCTGCCCGAAAAACTCTTCGGCAATGGCATCCGTACCATCCGTCGATCCATCGCTGACCACCAAGATTTCAAGTAATTCGCGCGGATAGTCGAGCGAAAAGACGCTTTCCAATTTCCGTCTTAAGTGCGCCTCCCCATTGCGGACGCAAATCACCATGGAAACTGAAATCGGCTCGCCTCCAGTCTTGAACGGACGGGGCCAATTTGCCGCGCGCCATTTCAGCCACAAGGGCCAGCCCGCAACCACCCAAACCAGGCAAACAATACTGATAAGAAAGACCGGCACACTTTATTATCGTCTGCTTGGCGGTTACGGCAGAAGAGGGGGGTGGGTGGACCGGTATCGGCCACCCCTGTATCAATCTCATACTTTGAACCAACCATTCTGCATGCCGCCAACATGCCGCCGCACTTTATGGATTCGCCCACTTGCCGCTATAATAGAGCTAGATGTGTGGTATCGCAGGGTTTCTCTCTCTTCAGCCCCCTTCCTCATCCAAAGCTGTCCTTGAACGGATGACCTCCGCTATCCGACATCGCGGCCCCGATGATTTCGGCTTCTTTTCCCGTGACCAATACGGAGTTTACCTCGGTCACAGACGTCTCAGTATCGTCGATCTCTCCGGCGGTCACCAGCCGATGCCCAATGAGGACGGCTCCCGCCACATTGTATTCAACGGCGAAATTTTCAACCATTCGGCGATGCGGCCCGAACTCGAACGGGCCGGCCACGTTTACAAAACCCATTGCGACACCGAAACGCTGCTGCACTCTTATGAAGAGTACGGCCCGGCCAGTCTACGGCACTTTCGTGGCATGTTCGCTTATGTGATTTGGGATGAACCCAAACGCACCCTATTCGCCGCTCGCGACCGGCTCGGCATCAAGCCCTTTTATTATTATTGGGACGGTAAGCTGTTTGCCTTCGCCTCGGAAATCAAGGCATTGCTCGAGCACCCGGCCATTTCCACCGAACCGGAAGACAGTCTGCTTCCCGAATATCTGGCCTTCGGTTACTCAAGCGGCGATCGCACAATGTTTCGCGGAATCCGCAAACTGATGCCCGGCCACCACCTGACCTTGCGCCATCTGGGCGACCGTTTGGACCTGAAGATCGAGCGCTACTGGGATGTACCCGAACCAGCCGCGCCTATCAAAAAATCCGATGCGGAATGGATTCACGACGTCCGCCAGGGTCTTGAAGAAACCGTTAAGTTACGCCTGATGGCCGACGTTCCTCTAGGCACTTTCTTAAGTGGCGGGCTCGATTCAAGCGCCATCACGGCATTAGTCGGACGCATGACCAAGCAACCGGTTAAGACGTTTTCGGTTGGTTACCAGGAGGCGCAATATAGCGAGCTTGGTTATGCTTCGCAGGTAGCCAAGACGCTTGGAACCGAGCATCATGAAATCGTGATCGGACGCGACGAGTTTCTCTCCACACTGCCGCGGTTGATCTGGCACGAAGACGAACCGATTACCTGGCCCTCCAGCGTGTCATTGTTCTTTGTCTCGCATCTGGCCGCGCAGCACGTCAAAGTGGTACTAACCGGCGAAGGCAGCGATGAACTGTTTGGTGGTTACGAACGCTATCGCTGGAATCTTCACAATGCCCGCGCCAGCGCAGCCTACGCGGCGGTGCTTCCCAGTGGATTGCGGCGTTCCGTTAAGGACTGGATTTCGGCGACGAATTTGCTTCGCGCCTCTGCCCGGCGCAAAATCTCCCACACCTTCATTGGCCGCGACAACTCGGTAGAGTCGCTCTTTCTTGATAATTTCTACGGCGCCTTTGCCCTCGAAGAGCAACAAGAGCTGCTTTCCTCATCGCCTGATCAGATTTACGGAAACTATCTCAAGTATTGGAATGCCCGCCCGCAAGCGGATTTGTTATCGCGCATGCTCTACTCCGACCAGAAAACATATCTGGTCGAACTGCTCATGAAGCAGGATCAAATGAGTATGGCCACTTCCATTGAAAGCCGTGTTCCGTTCCTCGATCATCAATTCCTCGCGCTGGCCATGACCTTGCCGGATAACATGAAAATCCGCGGTTCTGAACAAAAGTATGTTCTTAAAAAGGCTGTCGAAGACCTGTTGCCGCACGACATTATCTACCGCGCAAAAATGGGTTTTCCCACTCCCTTACGGCAATGGTTCCGCGAGCCGGCAAGCGACTTCCTGTTGAAGTCTCTGCTCGATCCAAATAGTTTTCTTTCCTCGCGGCTCGATATGAAAATGGTTCGCGAGTTACTGGATCGGCACCGGGGCGGACTCGAAGACGCCACTGACCGCCTGTGGCGGCTGCTCAATCTTGAACTGTGGGGTCAAATCTTTTTTGGCAGCAAAAAAGATAGCCTGCTCGAAAGCTCCGCGCATTTAACTCTTCGCTAATTCATGAAACTTCTCTGGGTGAAAACCGATTTCCTTCACCCCACTGATCGCGGTGGGCAGATCCGAACACTGGAAACGCTGCGGCGCCTGCACCAGCGGCACGAAGTACACTATTTGGCCTACGACAATCCTGCGCAACCCGAGGGGTTGGCGCGGGCCAAGGAATATTGCACAACCGCCTACCCGGTGGAACATCGCATTCCCGAAAAAACCTCGCCCGCTTTTGCGGCCCAGCTTGTAGCCGGTTTGGTTTCTCCGCTTCCGGTAGCCGCGGCGCGCTGGAAATCCCAAGCGTTTGAACAGCAGTTGAAGACCGTATTGGCCAAACACACATTCGACAGTATTGTCTGCGACTTCCTTTTTCCCGCCGCTAATTTCTCCAATTTATCCAACTGCACGCTATTTCAGCATAACGTTGAGGCGATGATTTGGGACCGCCATGCACAGCATGGCAGGACTCCCCTGCACCGCTGGTATTTCGGAATGCAAGCCAAACGCATGGCCGCCTATGAAGGTGAGGTGTGCCGCGCGGCCCGCAATGTCATCGCGGTATCGGAAGCGGATGCGATTATGATGCGGGAACGCTATGGAGTCTCGCGCATCTCCGCCGTGCCCACTGGCGTCGACACGGAGTTTTTTGCTCCACAAGGAACAGCCACGCCGCTCGCTGATCTCGTTTTTCTGGGTTCCATGGATTGGATGCCCAACATTGACGGAATGCTATGGTTTACCGCTGAGATTTGGCCCTTGATCCGGGCGAAGCGTCCTCAAACAACACTGGCTATCGTCGGACGCAAGCCCGGCCCCGCCATGCTAGCTTTGGGCGGAAAACCGGGCATCAAAGTGACCGGCACCGTCCCGGACGTCCGTCCCTGGCTGCATGGATCGAAGCTTTCCATTGTTCCTTTGCGAATTGGTGGCGGCACGCGGCTTAAGATCTATGAATCCATGGCCGCCCGCATCCCGGTTATCTCCACTACCGTTGGCGCCGAAGGTTTGGATTATCGGGATGGGGAAACAATCCAAATTGCCGACACCCCCGCCCTATTCGCTGAGCACTGTTTGGATCTGATAGAGGATGTTCCGTCTATGAATCGCATGTCTGAAGCTGCCTGGAATTTAGTGGCTAATCATTACTCCTGGCATGCGGTTACTAAGCAGTTTGAGCGCTGCTTGATCTAACCTAATCATGCCCACCGGTGGGAATCCGCTCCGCTACGTCGCGTTTCGGTAACGTATTGAAACTACTGAGCCGCCAGTAACAAAACATGAGCTGTATATTTTCCACGAAGCTACACCAACTTCGCCAACACCGTTGTGATAATTTATTTCGAATCGGAGATTGGTGTAGTTTCGTGGCAAAAAATACAGTTTATTGGTGTAGTTTCGTGGAAGAAAACCTGAACCAAGGCTAGTTTGAACCTCCAAATAGATGTAGGATCGTGGACTTTTAGCCCCGACGGCAGGGGCTATCTAATTCTGCAACAACACGAAGGTTGTTCGTCACCGGAGCTCCATTTTGAGCGCTCCCCAAATGGTGTAGTTTCATGGAAACAGCGCTCTGCGGTGACCGGAAACGCCAGTGTAGATTCGTGGTAATTAGGTGTAGGTTCGTGGCAATCGGGTGAAGATCCGTGGAAGTAAAGTGTAGAAGCGTGGAAGCTTTGGTGTAGTTCCGTGGCACGAAAGGTGTAGATCCGTGGAAGCTTTGGTGTAGTTCCGTGGAAATAATTAGGGTCTAACTCTATACTCATCAGTGCTTTACAATTTGCTAAAGGTTTTCATACTTGTTTCATAGTATTTTAAACAACAACAACAGAATGGCATCAGCCAACCCCACAGTACCCACAGAACAGCAAAGTTTGATTGTTGTTGAAGAAAGCCAGATCGATGTCGTACGGGTTGAAAAAAGTCTGCACTCAGTCGGATTCTTTTCCTCGGCTCCGACCAACGAGCTTTCACGCACAGTCATCCAGATTATCCGTCGCCCGGATGGTCAGAAGATCCAGGCTAAAGCCGTCATTGAAGGCGTTGCCAGTTTGGGTCTGCCCACTACCTCGGATCGGGATAAGTACATGGCCTTTATGAAAATTGCTCTAGACCAGCGCGACCAAACAGGGCAGCTTTCCAATCCGGTGCGTTTTTCAGGGTCGGACATGATCAAGTTGCTGCGTTTGCGAAAAGGCGGTTTTCACTACGACGAAATCAGCGACTGGTGTAAGCGCATGGTGGCAACGACGATCACCTCTGAATCTTCCATCTTTCTAGCTGACCGCCGGCGGTATGTGTCCGATACATTCCACGTGTTTGATCGTGTGGTTTTATTTGGCGACGAAATGCGAGACGGTAGCCGGTCTGAATTCTACGAAGTTCATCTATCTTCCTGGCAGCTAAGTAACCTCAACGAGGGCTATATGCTGCCGCTCGATTTTAACGCCTATTTGCGGTTGGGCCGCGATATAGCGAAAGCTCTGTTTGGCCATTTGATCGTGTGGTTTTACGCAAGCAAAGGCACAACAGTCGAAAAGCGGTATAAGGACCTCTGCCAATTACTGAACATCCGGGCTTATCCCCATTTGTCGAAAGCAAAATCAGTGCTACAGCCGTCGATGGATGAGTTGATCGAGATCGGCTATCTATCCAGTTGGGAATTAACGCGGACTGTGCGAGGGGGCGATTTCAAGTTAGTGCTTTCTCCAGGTAATAGACTCCTTTCGCTTCCGAACTTTACAGCGATTGTGAATCCCGAAGCCCGTGCGGCGTTGGAGGCAACCCTGCCGGACTGGGTCAAAGAATTGGTGAGTCGCGGTGTTACGGAACGTAAAGCACGGCAACTGGCCCTCGATATCTCTGACACACAACCGGTGATGGATCAAATCGAGTATGCCGATCATTTCATCAACAGCGACCGGCGAGGCAGGATGCAAAACCCTGCTGGTTATTACATATGGGTCATTGAAAGTAATTTGGGTGTTCCAGAGACGTTTGAGACGACCAGCCGAAGAAAGAAGAGAGAGCAAGTAGCCCGAGCAGAGTGTGACGCCGACATCCGCCAATATCAGCTACGTGAGGAATATGATCGGTTTTGCGAGCAAGAAGTGAACCGGTTATTGGCCGAACATTATCCGCATGAACACCTGCAAGAGGCGATTAAAGGCAAGATGAAAACCTACCGCCGCGAGCAGCCGGAGTGGTTTTCAAAATTGCAGGAAGCAACACGAATTGAGGTGTCGCTGAATAGCCTGAAGGCCCAGATTCGCGATGCCCAGGTGGCATCCTTCGAGGTCTGGTCCAAGAGGGATCAGCAGATCCGCTTGTATTGACTTTTTAGATCTAAAAGCCTGTGGGTCTTGCAAAAGTCAGTCACCACTAATGCGCGAAGTTCGGAAAGCGAATCATTTGCAAGCGCTTCACCTGATTATCCAGGTTCCATCGCACTGGGATCGGTTTGAAGCCAACCAGAAACGCATGGCCGGAAACGCGATCAGGGACCAGCGGAAATCCGGTTCCCGCATATGTCCGCCACCAAGATCCTCCCAGTTGAAATAGGTTCAGCACGAAGTGGTAAAGCATATGCCCAAAACTCTGACTGCCAATGGCTCTGGTTGCTCTAATTTCTTTTAAGGTTTAATAGTCGTATTCCAACAGAAGCTTGTCAATAATTCGCGAGTTCACGTTGAAATGCTTTCAGTGCGAAGCCAATGATCTGACCTAGTGTCCAATTGTTCTTGTCACGATGTGCGTCATATATCGCGTAGAGCAAATCGTTCGTTTCCTGATCGACTTTTGTGTTCAATTGAATATTGCGACCGGTGCGATAGCGTCTATCGCTCTTAATTGTTTTCGGGGCTTTGGGCTTGACAGGCTCACGGCTGCGGAAATTCGCGGTTTCAGCCACGTTGCGGACGGCTTCTGGTTGAGGCTGCTGTGCTTTTTGGGTAGTTTTCGGCGCAAAATCCGTTACGTCGAAATCATTGCCTTCAAACACTCCGGCCCGTTCAGACATTCGCGGTCACCAGTGTTTCTTGTGATTGTTCGGCTTTTAGCATAGCTACTATCTCGGCTGCGTATTCTCGGGCATTCAATAAAGCCTTCTCTAAATTACCGACCTGACTTGGATCTAAAGTCTCAAGAGTCCCTCCGAAAGAAAAGAGCGCTCTGTAGGCTTCACGCTCATGTAACTGCGTCTTCAAGGCGCGAATGCCATGTTTATAAAATTCTGCTTGAATGTGAATTAAGGTCCTTGGCTTCAAGGCGGAATTCGTACGGGTAAAGAGAATAGCTAAAGGTATTGTTTTGTTGAAGGCCTTTTCCTGTTGCTTGATAAGGCTGACGGCCTTAGCTCCCTGGGAGGCATCGAGTTGTGAGCCTTGCAGGGGAATAATAACCAAGTCCGCCCGGCTGATTGCGTAGGCAACCATCATTGATGCTGTCCCCTCCAGATCGACGACGACGAAGGGAGTTTTCGCAGCCGCAGCATCGATTTCATCAATAATCGTGGTTTCAGAGATGTCTGCAATGACTTTGATGTTTTGAGGTATGTTGCCACGCTTCGACCATTGGGAGACGGGTTTGTTCGGATCGGCATCGAGGATAGTGACATCCGCTCCCTTGGCAGCGATTTGCGTGGCGAGAATGACAGCGGATGTGGACTTCCCTACCCCGCCCTTAGGATTAGCAAAAACGATGGTTGGCATAATTAGGTTCGCTCTATTAAAAACGCTTTCGTATCAGAAACCAAAGAGTATCGGATAGCTACCAGAATGTCAAGAGATAACTGATAGATACTAGTAAGCTATTGGATAGCTAAAGGGTGTCGGATAGCTACTAGATACCATATAGAACTTTTTCCTTCTACAGTGGCAAAGCCCGGCATGAACGGTGGTTTCGGAACCTAACAGAATTCACCGGCGGGGAAGGGCAGACGGGTTCCTGCTGCCCGCCTCGACGCGTACAGGCGAAGAACGGGCATCATTGGGGCAAATGCGGCAGGCAGGGTAGGAGAGTGGTCCTGGCGCACGCCCCTGCCGTCCCTGGAAATTTCATTAACTGGACCTGGCGCTTTGAGCGCAGCGCACGTTGGGTAGCGCGGCGGCTGGAGCTGGTGGAACCTTGCCGGAACCATGCAGCGGCAAGGGCAAGATCGGCGCGCGGATCGCCATGCGACACCTGTTACAGTGGCCGCACGTCGACGCCGGCCAGTGCCAACAACCCTGGACGACGCGGCAAGCGGTGCAACCTGGCTTCGCCCGAGCCGATTCACGAACTATCTTGCGGGCAAAGATCTAATTGCAGAAACTTAAAAAGAATCGGGCGGCCCAAGAACAACTCCTTGGACCGCCCGGCTCAATACAAACTACTCTTTCCTCTCTTGTAACCCGCTCCGTTACGGTCGCGGCTTGCTTGGTTATGAACGCAGTTACTTGCTTGCGTTCAACCCACCGGTTCTGCACGAGCGGCAAATACCGAATGTGCTGCCGTTGCCAATGATATTGGTGCAACGGTTGGTGATGCTGGCCAACTCAGCCGGGCTGAGTGTTGCTCTGCTGAAGG
>JANXXI010000063.1 GCA_025350695.1 Acidobacteriota bacterium
ACTTTTCTTCCGCTTGGCTCAACAAGCAGTGGCCGTGGAGCCGGTAACTTATGATCTGATTGTTCATCCGAAATCCGAGACAGCCGCGAAGTAGACCACCACAATATGCAGGGATAACCTGAGTCAACCGGATACCCAACATAAGACGTTCGTGTTCATCACGGGAGCAGGCGGCATCCGGCAAATACAACTAGTGCCTAGTTGCATAAGTTAATAAGCGTATTTCTCAACTGGCTTCCTTTGACTTCCCGCTTGCGCCATTTGAATGGCTTAGGATGTTCGTTGGTGCGTTTGATGAAAGCTTCGATCATTGAGCGCAAATTGTCTTTGCTCGCGAAACTGGCTCCGCGAAGCGCCTTCCGAGTCAGAAGGCCGAACCAGATTTCAATTTGATTGAGCCAACTGGCTGAGGTAGGTGTGAAATGGAATTGGACTCTACCGCCGAATTTCGCCAGCCAATCCTCGTTCTTCTTGTGCGGCGAGTAGTTGTCAAGGATCACGTGGATCTCCTTGTCGGTAGGGAGTTCCGCGATCACGGACTCAAGAAACCTGCGAAAATCCTCGCGCTTCTTGGTTTCCGTCGTTTGGCCGTGCACCTGGCCCGTGGCGATTTCCAGTGCCGCAAAAAGATTCAGCGTGCCATTGCGTTTGTAGGTGCTCTTCATTGCCCGCACCACTGCGCCGTTGTCGGTTTCCACATAGCCTGACGGACGCTGCAATGCCTGAATGCTCGGCTTCTCATCCACGCAGATCACCAGTGCATTCAGCGGGGGATTCAAATACAGTCCCACCACCTCGGCCGCTTTCGGAGCGAACTCTGGATCGGTGCTCACGCACCAAGTCCGAAGCCGCTGCAGATAAATCCCTTCCTTGCGCAACACTCGCCAAACGGAATGAACACTGGCGTTCAAGGTCTGAGCCACGGTGCTGCCATCCCAATGGCTTAAGCCCGGCGGCGGCGTCTGTTCCAGCAATTCCAGTACACGGTCTCGAAACTTCGCGTCATACGTTGGAGGTTTACCGGATCGGGATTCGTCGTGAAGCGCCGCCAAGCCTCCCTGGGCGAACCGCGTCCTCCACTTGCGAACAGTTGGCACCGTGATCTCCAACTCTTGCGCTACTTGCTGAAGTTGTTTTCCCTCAAGACACTTCAAAACAATCCGGGACCGATCAACCAGCCGCGCTTCCGCGCTGCGGCTTCGAGCCATGGCGGCCAGTTCGGCCTTATCTTCCGGTGTGCAATCAATTGGGGGAGCATGTCGAGGCATCTCCAAACATTCTAATACAGTTATGTACTAATGCAAGTAAGCACTAGTGTAGTGTACAACAAATAACTAGACAGATGACCGGAATCAGGGTAAGCTGGTGCATGGGTAAGTCTCTTACGCTGTCACCCGCCGATCAGCAGAAGTTGGAACAGTGGATTGCGGCGCACGGAACTCCGCAACAGGTGGCCCTGCGTTGCCGGATTGTGCTGGCCACGGCTGGCGGCGAATCGGATGTCACGGTTTCCAAGCGGCTTGGGGTGAACCGCAACACCGTTATTTTGTGGCGGAAGCGTTTTGCGGTCGAGGGACTCGACGGACTTTGGGACATCGCGGCGGGGCGGGGCCGTAAGGCCAAGTATTCTATCGACAAAATTGCCGCCATCGTAGATGCGACGCTGCAAAGCAAGCCGGCCGGAATGACGCACTGGAGTTGCCGCACCCTGGCGGAGAATCAGGGCGTGAGCAAATCCACCATCCACAACATCTGGCATGCTCACAAACTCCAACCCCATCGAAGCAAAACGTTCAAGCTTTCCCGCGACCCGAAGTTCCTGGAAAAGATGACCGATGTGGTGGGTCTGTACTTGAACCCGCCGCAGCAGGCACTGGTACTCTGCGTCGACGAAAAGAGCCAGATTCAGGCTTTGGATCGCACTCAGCCAGGCTTGCCCCTGAAGAAGGGCCGCTACGGCACCATGGCGCACGACTATAAACGGAACGGCACCACTACTCTATTCGCCGCTCTGGAAACGCTGGAAGGCAAAGTCGTGGGCGAATGCTATTCCAGGCACCGGCATCAAGAGTTCCTGCGCTTCTTGCGCCGCATCGAAATCGAGTTTCCCGGGGACATTCCGTTACACCTGATCATGGACAATTACGGCACGCACAAGCATGCCAAGGTGAAAACCTGGCTGAAACGTCATCCGCGTTTCGTGCTGCATTTCGTCCCCACCAGTTCCATTTGGTTGAATCTGGTCGAGCGATGGTTTGGCCACCTGGACAGCAAAGCGATTCGCCGTGGCGTCTTTCTCAGCGTCGCCGATTTGCAGGAATCGATCCAAGCTTTCTTGAAGGCATGGAATGCCGCCCCCAAGCCCTTCGTCTGGACCGCTACCGTCCAATCCATCCAAGAAAAGCTCACCCGTTGCCGGCAAACGCTCGAACAGATCCAGCCCGGCTGCACGACTCCAAAGTCTCGAAAGCGAAAAACGGCTGTCTAGTTATTTTGCGGACACTACACTAGTGACAGAACTTCGCCACATCGTGTAGACTGGACCAAAGGAGCGCGCTCGCGCCAGAATGAACAGGTTGGCGCGGGTTTCCACACGCTATGGCCCGCCACCCGAATGGTTTGACCGTCTCGACGCCATCCTTGAAGTGGTGCGCCAAGCTGATGGACTTGAATGGCTAGGTCGTACAGACATCAAGGCGATCTTCCATTGCAGCGAGCGGGACAGCATCCGGCTGATGCATAAATTTGGCGCGGAGGAGCGGGCGAACCCCCTTTCTCTGCCCCGCACTTCCCTTTTGGCGCAACTCGAAGCCCTTCACAGCGGCAGCACGTTTGCTGCTTTCTCTCGCAAGCGCCAAGGGGTGGCCACGCACCTGGCCGCGGCGCGCTCCGAAGCCTCGGCGCGTCAGTTTCGAGTGCGGACGGCGTTGCCCGGACTACGCCCGGCCCGGCTCTCCGATCTGCCTCCCACGATCAGCTGGCGCCGCGCTTCTCCCACCGGTCCCGGTCGCTTCGTAATCCTCTATGACGATGGAGCCGACCTCATGTGACCGTTGGCCGAATTCCTTAACGCCGCTGGCGGCGACGGAGCCCGAAGATGACCGCTAATTCCCTGCCCTCCGCGCTTCGAGAGGCCACTCGACCTCCTGCTCGACGAGGTGCGCCGTCGGAATATCGCGATTGAACAAGTGGCCTTGGCACCCCTGGTCGCCCGGTATCTCGCCTACATGCGCGCCGCCGCCAGCCTCAACGTCAATCTCGACATCGAGTGGGTCCACATGGCCGCCACTCTGATCCAGTGGAAGTCGCGCTCGCTACTGCCCGCAGATCCTCTCAACACCCCAGTGGCCGACCCGATCCGAGACGAACTGGTGCAGATGCTCTCCGCTCACCGCCAACAGGTGGCCAGGGACCTCGCTCGGCGTCAATTGGTTGAGGGTGTCCGATTTTCCCGCGAACCTGAAAAGATTGCGGAGGTTTCCGATCATCCTTTTTTGAGCGTGTGGGATCTGATGCAGCAGGCGCGGGAACTCGCCCGCTGGGCCTCCGAACATCGGCAAGATCGGCTCCGTTGGAACCAAATGGTTGGCGTCGAGCAGGATGACGTTTCCATCGGCGAAATGATCGTATATCTTCACACGCTGTTCGGCACTACCGGTGCTGTGGCGCTCGATGGGCTTCGCTTACTTTCAGAGCAGACAAGCGTATCCCGCAGGTCTTATCTGCTGTTAGCCATTCTCGAACTCGCCCGAAATCGGCAAATTCAAATCCAATCAGACGGAACACTTGGGTCCGATTTGGCTTCAAATGGTCAGGTGGTAATCGCGGCCGGCGTAAGAGTGAGTGCGTGTGAACGCAAGCTGGTGCATCTCCCTACCATCCGCCGAGCGGTAGTTCTCCCTCGGGAGGGAGATGTGTCAGTAGGGGCCTGTCCACTCCGGCGGCGCGGGCAGCCTCGCTGACCACCGCTAGTTCGGCTCCATGGGCGATCAGACGGCTACCGTCGAGCGCCACCCATTGCCCTGCGTATGGGCCTGATTCATTGGCGAGCCACAGAAATTCTTCGCGCCGCTCGTTTACCTGAGCGCGGTCCTGGTCGGGCGTGTTCCCGTTTTGCGGCGAAGTCTGCTCTTCAAGCGTTAGGCGAACACGCTGGTGTTCGGGCAAAGCAAGTGGCTCAAGCGGGCGCAAAATCCCATGTTCGAAAGCGGCCTCAAGCTGTCTGACCATAACACCTTGATTGTAACCGTTCGGCGCGCTGGGCATTCTTCTCATTCCTCGTCCTTCTGCCGTTTTTGCATCATTTCGCGCGCCGACTTGATGTCGTCGATATCCACGATGTTGTAGCGGCGTTCCATGGAGTCGGTCCGGTGGCCGGTGATTTTCATACGCACAACTTGCGGGACTCCGGCGCGGCGCATGTTGCGCACCGCAGTGCGGCGAAGATCGTGAAACTTCAGCTCCGGGACGCCCGCTGCCTCACACGCCGTAATCCAGGCCCGACGAAAACTCTTGATGGGCTGGCCGTCGCGATGGAAGACGGCGGTGCCGCCGTTCGATTCCTTCAGTGCCCATTCCAGCCACGTCCGCATGTCGCCGTCCAGGATCGGCACCGCCCGGCTGTGACCGCTCTTGGTTTCCGACGCCTTCAATGTGATGAAGGCTTGGTTCCAATCCACTTGATCCCAATCCCACGCGAGAAGCTCGCCGAGGCGGACGCCGGTGTGATAGGCCGTGACGAACAGCGGCTTCAGGAACTCCGGTAGAGCGTCGCGCAACTTGGTGTACTGCTGGTCGGTGAGGAATCCCTGGCGGGCATTGTCCTCTCGGACCATCGGGAAGAAGGGCATCGTAATGACTTTCGCCGGGGTAGACTTGCGGCCGAGATTGAGCGCGATCCGCAAGATCGACAGTTCCCGGTTGCACGTCGTCTCGGTTACGCCGTCGGCCTTGCGCTTCTCCCGATACGCCTTCAGCTTTGGCGTCGAAAGAGTCGCGGCTTTTACGTCGCCGAAGTACGGTTTGAGATTCGCTTCGATGCACCATCGGAAGACGCGTGTCGTGGTCGGCTTCGCATTCCCAGCCTCGTAGTGCGCGAGCAGGTCGTCCAGGAGTTCGCGGCACGTGACCTTGCCCGCGTCCGAGCCGACGATTTCTCCCCGCGCCTTCTTGCCCAGGATCTGATCGCGAAGCTTCTTTGCATCCTGGATATTCGTCGAGCCCGAGGACTTCTGAAGCTGCTTGCCGTCCACCCAGAACGTGACGTACCAAATCTTTCCGCGTTTGACGAGAGTGCCCGTACCGTAGGAACTTCGTGCAATACCCGGATCTTATCACGGGTTTTTGAAAAACCGTAGCAAACACCGTAGCAGCACCAAGCAAAAACGGCCCCGAAGGGCCGCGTTTTCGTTATAACTTATTGATTTTATTGGTGCGGATGAGAGGACTTGAACCTCCACTCCCTTGCGAGAACTAGTACCTGAAACTAGCGCGTCTGCCAATTCCGCCACATCCGCACATCATGCGAGCACACCTTTATTGTGCCAGCACCTTCATCGTATTGTCAATTTTGTTCGGGTGTGCATCACAAAACGTCCAGCATGAAAGCGGTGATCTATCTGTACACCGTGTCACGTTGGTCAGATACATGTCTTAACATGACCGTGAGCGGGTCGTTGGCTCTTGTTCTTGGACTACGGCGTCCCTGCAATCGCAAGGAACATTACTAAAGCTACTTGAGCCGCCTGGACACTGGACTTCTTCTCCACGTCCACCCATTCATCGAGAGAATGCTGGCGTCCGCCTTTGCCTCGGCCAATCGTCGCGGCGGGGATGCCCATGCTTATCGGGATGTTTGCGTCCGTACTGCTGATTCGGTAGTTGGGGACCAGATCAAGAGCGCTAACCGCCGCGGCGACGATTTTCATAAAAGGACTATCCACGGCAGTCTCGCCGTTTGGACGATCGCCGATCAACTTCGCCTCAACCTTGATCTTTCCTTGCGTCGTCGAACGGGCTTTGTTCTCCTCCTCAACCGCCTCGAAAAGGATTCCGTGAAATTTGTCCGTTAGCTTATTCAATTCGTCGCGTGATTCCGAACGTAGGTCCACATCCATCGAGACCTCAAAGGGGATGGAATTGACCGAAGTCCCACCGTTCACCATACCAACATTGAAGGTTGTCTTGGGTTTATCCGGCACCGTCAGTTTGGAGAATTTTGAGATAGCCGCGCCCATCGCGAATGCCGGATTCACCAGGCCAAATGCTCCGTAACTATGCCCGCCCGGTCCGGTGAAAACCACCCGGTAACGCTTGCTGCCGACCCCGCCATTGGTGATCTGATCCTGTTCGCCCCCGTCGATGGAGAAGAACAGTTTGATGCGGTCCTTATATTTCCCGTTGCTCAGCAGGTATTTCACACCTCGTAAGTCGCCCTCCCCTTCTTCGCCGACATTGCCGACAAAGAGAATGTCGCTCTGTGTTTGGAATTTGGCGGCGTCCAACGCGCGAATGACTTGCAACATTAATGCAAGGCCCCGCGTATCGTCACCAACACCAGGGGCTCTGAGGATCGTCCCCTCTCGCTTCACCTTTACATTTGTGCCTTCAGGAAAAACAGTATCCAGATGGGCAAGCACCGCCAGCATCGGGGCGCCGCCGGTTCCCTTGCGCAAACCCATGACATTGCCCTCGGGGTCCCCCTCCACATCGGAAAGGCCCAGTTGACGAAGCTTTTCGAGATAGGCTTGAGCTCGCGCCTTCTCCTTGAAAGGAGGCGCCGGGATCTCGGTAAGTTCAATCAGTTCGCGAACGAAGCGGTCGTGATCGGATTCAATAAACGTGGTTGCCGCCTTGTATTTGGGGCTGGCTAGAATTTTCTGAATCATGGCCTCCGGCGTCTGGGCGATACAGTGACTGGCTAACACGAGGACCGCGAGGAGTAATCTCATATTCCCTCATCATAGCTTCAAATTAACTCTTGACTTGTGTTAGTAAACTAGTACACTACTACTATAGATGACTTCGGCTCCTCCAATCCGGCTAGACCTCAAAAGCGGAGTCCCAGTCTACCGGCAAATCATCGACCGTATCTTGACTGGCATCGCAGGGGGGTCGTTGAAGTCTGGCGATCAACTTCCGACCGTGCGCCAATTGGCTGTGGATTTGGCGATCAATCCAAATACGGTCGTACGGGCCTACCGTGAGTTGGAAATCCGTGGCGTCCTTGAAACGCAGCAAGGGACGGGCACCTTTATCAGCCAAAAGAAAGTGGAACGCAAACAAGTTGAGAGGCAGCGGGAATTGGATCAACTGGTCGGCGATTTCGTGGCTCAAGCCGGCATGGCGGGCTTCGCGATTGAAGAGTTGCTGGAAGAACTGCGCGACATCCAGACCGAACATCAATCGAAATCAACAACGGCGAAAGAGCCCAAACCCAAAGGACGGTAGTTTATGAAACCAAACTTGACCCAAACCGGCATTTGTAGCGTGGGGCTGGCATTGTTCTTGCTATCGGTTGCGATAGGAACTGTGGCCTCCGCGGCCGCTGGCACGCCGGTCTTCTTGATCGTCGCAATACTCATTGGTCTGTACTTGTTGTTCTCGATTCGGGTGGCAAATCAGTGGGAGAAAATTGCTGTTCTGCGCTTCGGCCGTTACGTGGGTTTGAAGGGCCCGGGATTGTTTCATATTGTTCCCGTAGTCGACACGGTCAGCCGGTCGGTGGATCAACGGGTGCGTGTAGCTAGCGTTTCCGCCGAGTCTACCTTGACACGCGATACAGTTCCGGTAAACGTCGATGCCATTGTCTTTTGGCTGGTATGGAATGCGGAGAAATCCATTTTGGAAGTGCAGGATTTTGAACAGGCGATTGCCATGAGCGCCCAGACGGCGTTGCGCGAATCGATCGGGCGGCATGAGTTACACCAGATGGTGGCTGAGCGCGAGATGCTGGGGACCGAACTACAACGCATCCTCGACGAAAAGACCAATCCCTGGGGCATCACGGTTCAATCGGTCGAAATTCGCGATGTCCAAATTCCGGCGCAACTGCAGGACGCCATGTCGCGGGAGGCGCAAGCGGAACGTGAGCGGCGGGCTCGGATTATTCTTGGGCAGGCAGAAACAGAGATCGCTGAGAAGTTTGCCGAGGCGGCTGAATCCTATCGCGATAATCCAGTGGCGCTGCACCTGAGGGCCATGAACATGTTGTATGAAGCAATCAAGGAAAAGGGCGCGATGGTGATCGTTCCTTCTTCGGCGGTGGAGACCATGGGTCTCGGCGGAACATTGGCCACTGCAACTTTAGGCGGAGCGAAGCCGCCGCAACAGACGTAAAGAGGAAGTCTAAAATGAGATGGCTTACCTCAATTCTCTTGTTGCTGATTTGTCCTGCATGGGCAGCCGATTACAGGGACATCACCGGCTTATGGCGTAGCCAGTGGATGGGTTGCCTGCGTTGGCGATAACAATGTTCTACATGATTCGCCGCGAAGATGGCCAACCGCCGCGATCTACGCCAGGCACGTCCGAACCTATGTTCAATTTGGGGTTCGACGGTAAGATCCTGACTTTTCGCGTAAGCCATAAGCGGGCTCACGGCTTGAAGTCGGCAAACCATCCTCCCGTTAGTTTTCAAATGACGCTTAGCGGGCCGAACCAAGGAATGATTGGCAACATCCGAATGACGCGCGACGGCGCCAAAAAATAAGTATCTAGAGCCAGAAGGCGGCGATCAAGCCCCGTGTGGTCCAGGCTATTGTTCGAACCCAGTTCCACCGAATCAGCGATTGGATCAGATAGAGTTGATAGCCTTCAACTCCGAGCCTTCGGTGCAAGGGAACCATCACGAAAAACGTCGTGGCCCAAATGGCGACCAACAAGAGAAAGCCGAACAGAGTAGGTAAGTCGGCTCGTCGATATAAGAAGAGCAGAGCAAGATAGAGTTCCAACAACATTCCGGGCAATACAACAATGGTGATTTCCGCCGTATGAAATGCGTGACTACGGGCAAAGGTAGCCCAGTCCAGATATTCGAACATCGGATAGTGCACTAATTGGACCAGCCATATTACGCCCACCATGTACCAGGTGACGGCGTCGTGCAGCGATCTTTCAAATTGTGGCATTGGCTTTACGTTTAGCGTTAACAAGAATCAGGCCGAATGGAATCCACCAGATCAAATCATTCGTCAGAATCGTCCAACCGAAGGACCAGGGAAACTTTCCTTGCGCTGCAGCTTGTAAAAATCCGATTGGCCCGCAGATTTTTCCCAGCAGACCCACCAGCGTAATAGGCCAGTGAACCATGGGGCTTTCGGCAGCTACCCATTAGCCCACACCGTAGACGCCGACGATCATTCCCACGCATTGCCAAATCTCCGGATAGTTCGGAGCAGGGATGTCCGTCCACTCGAAAATGGCAAGCGGAAACAGAACTACGAATGCGCCCCACAAAACATTATAGATTGCGGCGGCGCGGAGAACCCAACGCATCCAGGTCATGGGCGTAGGATGCTGGCCCTCAAGTGCAGGGCTCTAAAAAGAACCTGTTTTGATCCTGGTGGCGCTGGTCGGGGTCGAACCGACACTCCTCTCGGAACAAGAACCTAAATCTTGCGTGTCTGCCAATTTCACCACAGCGCCCTGAATTCCATCGTATCATCTGTCACTGGCTATAACAAAATCCGACGCCTTAGAGCTTGAACCTAGCAAGCATCTTGAGAAACAATGGGAAGATGTCCAAACGCCGTGACCTTTTGAAAATGCCCGTGCTACTCGCTCCCGCCGCCGCGCTTGTGGCCGCCAAAGCCCCAGGCTTGAAAAACCTAACGATCGACGAGTCGAAAGCCAAACTTACCAAGGAACCCTTCGGCGACCTCCGCATCTACTTCGACGGCTCCACCGATCAGCTAAACTCCATGACCGCCGGCAGTCTGAAACTGAAAGCAGGCATGAGTCCCCACCCGCCGCATCAGCATCCGGAAGAGGAGTTCATGGTGATCACGGAAGGCGCCGGCGACCTGCTGGTGGATGGCAAAACGACGAAAGTGGGCGCAGGATCGATGATGTATTGCGCCGGCAACAAGCTTCACGGGATTACGAATACCGGCAAGACGCCTCTGATTTTCTACTTCTATAAGTGGAAGGCCTAACGCGTACAGTAAAGTTGTACAATGAGACTGGAGCCGTCGAGTGCCGGAAACAACCTACAGCAGCCTTCGAGCGAATCTTTCGAGTGTCCTTGATCAAGTGGTCGATGATCAGGAAGTGGTCGTTGTCCGGCGAAAAGGTGGGCGCGACGTGGCTCTTATTCCGGCCGATCAGTTAGCGGGGCTGATGGAAACGGCCCACCTGCTGCGCTCGCCTAAGAACGCCAAGCGCCTTCTTACAGCGTTGAGGAGGGCCGAAGCTGGAAGTGTTAAGCCGCAAACAGTGGCACAGCTTCGCCGGGAGTTGGCCCTTGAGCCGCTCAGCTAAGCGGCTCTCCGTCTTCCATCCAGAATTTATTAGCGATCTCCGTCATTGGACCGAGTTCGACAGAAAAGTAGTCTTGAAGGTTTTGGATTTAGTCGAAACAATTCTGCGCGATCCATTTTCGGGAATCGGAAAGCCCGAGCCACTTCAGCACGGACTGGCGGGATGCTGGTCCAGACGCATCACGCAAGAACATCGTTTGGTTTATCGAGTGTCAGATGAGCGAATTGATTTCCTGCAAGCCCGCCTTCACTATTAAAGTCCTGACGGTGCTCGCCAGTCTCTGCCACTAATCTTCCTTGCCGTTATACAACCCCGCCACCCACTCCTCATAGCCGTTATACATCAGCGTCTTCCGCCGTTCCATATTCGGGATCACCTGCTCGATCGCCTGCGACCATCGCGGGTGCGGTTTCTTCGGATTCACGTTCGAATAAAAACCATACTCCGAAGAATTCAGCTTATTCCAAAACGTCCCAGGCTCCTTCGCCAAGAATTCAATCTTGACGATTGACTTGGGGCTTTTATAGCCATACTTCCAGGGAACAATCACGCGAATCGGCGCGCCGTTCTGCTTGGGCAGCTTCTTCCCGTAGAGCCCCGTTACCAGCATCGCCAGGGGGTGCATAGCTTCATCCATCCGGAGCCCTTCGTAATAGGGCCAAGGGTAAACGGGCGCTTCTTTCATCCCCGGCATTTGCGCCGGCAGATTAGCAGTCTCGAAACGAATGAACTTCGCCTCGCCCTTCGTTTCTACAGCCTTCACCAAGTCCCCCAAGGGAAATCCAGTCCACGGAACCGCCATTGCCCAACGCTCGACGCAGCGGAAACGATACAATCGCTCCTCCAACGTAAACGTAGCCAAAATTTTATCCATATCCCAAGTGCCAGGCTTATTCACGAGCCCACTCACTTTGATCGACCACGGCTCAGTAACGAACTTACCGACCCGATCCTTCACTGCCTGCTTGTCCGTCGGATGAAATTCGTAATAGTTGTTGTAGCCTGTTGCCGCCCATTCCTCCGTCACCGGCACGTCCAGCTTGTACTTCGCGTTTACCTTCGCCGGATAGTAAGGCGCAGTCGTGGCGCCGTAGCCGGCGATCGAAGAAACGGCAGCCAAACCGGCCGCTCTAACAATCTCCCTGCGGTTCATATAGACGCTCTCAGGGGTGGCATCGCGCTCTGGGATCTCCCAGCCTTCAGGAATTCGAATCAGCATATGGGTCTTCTTGGTTATCCTAACGTATCTATACCTCCATCGGATGTTCTATTCCATTCCTGTGACTCATTTACAAATTTTTGGAACGATTCCACCCTCAATGTCGTTACATCAATCAACAAGCTCGAAACATTTTAGGAGGCACTATGTACTGCACCACTTGCGGAAATCGCATGCTTGATCAGGATCGTTTTTGCGCCCAATGCGGCAAACCCGCGACAGCCACCTCGGCTAGCTACCAGCAGCCGCCCAAGCCCTTGGAACGCGATATGTTCCGTAACAAATTGGGAGGTGTGTGCGCCGGTTTCGCCAATTACTTTTCCATGGACGCGACGCTATTTCGCCTATTGTTCGTGTTGGCTTCGCTCGCAACCGGCTTGCCCATAATTTTCTATTTCCTAGCCTGGGCCATTATGCCGCGAAACGATTACCGGCCCGCGCCGGTATCCCAACAGTTTGCAGCCTAACAGGGAGCGGCAACACCGGAGGAGTCTGTGATCGCGGTCGGCCAATTTTGATAGTTAGGCCCGGGCCAGCTAGCGGCCGCACCGGCAGTTTGTTAATCTTCGTGGAAGTAGGAGACACAGATCCTACTTCCATTATTGCGGCACACCGCCAAATTCCAGCGCTGTCAAGCGTCCCGAAATCGACACTAAGCCTCATCTCTTCAATACCTTGCAGAACCAGAGAAAAGCTCGTGATCGAAGTAAGACCGAAGCAAGTTCGGAGGGCAACCACACTCAACGGGTCAGGGAAAGCGTGGCGTTCCATAAGGAAGCAGCTTTGCCTCCTCATCTGGCTCAAACAGCCACACATAGCGATCCTTGAAATAATCCAGCAGGCGTTGATTCTTTTCCAGACCTAAATCTTGGGCCCAAATTACTGATGAATTGTCGATGTCGGCACGGTTGTAAATCCAATCGCCTTGGAGCTGATCCAAAAACTTGGTATAGCGGACGATTACCAAATGCAATCCTCCCCGTTCTTCGAGCCATTCTTCCAAGGCCCTGTGCCGCATGTTGTCCGCGTTTTGGTTGAGGGGCCTGTGCAGTGCAATCCTAACCGACTCCTGTCCGCAATAAATACCCAACATGGCCAGAAGTGCGCCGCGGCAAAGCCAGCGGCCAGAAGGCATGGAGGCATATTCCCACAAACGCAAATGGCGGAACGCTTGCACCACGAAGATCAAAAAAGCAGTCAAGAATGGGGCGGCGTAATGTTCGAGGTAGACCGCTTCGATGCAGAGGGTCACAAGGGCCCCGCCGAAGATCCATTTCAATACCCGCAGCCTCCGGTTCCTCGCAAGTACAGGCCAAAACACGGCAATGGGGATTGCCAGGAAGGTGCTGCGCAGGAACATTCTCAAAATCTTGTACGCCTTTGATGTTCGTTCTGAGATAAGGGAAAATTTCCTCGCGGCGAACCACTGATCTCTTTCCCATTTGTCTATCCACCTGAAATTTGCGTGCCGGAATTCGGAGGGAGCAGGCAAAGGGAAAATGTTGAAGTGCGAAGTCGATGGGTATTGGCGATCGTACTCGGTGTAGGGAAGTAATGCCGGGTTGCCGGTAACGCGATAATTATAGTAGCCCAGCCAGATTGCCCCCAACGCCCCAACAGCAACTATGGCTGTGACAGCATTCCTGTCAATTTTTTGAACAATCAAGTGCACCAGAACTGGAATCAACAGCATCAACCCTTCAAACGGCCTGGTGTAAATAAGAATGGTCGCGCCGGCAGCGAAGATGACGCCGTAAACTGCCGCCCGCGTGCCCTTCAGTCTCGGGATAGCGCCCAGGACTAGCGCACCCCCAATACCGGCTACAGATCCACCCCAATAGCTCTCCATCCAAGCAGAACTGATACAAAGTGGCAGTGCGATGATGCTCCCGAACAAGGCCCACCCTGGGGGGAACCATTGTTGCAGCGCCCAGCACAACGCCCCTGCCAGCAGGCTACAACTCAGCCAAACGCCAAACCACGGATCGCCCAACGATAACTGCCCGATTGCCATCATCAGTCCCTGTCCTGGAGGATACTTCGAGTTGTACGTAGGGCGTTGAAGGATGTACGGAGTCTCAAAAAACTCCCAAAGAGGATGCGGCGGATTGGTCAAGCGTCCTGAAGCGAAAGTGTCCGATTGAAGAAGGTAGCCATACTCGTCGGGCATAAAAGGCTTCGGAATTTCCGATAAAGGCAGCAACGCGGCCCTGATGCCCATCACCAAAAGAGCCAACGACAAGCAGCATAAGCCTTTTTTGGCTGCGAAGGCCGCGGCGATCTTTTCTGCTTTACTGAAAAAACTATCTCCCAATTTTGGGAATCGAAAGGCAATGAGTACTACCGCAATCCAAATTGATGCTTGCACGATGGCGCTACGAGACATTCTGTTAGTTTACTGCGTCTTCGTTAAGCAGCTAAACCGTTTGCGTTCAGATTGCGCATTTGGAGTCTAGGGTTGCCGGCATATTTACCGAACACTGATCAGCTTTGGAAACTCCAAGTCTGGTTCGAGCCGCCACACCCGGCGATTTCCAAAGTATTGGAGCAGGCGTTGGTTCTGCTGGTCCGTCATGGCTCGCGCCCAAACAATTTTCGCCTTGTCGATGTCAGCCTCGTTGTAAACCCATTCGTGATGTGCAAAATGGTTCGGGGCATAGCTCACCATGACAAGATGATCTCCATCGGTCGCCCGCAGTTGCCATTCGATGCTTTGCCTCTCCGTGGCAAACAGGTTCTGACGATCCATGCCACGCAGATTCCACGCCGCTGCTAGAACGAGAAGTAGGGCCATCAGGGTCCATGCGGCCAGAACTCCGAATGGCTTTCCATTCGACCTGAACTGTGCAAGTTCCACCAACATCATGACCGGAACCATAATCACCATGGCCATGATCGGCGCGCAGTAGTGAAGCAAGACGTAACGCTGCAGCGCCAGCCCCACGAGGAATGTAATCAGAACGCTTAAGAGAAGCCATCGATGTTTTTGACCGCCGAAGGCCACCAGCAAAATTAGCGAAATAATGGCAGGAACATAGAAGACCGGATAGTCTGACACGCGGGTCATCATAATACGCGGCCACGATTCGAGTGAAAGATAATGACTGCTTTCTTGGAACATGGGCTCCCATTCGGTGTAAAAGCGCTCCATCACTGGGTGGTTGTAATCTGGTTTCGGCCGCACTTTGTCGAAAGCAAACACAGGCGCAATGGCGTACGTTTTCCTATTGAGTAGGTAAGGAAGCTGCGTTGCATCGCCGGTCAGACGCCAGCAATAGTAGGACATGGCAACAGCCGCCAGAATCAGAACTG
>JANXXI010000104.1 GCA_025350695.1 Acidobacteriota bacterium
GCCACGAAAGTCGTGATACGAATGTTCGTCAGCGGCGTTCGGAACTTCACGTAGTTGGGCCCGAACTTCCGCGAGGCGCACCACTCCTCAAGCGCGTACCCGGAATAGACGACGGATCGGATGGCTGGAGCATCTGGGTCAAGTCCCGCTTCCCGGCAAAGGCCGTTGAACAGGAAACTCCGATCATTCAAGTACCCTGTCTCGCACCGCATCAGATTGCAGTGAGCGGCGTTGAATGAAACGACGGAATCTGTCAGGCTGCGCGCGTGAACGTTCATCACTCGCCGGCGCGTCTCAGCGGTTGTCAACCTTTGGAGCATAAAGATCTCGGCCGCCTGAATTCCCCGGTAGAGCACGGCCTCGCCCTGCTCGATCCGCCGTTGGCTGTCGACGTCGCCGATGTGATAACTGCCGTGCTGCATGATGATCAGATGCTCTGAAGAGTGGCCGGAGGGGTGGACGTCCGCATGTCGGTAGGCGGCGACGGGCGCGCTCACTTCCGCATCGGGCCCGGCTATTCCATTTGACACGAAAAGCGGATCGCAAGCACCCCGCCGCGCCTCATTCCAAAATCGGAACAGCAGCCTCACCTTCGGATCGTCCTTCGATGGGTCGCCGAACCAGTAGTGGCGCCGTTTGTTTGCGCCCTCTCGAAGGATGCGAGGAACGACCCAAGAGTACTGAAAGAAATAGTCACGCTCTGGCGGGGACTTGGGCGAGTAGGCCAGTTCCCCCTTGGCGGCGAGCCAGGGAACCACTTCGGCGCCAGCAATCAGTGTTGAAGTTGAGAATCTCAAGTCGGCGCGTTCGAGGACTTGCGCTATACAGCGCGGTTCGTTTCGGCTCGTCGAATCCACTTTGCGATCACCGTTGGGCTGGCGCCGATGCGTAGCATTGACTTGACCAAGAGGTCTAGCGAAACTGATCGGTCGCCGGCTTCCATCTTGGCCACACGGGACTGGCTTGATCCCAACCTGGCGGCAACCTCTGTCTGGGTCAATCCGCTTCTGTGTCGTACTTCCCGAATTCCGGTTGCGAGCGCGAGCTTCAATTCGATGAAGCTGGCTTCCTCCGGCGTCAGTTCCAAGAAGTCGGCCGCTCCGCCGGCTGTCCAGCCGGAGCGCTCAAGGCGTTTCTTCTTGTCGATGTTCATGGCCACTCCCTATTGGCCGCCGCTTTCAAGAAGCTAGCCAAGCGTTTTCGGCACACTTCGACTACCTGCGACGGAGTCGATCGCGTCTTCTTGCTGAAGACCTCCAGAATCGCGATCGCATTATCCGCAATATGATAGACAATTCGCCATAACTGCTCACGATCTGGAATTCGCAACTCATGACATTGCGCGCCGAGCACAGGCATCGGCCTCGATTGTGGCATTCCCAAAACCTCGCCCCGCTGAAGGAGGCGAAGAAGCAGGCCCGCTTCCAACCGGCAGTCTGGCTGAACGGCGGCGTCTTCACCTCACCCTTCAGCCATACGATTCGGTTTGTCAGGTTGTTGCCGCACGAATCGCTATGTCCAGTATGACATATATCGATCCAAGCTGCGCGCGCCATCGAAGCCGGTTGTGCGGAGTGGATGGTGCGAGTCTCAGATTGTGCTCGCCTTTACAGCAGCCTCCAATCTTTTGGCGATGGCGGGCGCCGCATTGGATTTGGGTGCCAGCTTCCCGAGCTTGCGCATGGCGGCGATCTCATGCCGGTACTCTTTCATGCGTGCCTCAAAGGTCCGGCGGTCTTTAGTACACACCAAAGTTTGCGGTGAACCGACGCGCTCGGTGACGTGGGTCATATCGAGGCTGTACTTTTTGATCACTTGGTGGAGATGGCGGCGGCGTTCCTTATTGACCCGAATGCGATGAACCCGCTCATTTGGATTACGAGCAAAGGCCTGTAGGTCGGCGCAATCGGGACAGGTACAGGAAAGCGTCGCCTGCAGACGCCAGTCCGGCGGGGGCTGGGGCGGGACCTCGCTGCGCGCAAGCAGGAACTCCGCCGCGCTTGCCCATAGGTGTTGGCTCGCGGGATCCATTGCCGCTTCTACGGACTGTATTGCGCGCAGCCGTTCAAGAGCCGGCACAACGACGGTGACGGGGTCGAAGACCTCCAGGCGCGAACCGATCTTGCCTGCGGCGGCGTCATGTAATGTGCGGCCACGGAAAAGCACCAGAGCCGAGAACAAGTTCGTGACGAACTCCGCCGTGACCCATTGCCTTTTTCCAACTTCAGTCTCTTCCCACCCGAAGTCCTCACCATTGGGCTCCACTGCTGGTTCCGCTGACTCGCGGCCAGGAATTCCAATGCCGTCGATCCCCGCAATGGCGGCCTTTGCCACCAGCCGAAATGTGGGCGGAGGATCGGTCTCGCCAAGAGCGAGCAACAACTCCGCACACTCGTTCGGCCGATCAGCCATTCGCGCCTCCATCAAGGCCGCGAGGATCTCAGCGGCCTTCTTGTTTCCTAGCGCGGCTGCCGCTGACAGCAAGGCCGCGTTTTCAGATCCGTCATAGGCGGGAAGAACGACCTCGCGAATGAACTTCTCGATCAGGGCCGGGGCGTTCATCTCGACGAGCGCGGTAATCATTGTGGTGCGCGCGGATGACCCTGGCGATGGGATGCCTATCGAGTAGTGGTCCAGCCGCACGCCGGTGGGCCACGCCTTCAGAATGCGGCGCGCTGCCGTCATTGCCTTTGGACGGTCGCTCTTGCCGCCCTCGGCCAGCCGTTTCAAATAGGGCAGAGCGGCAACAACACCGGCTCCCAGAAGTACGTCTAGGGTGCGTTTGGCAGGCCAAATCACGAGAGAAGCGCGGTGATAAGACCGCTCGTAGGTTGCCCCTTCGTTGCCGGATGCCTCCATCAGGCGGTTTTTGTCAGGCGGTTCCTTGTCGAGCGCGCCGGCCGGTAGCAACTCGCCAGCCACCAGTGGAATGCAGCCAAACTCGACAACGCGACCATCCGTGTCGCGCCACTCATCCAGGTACTGCCAACTGTCGTCAACGGTGATTGCGGTGAAGCCCACGTCTTCGCCGTCGCTGTCGGCTTCTTGATCATCGTCCCAATAATGATGCCTGCGTGACCGGTAGTTGTCGTTGTAGTGTTCCTCGGCACCACCCGTCTCTTCGATATGGACTACCGCAAGGTGGGCGACGCACTGCGCTCGGATGGCCGCCTGTAGCAAGACCTGAGCCTTCGCCGCATCGTCACCCTTCAACGACGAGAAAGAAAGCCCCGCCGGGCTGTACTGGTGATCGAGGAGCCATGCGATTTTCGGTGGCGCGTTCGGTGCACTCCAATACTCTTCGAGGATGACCGCCGCCTTCGCAACTTGGGATTCGTAATTTGGCGCCGTCAGAACCGGAGGTTTGCTCTTTGTCCGCGCTTGAATGAGGTTGTAAACCAGGCAAACGCGGTTGCCTTCCTGAACAGGCAGCGCCTCATGTTCGCAGTCGGCATAAAATGCGGCGAACGAGATCTCAGAGGGATCGGCAGCATCGGTCTCGATAGTGACTTCGCGGTCCGCGTGGCGGATACGGAGGGCCCCGCCGCGATAGGCGGAGGGAAGCGTTACAACCAGAGTCCCGAACATCCCGGCGGTCTTTTCGGTATCGCGATGTGCAAGAAAGAACCCGCCACGGTTGTAGATGAGCATCTTGTACAGTTCGGCGGAGACCTTCGCGTCCTGGCAGCCGAGGCCGGCGGTCACTTTCGAAAGGATACTTTCGAAGCTTGCCGGCCAGGACTTTCCACTGATCTTGATGGCGTCGGGAGAGATCTGCCAGACGTTG
>JANXXI010000189.1 GCA_025350695.1 Acidobacteriota bacterium
CGATGCCGCACTGGATGGGAAAACGGATGGAATGCGCACGTTCACTTGCATCACACCCGCAACGATGCCTGGTGCGCTGCCGGCATAAACTACCTCAGCGGGCTTGCCATCAATATCGACTTTCACCGGCAAAACAGGATGGCTGAGTGTGGAGCCGATAATGACGCCATCCACGCCGCCGGGCGACGTTTGGCCCTCGCCCGTCGTGTAGAAAACCACGATATCGCCTGGGCGCGCCGGTTTGGAGAAACTGTTCAAAGTGTTGTCCTGATTCAGCATCGCAGCCTGCCCTGTTCCGTTGCCAAGCACGGTGAAGATTCCAGGCGAAGCTGCAGCGATCTCGACAGAATAAGCGGGCGAACGAACTCCGTTTCTTTCAATTTGGACATCAATCTTTCCCTTCCCTGCCGCACTGTACGGGACAGACACGGCGGCCTGCCCAGAGCTTAAGTAGATTATCGGCGCTTCGACGCCATTCCATAAGATGCGGGTGTTATCAAGAATGGTATCTACTTTACCGGCGGTCAATTTCATGGTCATTAATTGCGAGGGTCCAATTGAGGAACCGAAGATGGTAACCAAGCTGCCGGGAGCGAGGCCACCACCCGTGTAACTGGCGGAATTGACGATTCCCTGAATCACCGGGGCCTCGGCGGCTGCTTTCCTGCAAGGCACTCGATACACATCCAGATTAATATTCTTGCGAAGCGAATTGAAGTTTAGGCTGTTCGCTTGCGGGCAAAAAGAGTCGGCCGTCATTTTGTACTCCACCTGAAAAACTGCCTTGCCAGCCGCGGTAAACGGAGCCAACAGATTGCACTCTTTGTATTGGAAGCAGGATTCATTGAGCGCCCAATCAAAGCTATCGACAAGATCTTTCACTTGATCCAGATCATTCTTCAGCCCAACCGAGAGGCCTCTGTCGTGGGCGATTTGCGCCAGATATTTGTTGAATTTAAGTTGATCGGCTGCGGTTAGCGGAAAACCGCTCTTGTTCGCGTAGCCATCCACGTTATCTGGCTCCACGGCGTCAAAGCCCTTGGATTTGCATAGATCAAAGCGTGCTTCCATGATTGGTCCAAGAATGTCCAATCGGCGGATATCGAGCCACGTTTCATCAGGGAAATCCCCCAAGACCTTACCTTTGACGATTTGAGGAAAGCTGGCCGCATCCGGGCGCCAGGGTTCATAGGTACCGACACTGACGTAGCAAATTGCCTTCGCGCCCTTGGCATGAACGGCATTGACGGTGGAGGCAGTCACGTTAAATAGATCAAGATCGAATATGGAAGCATCGATCGCGAGATCAACGGTTCCGGTTAGCTGCCATTGCCAATCTACCTGTTGCGCGGGGCGCCAGATGGATTGGGATTGCGCCGCAACCGGTAGAGCCGCGGATAAGACCACCAGCGCCACGGTTAACTTGGAGTAAGAATATTGGAAGGTCACGTCTCAAATTCTAGCGGCCGAAATTGCATGTGGGGGCCGTACTGTTTGCCCAACTTTTGGTTGGAATTTAGAAGAGGAAAATGCTGGAACTATCGTATTGTTCATGGCTGCGGGTACCGTTACTAGCGTCCTCTCGCGCGAGACCCGGGCAATTCCAAGACCTTATATACGTAGCAGGAATGCGATCCCCGGTAGTGGTACCTCGGTTCGGCTGGGGTAGGTCGAGTCACCTGACGAAGGTAATCTTGCCGGGATCAAAAGCGCGCCCTAAGATTGCGACAGGATAACAATGCAGAAAAAACACTTATTCAGACAGACAATCGTCCTCACCTTATTCGCCATCCTTTCGCAAACAGTTCAAGCGCAACAAAAGCCGAAACAAATTGCCCCATCGCTGCCTCTTGCGCCAATTCATACACCGGTGACAACGCCTACCGTCACAAACCAATTAGCGCCAAGCTCCCTTGCTAATTTGTACTTGAAGCCTGTGGACATGAAGCTGCTGGTGCTATCGGCCGACGGAACTGAGCCAAGTTTCGAGGCCACCAAATACTTTCTTGACTATCTGGCTATTCCTTACGATGCCATTGTTCTAAAGACTACACCTCTACCAGCATTGAACGACGCCAACAAGGGTTTTTACCAAGGCATCGTTTTGAGCACCGGCAATCTGGCTCTATTAACCGGAACCACTTGGGGAAGCGCCTTGACCCCAGCCCAATGGGCGCTTATTGACAACTACATGACGGCGTATGGAGTGCGCACCGCGAGCATGTATTCGTTTCCCGAGCCACGGTACGGCCTGACGATGGTTTCCGCCGTCTCAACCAATCCCACCGCGCCCGTGCAATTGAGTTTCACGGCCGCCGCATCCTCGATTTTTCCTTACCTCAACCGGGCTAACACGGTCCCTGTCACTTATGCGTACATGTATTACGCCAACCCCACGCCAGCCGCTGGAGAGACAACCACTCCATTCCTCACAACTGGAGGCTACACGGTTGGCGCCACTCACAAGAAAGTGGATGGCCGCGAGTTTCTGGCGCTAACCATGGACCACAACGCCTACCTTATGCACTCGCTGGCTTTGAATTACGGCGTATTCAATTGGGTAACCAAGGGCGTATTTCTTGGTGAGCGCCGCATCTACATGAATCCTCAAGTGGATGACGTCTTCCTTGCCAACTCCCTTTACGCCGAAATTCCGACGGCTTGCAAGCCTTCCGGATTCCTGGTGGATCCTACCTATTCTTTCCCCGATACCTGTCCTGAACAGCGCATGATCGGATCGGATTTGACCGCCGTGCGAACCTGGCAGGCCAAATGGCAGCAGAACGCGCAATTCAAGAACTTCAAGATTGCCATGGCCTACAACGCTTATGGCCTGACGGCGGACGCCGGCGCTCCGAAGAAAGATGATTTAAGCAGCCAGGCAACGGCACTCCGCAACGATTTCTTCTGGTTAAGCCACACCTACGACCATGAGGATTTGGATTGCTACAACCCAGTGCCAAATAGCGGCGTCTGCACTCCGGCCAACTATCAGGAGTCCCTTGACGAGGTAGGGCTTAACCTTAGTTCTGTCTCAAGAATGGGCCTCCCCTTGGATCGGGCGAGTATGGTCACCCCCGGTATATCGGGCTTGAGGAATGCAAATTTCCTGAAGGCGGCATCGGACCTGGGCGTGAAGTACCTAGTGAGCGATCTTTCACGGACCGACTGGCGTCCCGCGAACCCGAACACCGGCGTACGCAGCCCCTATGTACCGGCTATCCTCTACATTCCGCGCCGGGCGACAAATATCTTCTACAATACTTCCACCTCCAACAAGGGCATGGACGGTTCCCTAGTTGATGAGTACAATTTGTTCTACGGCCCCAATGGCTTGCTGCGCATCACCGGCACGAATCAGCCGTTTTTCTCCGTGCTTCAAACCTACTCTGACGTGATCAACCGCGAAAGCGATCAGTTGGTGCAATACATGCTTCGGGGCGAGATGTACCCTACGATGTACCATCAGGCAAACCTGATTAACTATGGCGGCGGCAAGACGCTTTTGACCGATACGCTGGAGGCGGCTTTCACCAAGTTCCAGAAAATCAGCAGCCTTCCGGTGTTGAGTTTCAATCAATCCGACCTAGGCAAGAAACTGGAAGATCGCATGGCTCTGCTTTCGGCCAATACGAAGGCAACCTATAAGCCAGGCATCGGAGTCACAATCACCTCATCTGGCGCCGCTAGTGCGCCTATCACAGGCATCTGTTCCGGCGCTTGCGAGAATTACGGAGGGACGAACATCTCGAAGATCAGCGTACCGGCGAACGGCACGGTGACCATCCCGTTGTTCTAGTCGCAAAAACAGCCCTGGGGCCGACCGAAACATCGGCCCCTAAACATCTCAAATCCTTAGCCATTTCGACTTTGCTTCAATTCCCCCCTAGGACTCAGATACCAACCTCCAACTAGTACTTGCAAACTCGGCGATAGCCCAAGTCACATAACGACTGTAATCTACCCTAGATCAATTTCTGAATGTAAGCTTCTCTTAGGAACTCGATACTCATGAAAACAATAATAAAAACAGCAGCAGTCCTTTCCCTTCTCACCTTCCTTACGCAGAGCATTGAGGCGCAGCCCAAGGTGGTTCCACCGGTGCGGCCCTCAAACCCGCTGCAGCCGGTGCAAACGCCCACGACGACCACCACTACAACGAATAAGTTGACCCCAAATTCGTTGGCCAACCTTTACTTGAAGCCCGTTGACATGAAGTTGTTAGTACTTTCCGCCGACGGTACCGAGCCCAGCTTTGAGGCCACCAAGGCCTTTCTCGATTACATGGCCATCCCCTACGACGCAGTGGTACTGAAGACGACTCCTTTGCCGACCTTGAACGATGCATCGAAAGGCTTCTACCAGGGCATCGTGCTCAGCACAGGCAACCTGGCCCTTTTCAACGGCGCAACCTGGGGCAGCGCACTCTCAACGGCCGATTGGGCTCTGATCGACAACTACATGACCAGCTACGGCGTTCGCCTGGCAAGCATGTACACCTTCCCGGAACCAAGATACGGAATGACGATGGTGTCGACAGTGAGCCCGACGCCAGCGACACCGCTGCAGGTTTCCTTCCCCGCAGCCGCAGCCGCGATTTATCCTTACGTCAACCGCGCCAACACGGTTCCCGTGACATATGCCTACACCTACCTGGCCAACCCAACGCCCGCTACCGGGGAAACCACTACCCCGTTCTTAATGGCAAACGGCCTAACCGTGGGCGCCACACACAAGAAAGTGGACGGACGCGAATTCATGGCTCTCACCATGGACCAGAGTTCCTTTCTACTGCACTCGCTAACGCTGAACTACGGCGTGTTTAACTGGGTCACCAAGGGCGTGTTTGTCGGCGAGAAGCGCATCTATATGAATCCACAAGTGGACGACTTCTTCCTGGCCAACAACCTCTATACAACAGCCCCTGCCGCCTGCAAACCTTCCGGCTTCCTGGTTGATCCCACTGCCGATTTTCCGGTCGGGTGCCCGGAACGCCGCATGAGCAGTTCTGACCTGAGCACCGTTCGCAACTGGCAAGTCAAGTGGCAGCAGAACGCGCAGTTCAAGAACTTCAAGATCGCCATGGCGTACAACGGATTCGGCCTCACCACGGACGGCGGCGCTCCTGCATTTGATTGGCTAAAGTTTGAATCCACAATAGTTCGCAGCGACTTCTTCTGGCTCAGCCACACCTACGACCATGAGAATCTGGACTGTTACAACCCGGTTCCCAACAGCGGCGTTTGCGCCCCAGCCACTTACGCTGAATCGGCGGTCGAGGTCGCGAAAAACTTTACTTCCGTCGCCAACCTCGACCTGCCCATCGACAAAGCCAGCATGGTGACCCCCGGCATCTCCGGCCTGACCAACGCAAACTTCCTGAGAGCAGCAGCTGACAATGGAATTAAATATCTGGTCAGCGACATGTCCCGCACAGATTGGCGTCCAGCCAAGCCCAACACCGGCGTTCGCAGCCCCTCTGTTCCGGCAATTCTCTACATTCCCCGCCGCGCTACGAATATCTTCTACAACACCGACAGCGGCAACACCGGCGTTACAGGCTCGCTGGTCGACGAATACAACTTGTTCTACGGCCCCAACGGCATGTTGAAAAATACCATCACCGGCCTGCCCTTCTTCTCCGTCAACCAGACTTATTCCGACATCATCAACCGTGAAAGCGATCAGTTGCTGCAATACATGCTACGTGGCGAACTGTATCCCACCATGTACCACCAGGCCAACTTGATTAACTACGGCGGCGGCAAGACCCTAATCACCGATACGCTGGAAGCAGCCTTCACCAAATTCCAGAAACTCAGCAACTTGCCGGTGCTCAGCTTCAACCAGTCCGACCTCGGCAAGAAGCTGGAAGACCGCATGGCTCTGCTTGGCGCAAACACCAAGGCGACGTACAAGCCAGGCATCGGAATCACCATCACTTCCACCGGGGCGGCCAGCGCACCAATCACAGGCATCTGCTCCGGCGCTTGCGAAACCTACGGTGGCACGCAAATCTCTAAGATCAGCGTACCGGCCAATGGTACTGTAAACATCCCGCTGTTCTAAGCAAGAATCGACTGACTACGGGGCTGGCCAAACAACCGGCCCCGACCGATAAAACAATAAGGCCAACATTATGTTCAAACGCTCTCTACTCCTCGTTAGTAGTCTGATTCCCTTAGCTGTGGGCCAAACTGTGACTCTCGATCAAGTGCTCTCGGCCGCTGTCGCCAAGGCTAGTGCCCAGGATGCCCGCGTCGAAGTGGCGCAGTACCAACTGAAGTTGCTTGAATCGCAAAACAAGTACAAGATCGAGCTACGTCCGACTGCGATGATGTTCGCTTTCTCGAACCCTGCCTTAATGGCCGTCAATGTTGGCAGCACGCTGCTTGGAGGGCGCCGCGGAGCGCCTTCGGCAATTGCACTCAAAAGCGCGCAGCTTGACGTGGTGGCCGCCGAACTCAATGCGGAGCGCTTGAAAGTCCAAACCGAAATCGGCGCCGCCCAGCATTATTTCGACCTTCTGGCTAAGCAACAAGTAGCCCGCTCAGCCCGCGCCATGGCCGATGAGCGGCAACAAAAATTGCACGAAGTCGATTCGCTTTTGAAGAAGGCCAAAGTCACGCTGCTCGACCGGATGTCGGTGGAGCAGGAATCGCTTGAGATGGAACAATACGCGCTCGACGCGGAAACGCAGCGCAAGATCGCCGCCGCCAACTTAGCGCATCTGGCCGGTTTCAAGGAGGGCGATCGCCTCGCCGCTCAGGAACTGACCATGGTCCAGGCCGTATCGATGACAGCGCAATTACCCGATGTCGACAACCTGCTAAAATCCGCCATGCTGCACCGTAAGGAGCCCGCCATCCTGCGCGCTAAAATTGACGCCCTTCGCAAACAGCTGACCGAAGGCAAGCGTAATTCCAGGGTGGGATCCGGCGTTAGCCGCGGAGAGCTCGGCGTCTCCATAATGCTTAAAGACAACGGCGAGAAGGATAGTGAAAAGGAATTGATTGCCGCTCGCCTCCGGCTGCTCGAACTGGAACTGGAAAACATGCAACAGGATCTACGCCGCGAATTGCAGACCGTCCGTTACATGGCAGCCGCCAGTTCCGAAAGGGCTAAGTTCAACGATAAGAAGTTGGAACTGGCTGATCGGCGGAAAAAGGTGTTGGCGATTCGCGCTAATAGCGGTCTCGATCAAAGCCTATCCGGGTTACTTGCATCCGAAGGCGTCTTGAACCAACAAAGAGAAGCCGCCGAGGTAGGATTTGAACGCCGCGCCAGCATGTTCACTCTGATGACTCTGTGCGGCGTCGAGTACACGAATGACAAAGCCCTCGCACAGTTGTTGAGTTCAAACTAGGACCAGAACAACATGCGATTTATTGTTCTTTGCCTTACTATATCTGTGCCTGCTAGCTTGGCCCAACGCATGGAACATCCCGGAAGTCCAAGGGAACAGGGTTTCATCCCGCCGACTCAGGTTACGATGTCCAGACCGTTGGTTCCGTCTTCTTTGACCAGCACGCTCAATCCGCAAGCAGCTGTAGCAAACGTCAAACCGCTTGAAATGAAGCTGCTGATTCTTTCAACCGACGGCGCCGAACCAGAATTGACCGCCCTCAAAACCTTTCTCGACTATCAAGGCACACCTTACGAAGTGGTGCGCCTTGCCCTTGGTGAAAACCTGCCTCCACTTGAAGATGGAAACCGCGGATTTTACCAAGGGGTAGTTCTTACCACGGGCAACCTTGGCGTCTGCGACCCGGCTTGTCGTAGCGCCCTGTCCCCGGCGGGTTGGACCACGCTTGAAACATACGCCCGCGATTACGCCGTTCGTATTGCCAGCTACTACACTTACCCGGAGCCGCGCTTCGGCTTGATATACACGAGCGGCATAACCCCAGTCAGTGGAGTCTCACTCTCAGCCAGACTCACTACTGCCGGGGCTGGAATCTTCCCTTATCTGAAGCCGGAAGCAGTGATTCCTATCGCCAACGCTTTTGTCTACCTAAGTAAAGCCTCGCCTGTGAATGGAGAAGAAACTGTTCCGCTATTGATGGTGGGCGACGGTATAGTCGCCGCCACGCACAAGAAGGCCGATGGCCGTGAATACATGGCGTTCACAGCAGACAATAATTCGCCGCTGTTCCATTCCCAGGCGTTGACCTATGGAATGATTCGTTGGGTTACTCGTGGCGTGTTCCTTGGATTCCGCAAGGCGTTTCTTTCCCCGCACGTCGACGACTTCTTCCTTCCCTCCGTTCTCTTCGACGGTAATAAGGAGCAATGCCGCCCGGGCGGCACGCCGTTCGATCCGCTCAATCCCGCACCTCCAGTCTGCTCCGTTGTGCGTCTCGTTCCAGGCGACTTTGGAGCCCTTCAAGACTGGCAAAGCAGCTGGCGTGAAAAACCACAGTTTGCCGGCTTCAAAACAACCCTGGTCTTCAACGGCTATGGCACAAGGGTCGAGGATGACGCCCTGCGCCTCAAGGCTCTACCCGCTCAGAAGGATTTCTTCTGGGTGAATCATACTTACGATCATCGCAACCTTGATTGCTTCAGCACGGTCGGTGGAAGTTGCCGCGCCGTTAACTTCGACGAGGCCATGACTGAAATTGGCGATAACTTTGCGTTCGCAGCCAAGCAAGGCCTGGCCGCCGATCCTTTGTCAGTGGTGACACCGATGATTACCGGTCTAACGTCGCCAGATTTTCTTCGTGCGGCCGCCCAATCCGGGGTTCGGTATCTGGTTGCCGACGGATCGCGAGCCGAAGGAACCCCGGCCATCCCTAACACGCCTATCCCTTCGGCCACCGAGGAATCTGTACTGCTGATTCCCCGCCGGCCGACTAACATTTTCTTTGAATCGGCCACAGGCGATGAAGGAACAGATGGATCGGAAGTTGACGAATTTAACTTCCTCTACGGCCCCAATGGGTTCTTCCGCATCGGTGGAACTGGGGGAAAACCGTTTTTCACTAATAGCCAAACATATAACCAAATCATCGACCGCGAAAGCGACCAATTGATGGGCTATCTGTTCCGCGGCGACATGTATCCATTGATGTTCCACCAGTCCAACCTGTATCGCTATCTGGGCCTGCACACAATCTATAGTGACCTGTTTGATTCCATCTTTTCCAAGTGGTCAAAGATCAGCAATCTTCCGGTTAGCAGCCTCTCGCAATCGGCCATTGGAGCGATGCTTGAAGAAAGAAAGACCTACCTAAATGCAAAAGTGAAGGCCGTTTGGACACCCGGATTGGGCGTGAAAATAAACTCCTCCGGAGCAGCAAAGGTTCCCGTGACCGGCGTATGCGCAGCCGGAGGTTGCGAATCCTACGGTTCCGACAAAATCTCGTTCGTGGCCGTCGAAGCAGCAAGCATCACTTCCGTTGATTTCCGTTAGCAAGTCTATAAATCGACCTCTCGCGAGGGGCGCCATTTGACTCCTATCTCGATTTAAGATAACCTTTATCTTAACTATGGTTAATTTCAAATGGCAAACTGTGGTTACTGCGTTTGCTTGCAGCTCAATCCTATTCGCCCAAGTCTCTCCCGATTTTGAGCTTCGCCTTGCCGACCTCGAAAACAAAATGCGGCAAATCGATCCTGCTTTTCGGCCCTCGATTGGCACAGAAACGCTGGAAGCCCGATTATCGAAACTGGAAGGTCTGTTTTCCGCCATCCTCTCAAAGCCGCAGCCTGCTGTCCAGATGTCAGCCCTGACGGCTCCCGTAGCCCAGGCTGTTCCTGCTCCGGCGGCGCCGCCGCCATCCGCCAACGAAGAAACCCGTCTTCCCGTGGCCGGATACATGGACTTTCACGTGAACAAGGATCGCGGCGACCCATTTCGACCCGATTTTCACCGTTTCGTCCTCCTGTTCGGCCACAGTTTTTCCAACCGCATAAAGTTTTGGAGTGAACTTGAGGTGGAACACGCCCTGGTTGAAGGTGGTGAACCAAAAGGCGAAGTCGCCCTGGAACAGGCTTATCTCGATTTTCTGATCAAACCCTACTTCAACCTCCGCGCCGGCATGCTGCTAACGCCCGTCGGTATCACCAACGAACGGCACGAACCGCCGGCTTTTAACGGAGTCGAACGGCCCTTCGTCGAAACATTCATCATTCCCACCACGTGGCGCGAACTCGGCTTCGGGGCCACAGGCACATTCGGAAAAGGATTCCGCTACCGGGCTTACCTCACATCAGCCCTTGACGCAACTCGTTTTTCCGCCGAAATGGGAATTGCAGAAGGGCGAACCTCTGGGTTTGATGCCTCCTTCCGCAACCCGGCTAAAGTCGCTCGGCTCGAATTCGCTGGTGTTCGCCGCCTGACGCTAGGAACCAGTATCTATTCGGGTCATACGGGCTTCAGGCTGGAAGGCCTCAATCCGCGCGTTACCATTTTCGATGCCGATGGCCGCTACAGTTGGAAGCGTTTCGACGGTCGCGCGCTTTTTGCCAACACATGGATCAGCCAAGCGGGACAACTTAACCAAAACCTGCGGCAAACCTTCGGCGCCAGCCCCAATCTTGGCAGTCAAATGCGCGGCTATTATTTTGAGCCGGCCGTGCACCTGATGCCTACGAAACTGCGCCATGACCTGATCTTCTTTACCCGCTATGAGAAATACAATACCCAACAGGAAATGCCGACCGGGTTCCGCGCCCTTCCTGTTTTCAATCGCTCCGCATGGGTTACCGGGCTAACCTACAAGCCACATGCCGACGTCGCCATCAAATTCGACTACATCTTCAATCGCAATGCAAGCAGCGTGTTGAAGCCAGTGGATGGCATCAATCTGGGAATAGGATGGTGGTTTTAACATGAAATTAATTATTATCTTCTTCGCGTGCGCAGCAGCTTTCGGTCAACCTGCCGACGACCGCAAACCTGACAGGATCATCTCAATCGAGGCGGAACGATTCACGTACAATCCTGCAAGAATCACCGTCAATCCTGGGGAACTGATCGAATTTGTACTCACCAGTGACGACACGGGTCACGGCTTCCGCATCCCTTCGGCGGGCATCGACGTCGCAATTCCTGCCCGCGGTCGCGGCGAAATCCGGGTCCGCTTCCAGGCGCCGGCAAGCGGCGAAATAGCTTTTGAATGTTCGCGGCCTTGTGGCGCCGGACACAACCTCATGCGTGGGACCATCCTAATAAAGAAAGCGAGTAAGAAGTCATGAAACGCGCCATTGCACTCACAGTTTTCTTCGCCGCAAGCTTCGCGCAGACCGGTGCGAATCGCATTCAGCCGGGCGATCCTTTACCCGGATTAACAGCCCGTGAACAGGAATTATTTCGTCTCGGATTTGAAGATTTCATCGCCATCGAAACTGCTGGAGAAGGTTTGGGCCCGGCCTTTAACGGGAACAGTTGCGCTTCCTGTCACAGCGTTCCCGCTGTTGGCGGCATCAGCACCATGACAGAGGTGCGCGCCGGATACAAGGACGCCGATGGAAAGTTCACGGCCCTCCATGGCGGAACTTTGTACCACTTGTTTTCCGTCCCGCCGCACCAATGCCAGGTTCAGATTCCCGCCGAGGCAAATGTGTTCGCCCGGCGCGCTCCCATCCAACTCTTCGGTGACGGCTTGATTGAAGCGATTCCTGATGAAACCATCCTCGCCCTGGAAGATCCGACTGACCGGAACGGCGACGGAATAAAGGGCCGCGCCGCGCGGGTGGTGGATGTGGCCACTGGCCAAAAACGCATTGGCCGGTTTGGTTGGAAAGCGCAACACGCGACGCTGCTCGCCTTCAGCGGCGATGCCTATGTCAATGAAATGGGCATCACCAACGACCTGTTCCCCAGCCAGCAAATTCTTGGCGTCTCACCTGAATTGCAAAAGTTATGCGGCGCCAAAACAGGCATCGAAGATACCCGCAATCGCCGCACCGGCCTGCGCTCCATCGACAATTTTGAGCTTTTCATGAAGTTTCTCGCCCCCATTGCCCGAGGTCCCGTCAATGCCGATGTCCTCGCCGGTGATACCCTTTTCAATTCCATCGGCTGCGCGGCGTGCCATACTCCGCTTCTGATGACCGGCCCGAACCCCAACCTATCGTTTGACCGCAAGCGAGTCGAGCTCTATTCCGACTTGCTACTTCACGATGTGGATACCGGAGATGGCATTGAGCAATTGTCCGCGGAGGCAAACGAAATCCGCACTCCAGCCCTGTGGGGTCTTCGATTCAGACGTCCCTTGTTACATGACGGAAGCGCGGGAACGGTTGACGATGCGATCAAGCGTCATGGCGGAGAAGCGAAGTCAGCCGTGGAACGCTTTACACGGTTGTCCGGCTCGGAACAGCGGAACCTAACCGCATTTCTGAATTCGCTATAGAACCGCAACATGCTCCACTATTAGCTTTCGCCCGTAAATCGACTCAAACACCGCGCCGGCGCGCTCGCCGGCCCACTGCTCCAGGTTTGTGTTTTCGCTCGATAGCAACGAAACGGTTACTTTGGTATTTGTGACGTTGCATTCTACGTCAGCCACGCGCTGCAGTTGGCTTTCTTCCAAACCGTCCGCCAAACGTAGAATCGGAGTCAGGCGCCACACCAGCTCGCGCACCGCTTCGGGCTGCGACACAAAGACTTCGTGCCGGGTCTCGGGAATTGACTTGCGATGGAACCGGCACAGCAATGCCACCGTCTGCCGTTCTTCGTTCGTGAATCCAGCCAAATCGGCATTGGACACGACGTAGTGAGAATGCTTGTGATGGCCAATCCCGGAAATGTAATGCCCTGTGTCAGCTAGGTAGGCAGCCGCTTCCAGTAGTTTCCCCGCACTGGCCGGCAATTCGTGCAACGGTCGAAGACCATTGAACAGCGAATGGGACAAGTCGGCCACCTTACGGGCATGCGCCACGTCCACGCCAAATTTTTTAGCTAACGCTTCGACACCTCGCCGTTGCTCGGCGCTCAGACGGCTGAGTTCGGCCCCAGCCCGCCGCTGAAACAAATCGGCCAGAATGCCATCGCGCACGCCCGCCGTCGAATAGTGAACCTTCGCCACATCGAAAGCTTTAAGAATTTTGAAGAGCACCGCGGCTCCCGCAACAATGATCTCGGCCCGCCTTGGACCAATGCCGGGCGACCTCCGTCGCTTGGCCAAATTCATCCTGGACAATTTCTGATACAAGGCGCCAATTTCAATTGTGGAAACGATCATTCGATCGGCCGCTTCCCGTTCCACGCGGCCAACTCTTAAAATTGCGCAAACCACAGCGGCCGCAGTGGCGGAGGTGCCCACGGCCTCATCAAACGCGGGTTGCGATCCTCGCAAAACTGTTCGCAACTTTTCGTCAATGAAACCCTCAAGCCTCTCCAGTTCTTGCGATAGGGGCGGGTCGTGCTTTATGAACATCTCCGTCAAACGCACTGCTCCCAAAGGCTTCGATACCGCGGAAACTAGTCGCCCCCGATGCGAGTCGATGATCTCCGCGCTGCCGCCGCCAATGTCGATCATTAGCCGTCGCTGCTCGGGCCGTGGCCATAGCGCCGATACTCCGTTGTGGATCAGCCGCGCTTCTTCCAACCCAGAAATGATTTCCACCGGAGCGCCAATCGCTTTTGAGGCCCGCGTCAGGAATTCCTGCTGATTGCGCGCGTCTCGCACGGCGCTTGTCGCCACTACCCTCACTGCGGCCACGTGCATCGGCGCGTAGATCGAGGCAAAATGCTGCAAGGCGCCAGCCACCTGCGTCATCGCTTCTTTGCTAATCTTCCCCCCCGCGAAAACACTGGAGCCAAGGCGCGTCACTTGCCGCTCCGCCGCCAGAATCTTGATTCCGTCTTTGAGCGTCACCTCGCCCACAGCCATCCGAACCGAATTGCTGCCAATATCTACCGCTGCATATCGCGCCATCCTCGACTATCATAGGAGGTTTCCATGAGTATGCGCACTCTTGACCGTAATAAAACATTGTTTGGGATTTTTGTAGAACTCCCTACGCCTGCCGCGATTGAGATCGCCGGGGCCACCGGTTGGGATTTCGTGGTGATTGATTGCGAACATGCGCCAATCGCGGCGGCGTCCTTACCCGATTATTTGCGGGCCGCCGAGGCAGCATCCATTCGAGCCATTGTCCGGATCCCCTCAAACTCGGTCGAGTGGATTCAAGCAGCGCTAGACTCCGGGGCAGCCGGCATACAGATCCCGCAGATTTCGTCTCTTGAAGCAGCGCGTCAAGCCTTGGAAATGGTCCGTTTTCACCCCATCGGAAAGCGAGGATTAAATCCCTTCGTACGCGCCGCCCGATATGCAAGCGAGCCGACAACTCAGTTCATGGAGAGATCCAACCGTGAAGTGGCTCTAATTCTACAATTGGAAAGCGCTGAAGCGGTGAAATCCGTTGATGAAATCGTCAAGCTCCAAGGTATAGACGCAATTTTCCTAGGCCCTTACGATTTGTCACAAAGCCTGGGAAGACCAGGCGAAGTGAATCATTCGGAGGTGTTGGACGCGGGGGAACGAGTATTGCGGGCTGCGGCCTCTGCCGGTCTTGCGCCCGCCGTATTCGTGAATACGTCGGAAGCCTGTGCTGCCTGGAGGCAGCGCGGCGCTCGTTGGATAAGTTACTCTACTGATTCGTTCCTGCTTGCCGCGTCGATGCGGAAGTTGAGAAACAGCCTTAGCGAATAATTATCTTCTTCCTAATTTAATTAGCCTTGCCAACAATAGCCCGCACGAAGAATGGTCTGGATTTCCGCACTTACACCTAAATCACGCATCTTCCTCCGAAGCCGCTGAATATGAACGTCCAGCGTACGGGTTCTTACCCCTGCGCTGTAACCCCACACTCGCTGCAAAAGGAAGTCGCGGCTCAAAACCTGACCCTGGTTTTGACGCAATAATTCCATCAATTCCCGCTCTTTACGGGTCATTCTAACGTCGTGCACGCCCTCGTAGGAGGCAGCAGCAGTAGCCTGCATCGCTTAATTACTCCTTCATCAAGAAGTACGCGTGCAGACAGCAGGTCGTTTCAAATTTCTCAAGCGGTGCGATTACCCCGCCAACTCCGTTTCCGGAAGACGGGTAGTAACTTGTTGATAGGAATGCAAAAAAGAATCTTGCTGCACCCGGCAAACCGGCTGTTCAAACATGATCCTGAATAACGTAACCGCACCGCTTGGCGCCATTCCCGGACTTACTTGCGCCAATCGCTCGGCTGCCTCCGACGTACAGCTACGGCAACCTAATCCCAACTGAGCGCAATTGTCCGGATGTCGAATAAAGTGATCTTCACTGCAATCCATCGTTTTCCTCCCTGCGATAAAGGAGTGTTAATGACGCGCTTCTCGTGGCGCGCCTTTGGCACTACTACTTGAAGTGAAGCTGGTGCCCCCCATGCTCCCTCCATTTCATAAATCTCGGAATTATCTGGTATTTGAGAAATCTAACTTTGGTCTTGATCTCGGTCTTGGTCTTTGCTCTTGTTTCTGTGAACAATGTAACAGCGGCGATTCTCTTTTGTACCCCATTTCCAGCCGAATGCCTAAGGGGATAATGGGTAGAAACTAAGGTTAAAAGGGGGTATTACTTCTACCTACCAATGAGGGTATTCTAGAACCTTATGCGCCTGTTATCTTTTTGGCTCTTTTGCTGGGGACTGCTTTCGATAGCAAGCTTAGGACAGTCAATTGGTTACCGTGAATTCTCCGCGCTTGGGCCGAAGGGCTCGATCTCGGCGCCAATTCCGTTTTCGGCGGTCGCTGCAAAATGGAGTCCGGATATTACGCCTGTCGTACAAGTGAGGGGGTCGGTAGATGGCGTTTCCTGGACGAATTGGCGCGCATTGTCCGCCGATTCGGACTCCGGTCTGCCCTCCTCCGCCCTCACTTGGCTCGGTGAGGATATTCGATTTTTCGAATGGGAAAGCTCAAGCCCAGCCGTAGTCTTCGTTTTCATCGATCCGGGCAAGTCCGTAGAGCGAGGGAAAGGTTCGCCCCGGCGCTCGGTCGAAGCCAGCAGCAGCAAACCGCCGGTAATCTCGCGTACGGATTGGGGATGCCCTGATGGACAAAATTACCGCGGCACGCCAACCTACACAACCGTAACCCACCTGATCGTCCATCACACCGCCGATGGCCCCGTATCGGACTTCGCCGCCTGGGTTCGAGCCATCTGGACGTTTCACGTCTTCTCGAACAAATGGGATGACATCGGCTACAACTACGTGGTAGCGCCCGATGGCCGAGTTTTTGAAGGGCGAGCAGGCGGCGACAATGTTATGGGCGCCCATTTCTCAGGCCAGAACAGCGGCACCATGGGCGTGTCGATGCTTGGGACGTACACGAAGACACTTCCAACGGCCGAGGCGCTGGTGAGCCTGGAATCGATCCTGGCCTGGAAAGCAGATCAGCGCAAGATCGATCCTCTCGGCGTGCGGCTACACCCCGGGACGCGGCTCTATTTGATGAACATCTCCGGTCATCGCGACGCCAATGCCTCGCCGTTCGCGAGCGGGACCACCGAATGTCCCGGCGATGCGTTCTATCCGACCTTGCCAACGATCCGAGCTAACGTGGCGGCGCGGCTGGACGCGATCCACACTTTGACATTGCTGCTGGAAGACGCCGAGACAGGCGCGGGCGCAGGCTGGAACTCCAATGGCATGTGGCATGTCACACACCGCAAGCCGGCCGGACATGCCTGGTGGTTCGGTAGTGAGGCGACCGGCACCTACGACGGTCAAGGCGCCCCGGTTTCCGGCACGCTTGAATCCCCATCCGTGGATGTGAATGGCGAAGCATTTTTGACCTTCCGCACCTGGTATGAGACCGAGAATCCGACGGCGGATTGGGACAAAAAGCTCGTGGAGGTAAATGTCGATGGCGGCGAGTGGCGGCAACTCGATCAACTGATCGGCATTGAGCGGCAGTGGGTAACGCGCAGCTATCCGTTACCGAGCAAAGGCAGCGTGCGAGTGCGGTTCCGGTTCGATTCGGTAGATGCAACGCTAAACGGGTTTGAAGGTTGGTACATCGATGACATCCGAATTACGCTGCGCCAATAACGGAATCCCCAACGATCTTTTACAAGGTATCCGCAACGTAATCAATATATTGATGGCGAAGTGTGGATTGTTCTGTCTTGCCACAGGCTAAGGTTTCCCCAGGAGGAACCCTAAGCGTATTTCCCACCCAAACTAAGCGGGCATACCAACTGCGTCCTTGCTCTTAGGCTCTCATAATGAGAACATATGAAGCGATGCACGTCATTAGCCGGAAAGCCTTACTCGAATTCGCGGGCAAACATTCGGACGCCTGGACGCCTCGTGACGATTGGTACCGGCTCGCGAAAAAGGCGGAATGGAAGCATCTTGAGGAAGTCCGGCAGACATTCCCGCACGCC
>JANXXI010000228.1 GCA_025350695.1 Acidobacteriota bacterium
TGGCGAATTGTACCTCTCAAATCATTGAAACGAAATGATGTTGAGCTTAGTGCGGTTGGCTCCAATTGAAACCCATTCCGAGCTCAAAGAAATAATTTCTTAAGTTCGGAATGAGTAATTTTCTTCGTCGGAATACACAACACCCACTTCAGGAGAAACAACATGAGCTGGATTGCCACGCCCGATTCGATCCAATATCGCTGGTTTTGATTACTTCAAAGAGCAACAGATGCTCGTCGTTGAATTCGAGCATGGTGGTCGTTACAACTATTACGATGTGCCGGAAGTCGTGTTTGAGAATATGAAACATGCACCGTCGAAAGGCCAGTTTCTCGCCCAACATATTAAGGGTGCCTATAGATACGCAAGGGCCTAGCCGAATGTAGCGCCGCTATCCGATCAAGCCGCCGTTCAGTTTCATATGGGTCCGGCTCAAAGCAATCTTATGGTTGCGTGCTGGTAAGCCCATACACCATGTCCGTGACAAAACGCTGAAACGACTCATTCTCTACAAATTGCTTGTAGACTTGGGTACCCCCGGCATCTTCCGGCAGGTGGCGGTCAGTAACCCGAGTGATCCGAAGGGAGCGCTGCGTAAGGCACAGGCGGCCATCGCGGAGTTGAAGGGCGATGAAGAGTTCGCCGAGTTTCGGGATACTCCCGGCATCTTCCGCCAGGTGGCGGTCGGCTATCCCAGTGATCCGAAAGGAGCACTTCGCAAGGTACAGGCGGCCATCGCGGAGTTGAAGGGCGATGACGAGTTTGCCGAGTTCCGGGATACTCCCAGCATCTTCCAGCGTGTGGCGATTCACAACCCGAGTGATCCAAAAGGAGCACTTCGCAAGGTACAGGGGAGCATCACGGAGCTGAAGGGCGATGACAAGTTTGCCGAGTTCCGGGATGCCCCTGGCATCTTCCGCGAGGTGGCGGTCGGCTATCCCAGTGATCCGAAGGGAGCGCTACGTAAGGTACAGGCGGTCATCGCGGAGTTGAAGGGCGATGCCGAGTTTGCCGAGTTCCGGGATACCAAGCGAATCGTGACCGCTTGGTGAAGTACAAGGAAACTCTGTTTCGTAGGTTTGCCTCTGGCAAACTTAGAGGACCGATGATTCCCCTCCGCCGAGCCGAGAGTCTAGGTCGCAGGCTGCTTGAACGAATAGCTCGCCTTTGGAGTCGAGCGAGGAGCGCCGAGCCAAAGAGGCGCACCGGAAGTGGGCTCAGGAGTGCGAGGATCGAAAGAAAAGTCTACCGACTGGCTACGCGTCTTTGGCGCTAAGCTATTCTCTGCCACAGGCCGGGGCCTTTAAGCACAGTACTAGCACTAACATCCGGATCCCGATTCCGCGTAGAATATGCAGTGACATGCTCACTCGCCGCCACTTTGGCTTCACACTTGCCGGGTCACCGCTGCTTGCGCAGACTCCGGCGCCCCAGTCCGATATCGAATGGCGCGATGCTCGCGACTTCACCGTCGAAGGACTAGGCTACAAGGATCGTAAGTCTCCCTATGACCGCCTTCCTGCGCGGGCCGAGGCGCTCGTCCGCAAGGCAGTCTGGGACCTCAGCCGCGATTCGTCGGGCGTGGTGGTCCGCTTCACTGCCAATACAAAAGCGATTCACGCGCGATGGTCCGTCACCGGTAAGAACTTGGCGTCGGCAAACATAACCGCTGTCGCCTCAAGCGGCCTCGACCTTTACGCCAAAACCGATGCTGGCCGCTGGCATTGGCTAGGCATTGGACGGCCCACGAAGTTCCCTGAAAACACGGAAGCGCTGGCCGCCAACATCCCGCCTGGTCAGCGGGATTACATGCTCTACCTGCCGCTGCGCAACGGGGTGGCTTCGCTTGAAATCGGCGTGCCGAAGGGCGGTGAAATAACCAAATCGCCAGCCCGCGCGGCTGGTTCGAAGCCGATTCTGTTCTACGGCACTTCCATCACGCACGGCATTTCCGCCTCGCGTTCCGGCATGACCCACGTGGCTATGTTGGGGCGTATGTTCAACCGTGAAGTGATCAACCTGGGCTTTTCTGGGAACGGCAAGATGGAGCCGGAAGTCGCCGCGCTGGTAGCAGAGCTCGATCCGGCCGTTTTCGTGCTGGATTGCCTACCCAACATGAACGACAAGGAGATCAACGAACGGGCCGAAGCGTGTGTGAAAACCATTCGAGCCGCCCACCCCGCCACGCCAATCCTGCTGGTGGAAGATCGCAACTATTCCGATAATTTCCTCAATCCTAGCCGGCTTGAGCGCAACGAGACGAACCACAAGGCCATGCGCGACCTCTACGCCAAGATGCAACGGGATAAGATCAAACATTTGTTATACTTAAAGGCGGACAACCTGCTGGGGGCTGACGGTGAAGGTACGATTGATGGGTCGCATCCCACGGATTTGGGATTTGCCCGCCAAGCGGCGGAGTTTGCCAGAGTGCTGAAAACCATTCTGAAATGAAGTTTTTCGCGTAAGTGTAGGATTAGACTGGCGACACCACGTTTATAAAGGTATAAATCTTTTCTATTCAGTGACCTGTGTAACCGCACCCCCCCTTATGTTCGGGTGCAACAATAGCCTGACGGGGCTATCGAAACAGAACTGAAACTAAGGCATATTGGTAAGCGTGAGGCCCTGGCGATGAGCCGGTAAAGCCTCCAAATACTAGGAGACACACACCATGAAGAAATTACTTGTTACCACCCTCATCGCCGCTTTCGCGGTCCCGATGATGTTTGCTGCGCCTATCACTTCCGACGATGCACCGAAGGAAGGAAAGAAGAAGAAGAAGAAGAAGGGCGGCGACGACAAGAAGTAGTTTTTACTTCTCTCGTTTTCCTGTTCTATCCGAGGGTGGGCGCGCAGCTTTTAAGTATGCGACCCACCCTCAAACTTTTTAAACCCTTCAACCTATTGGGTTAGTCGGGCCGACCCGAGGTCGGCGCGCGATTCTCAAGTCGCGCCGTAGCGAGGCTTGCCGAGCTGGTGCACCAAGCGTTTCTACTTCAGATAATAACTAGCATTGACCTCAGCAAAATGCGCCCACTTTTCCGGTAGATCCTCAACCGCGAAAATAATATAAAACCAAAAGTAAAGTCTGGTTTTCACAGTCGATCCAGTCTTTCCCCGGCCAATCTCCAATTGCAAAGACGGCCCCACGCTGCATCGGAAAGAAACCAAACAGGTTATCCCCACTTATCCACTCCATAAAAATTATCACGCGATCACCCTATTTACTTGATACGATCCATGCCCCATACTCGTTGCTAGGAGCCCGATTTCCTCCGCCCCTGTAGTCCGCTCACCGTCTGAGCCCAAACCCACTCGTCACCTTAAGTGAAAACAGGAACCCCAAATGGGAAAAGTGTATCTACTCGGCGCGGGCCCCGGCGACCCCGACTTATTAACCATAAAAGGCCTTCGCATCCTCCGCGAAGCCGACGTCATTCTCTATGACCGTCTGGTGAGCCCGGAAATCCTCGCGCTCGCCAACCCAGCGGCACTGCTGATCCACACGGGCAAACGCCACGGTCAGCAGGAAGAAATTCAAAACGAAATTAACGCGCTGATGTTGCGCCACGCCATACCCGGTAAAATCGTCGTCCGCTTGAAAGGCGGAGACCCCATGGTGTTCGGTCGTGGCGCCGAAGAGTGGGCGCTCCTCACCGCCCACGGCATCGAAGTTGAACTTGTGCCGGGCGTCAGCTCGGCCATCGCCGTTCCCGCCCTGGCAGGCATTCCGGTCACCTGCCGAGGCGTTGCTGCTTCCTTCGCCGTCATCACCGGCCACAATCAGAAGTCTGAAACACCGGATTGGGTCAAGTTCCGCATGGTCGATACGCTAGTCATCCTGATGGGCGTCGAAAACCGCGTGCGCATCGCCACCGAATTGATCGCCCTCGGTCGCCCTGCCACCGAGCCGGTAGCGTACATCGAACGCGGCTCTACTGATCGCGAACGAGTGGTCACCGCAACACTCGCTGAGGTCGCCCGGGGCGAGGTCGAAGTTGAGTCACCCGCCGTGTGCGTCGTCGGCGAAGTGGTTCGTCTTCGCTTGAAGCTATTTTCGGAAACACCCACGGAGGTGGCCGTTGCCTGCTGAACTTCCACTCCTGCAAAACGCTCACGATCATCGCTTCACCTTGCTAGTCAAGGATCCGGTAAAGCTGATTCCCAACCGCCCTCCGGCTGAGGGCGAACAGTATCGTTTCCACTTCGACATGGGCCTCTGCATTGGTTGCAAATGCTGCGTGGTGGCTTGCAATGAACAAAACGGCAATCCCGCCAGCTTGAACTGGCGCCGCGTTGGCGAAATCGAGGGCGGCATTTATCCCGATACCCAACGCTTCCACATGTCGATGGGCTGCAACCATTGCTTAGAACCATCCTGCATGATCGGCTGCCCGGTGGAAGCCTACACCAAAGACACGGCCACGGGCATCGTGCTTCACTCGGCCGACATCTGCATCGGCTGTCAATACTGCACCTGGAACTGTTCCTACGGCGTACCGCAGTTTAACGAAGACCGTGGCGTTGTCGGCAAGTGCGATATGTGCCACGGCCGTTTAACCGCGGGCGATGCCCCGGCTTGCGTCAACGCCTGCCCTGAAGGCGCCATCAAGATTGAGTTGGTGGACATGTTGGCCTGGCGTATCGATCATGCGGCGGGCGATGCGCCGGGAATGCCGTCTTCGGACGACAGCCTTTCGACGACACGAGTAACTATGCCGAACGTCGCCATTCCCGAACTTAGCCGCGTGGATGTAACTCGCATCCAGCCGGAACACGCTCACCTTTCGCTGGTGTTCTTACTCGTACTTACTCAACTTTCGGCCGGCGCCTTTGCCACTTTCACGTTACAGGAACTAATGGGGATCAACCTGAACCGATTCGCCGCGCTGCTGCCCCTAGGTATCGCGATGATTGCCCTGGCTGCCGCGCCCATGCATTTAGGCCGTCCCATTCACGCTTATCGAGCCATCAGGAACTGGAAACGCTCCTGGCTGAGCCGCGAAATCCTCGGTCTCTCCGTGTTCGCCGGCGCCGCGACCGCCTACGCCGGAGCACTGTTCCTCAATCTGCCCTTCACCCAACTACTTTCCATCGGAGCGCTCGGCGCAGGCCTTCTGGGAGTGCTCTGTTCCGCCAAGATCTACATGGTGAAAGCGCGGCCTTCCTGGAACAGTAACTACACGCTAGCCGATTTCTATTTAACCGCCGCGATCCTAGGCCCGCGCCTGGTCCTGGCTTCAGGCGCCAGCGACGCACCCGCGGTTTATGTCTTCGCCGTTGCCGGTTCCATTCTCCAAGCGGTAAACCACATGATGCGGGATCATTGGCTGTTGACCGGATCGAACTACGAACTCTCTTCGTCCGCCCAGTTACTGCGCGGCCCGCTGCTAAATGCGTCTTACGGGCGCTACTTACTATGGATGCTCGCCCTGACCGTGCTCCGCTTTAGCCCGGTAGCATCTTTCGGCTTCGCCTTAACCGCCGAGCTCTTGAGCCGCTGGCTGTTCTTTTCAAGCGTGGTGCCAAAGACAGTCGCCTCCACGTACTTAACGCCGCGAGGAGCCCACTAGTGAATATCTCCCAAATACAGAAAAAGGTAACCAGTCAAATGTGGGGCAGACCCCCTGGTCCGCGGCTGGCCCCCCGGCCAGCCTGTACGGGTCTGACAACATGAACAAGAACTGGAAACGCCTCATAGGCCTCGACAATCTTAGCGATCAGTACGCCTACAAAGTGGATCCCGTCCTGGGTTACACCTCCGCCAAACGCTCGGCCGAAAAGTGGGTGAAAAGCACCTGCGGCTACTGCTCCGTAGGTTGCGGTATGGAGTTAGGCGTCACCGATGGCAAATTAGTAGCCGTGCGCGGATGGGAATCGCATCCTGTCAATCTAGGCAAGCTCTGTCCCAAAGGCCTGTCCGAGCACCACATGGTCACCGCAACCAACCGCGCCAAATACCCGTTGCTAAAGAAGAACGGTAAACAGGTACGCGTCGATTGGGAAGAAGCGCTCTCCACAATGGTCGAAAAGTTCCGGGCAACGCAGGCCAAGCACGGCCAATCATCACTCGGAGTAATAGGCACAGGCCAGTTACTAACTGAAGAATTCTACACGTTGGGCAAGTTAGTGCAACTGGGCTTCGGCACTAACAATTATGATGGCAACACGACCCTGTGCATGGCCAGCGCCGTCTCCGGCTATAAGTTGTCGTTCGGCAACGACGGCCCTCCCGGCGCCTATGAAGACCTAAGCAGAGCGGACCTCGTATTCCTGATTGGCGCCAATATCGCCGACAATCATCCCATCCTCTGCCAGCACCTGGAAGCCAATCCAAATTGCTTCCTTATTACGGCTGACCCGCGCATCACCAAAACCGCGATGTTGGCCGATCTTCACTTGCCGCTAAAGCCGCGCACCGACATCGCATTACTTAATGGCATGGCCCATATTCTGATCGAAGAAGGGCTCATCGATCAAAACTACATCGCCGCGCACACCAACGGCTTTGAAGATCTGAAGCGTCAACTGGCCGAATACACTCCAGCGCATGTTTCGCAAATTACCGGCCTGCCAGTAGAGACAATCCTGAAGGTTGCCCGCTTGTACGGAAAAGCGAAGGCCGCGTTCATCGCCTGGACGATGGGCGTCAACCATTCCACGCAAGGCGCTGAAACAGTCAACGTAATTAACAATCTCGCGCTGCTCACCGGCAACATCGGCCGCGCCGGCGCATCTCCGTTTTCCATTACCGGCCAGTGCAACGCGATGGGTACACGCGAGGCAGGTTTCGCTTCAAGCATGCCCGGCTATCGTACATTTGAAAAGGCCGAATACCGTGCCGAACTGGCGGCGCTGTGGGGCGTTGACGAAAACCGTATCCCCTCAAAACGCGGCCTTGCCTACCCCGACATCATTGAAGGAGCGGTGAAAGGTAAAATCAAATCGCTGTGGATCATCGCCACTAATCCGCTGGTCTCTTATCCCAATCAACAGATCCTGCGCCATGCCCTTGGCGAACTGGAATTTCTCGTGGTGCAGGATGGCTTTCATCCCACGCCCACCACTGAGTTGGCCGATCTTGTTTTGCCCGCCGCAATCTGGAGCGAGAAAGAAGGCACCTATACCAACTCTGAGCGGCGCGTAAGTAAAGCCAACATCGCCGTCGCCCCTCCTGGCGAGGCGCGGCCCGATTTTGACATCTTCCTGGCAGTCGCCGAAAAGCTGGGTTGCCGCGAGGAGTTGTACCCTGGCTGGAAAACTCCTGGGGATGCGTTTGCCGAATGGCGCCGCGTCTCCAAAGGAAGGCTGTGCGATTACTCCGGCATGACTTACGAAGCCATCGAACAGCACGGCGGATTGCAATGGCCATATCCCGAAGGCAAAACCGGCGCTGAGCCTTCCCGGCTCTACGAAAACGGAGTCTTCGAGCATGAGGACGGCAAGGCTAAACTGCTGCCCGTGGATTGGAAGCCTTTTCCGGAACAGCCAAATGACTCGTATCCTTTTATACTCAATACTGGCCGTACGGTAGAACATTGGCATACACGGACAAAGACGGCGCAGGTGCCGATCCTGGAACGTATGTCACCCAACGCATGGCTGGAGATGAACCCAGTCGATGCAAAGCGTTTGAAACTTGGCCCGCATGACAAAGTGCGAATCTTCTCGCGCCGGGGTGAAGTTTCCGGAGTGGAACTACGGATCACTGAGATCATAGCTCCCGGTCAAGTGTTTATGCCATTCCATTTCTCTGAGACTAATGTGAACGAAGTGACTCAGGATGCCTTTGACCCGATTTCACGGGAACCAAACTACAAGCAGTGCGCGGTGAATGTAGAACGAATTTAAGGCGTTGCGGGGTACTGTGTGTTTTTGGTACTCGACAATCCCTACCTCTCAATTTACATTGGTGACGGCTGTTGTTTCGAGTCACTTGCGTGATCCGTAACAGTTTGCAAGAAGCATCCGGGGGGACGCCTTCTATATGTTCACGATGGTGGGTAGGCTTACATTTCAATCGACAATTTTTGCGGGTTCGGCTGCGGCTATGGCAGCCGAAAGAACGTTCAAAGGGGAACCTTCCAGTTGGATTGTGATCGCCATTGGCTTGGGACTAATCCAGGTTAGCTGGCTGGCCGGCAGGTTCTTACGCGCAAGAAAATAGAGAATCCACACGTGGCGTACCTGAAAAAGTCGGGTTTGTTAATGTGCTCGTTTTGCATGCCAATCAAATGAACACGAGTTCTGCGAGCCGTGACCGAAAGGGAACGGTGTTCCGAATTTTGCCAGAGGTGCGGAAAAACGGGGACTGACGAAACTGATATCTTTTTTCGCCATCGCAAGCGATTGATTTTCTCAAGGGTAACCTGCGAAAAAAGGCTGTCTGTTCCGTCAGTCCCCGTTTTTTCAACAAAAGTGATCCCTGTTCAGAAGCCCAGTTTCAGTTGGAATTCAATTCGCCGGTTTCCACTCGCGTTGATTCCGCCTCCGCCCGATACCAGTGCGATGATTGCCCGAATACCGGTGAACTCAAGCTTCCGACCGGCAACGCAAGATTCGGATGATTCAGTAGATTTCGGGATAGCGCCGTAATTGTGATATCCATCGGTTCGCGTTTTCCCTTTTTCTCTTCTCCCAACTTGAAGGCCTTTGCCACCCGCCCTGGTCTGTGGGAGGCCTCCCGGCCGACATCTCCCAACCGCATACCTCAACCCCCAACCTGCTGCAGAATCCGCGCAATTTGTCCAGCCTCGGGAATCCCCATTTCGTCGGCGCTGGCGTGGGCAGCGCGCAACAGCCCAATCGCCCGCGCCCGGTCACCGCTGTTATTCCGCCTCAATAAGGTGATCGCAAGCTTGGCTTCAGACACTAATAGCCCGCGTTTGTCGTTCAATTTTTTCAAAAAGGGTATTGACTCGGTCTCCCGGATTCGCAACGCTTCATCCAGGTCCCCTCGGCTTTGATAGATATCGGCGATCTTGCCCATGGCGAGAGCGCGACCGCGTTCGTCGCCGGCGCGCAGGTCGACTGTGACCTTTTCTCTCGCGGAAATCTCTGCGCGGCTGAGATCGCCGGCGCTCATCGCCACGTTGCTGAGCACCCATAGCAAACTGGACCGATTACCATCGCTTGCAGCCGCAGTAAGACCGCGCTCACAAACTCCGGCCCAGGCGCGAAATGGTCCGACTGTC
>JANXXI010000312.1 GCA_025350695.1 Acidobacteriota bacterium
GTCCAACCAGCCGGAAGAGTGCCGAAGAGTTCGAAGGCCAAGCGAGTCTTCCCGGCTCCTGCCGGGCCGGTGATCACCCGAACTGAGAAGGCCTCCTTGCCTTCCACCCAATCGTAAAGCTGGGCCAAATTCCTTTTGCGGCCAACCATTTCAATGGAACGGTTCTGCGCCAGCAGGACGTCCAGTTCTCTTACCGCGTCGAGTGGCTTGGCCGGTGGAACGGAAAATTGGAGATGGTGAGCGTCCTTCAACCAGCGCAGATCGGCTTGTGTTTCCTGCAAGCTTCGGCGGACAAAGGAATGGAACGCGGCTTGCGAATCGGGCTTGGAAAGGAGGTTGGCAAATTTGCGCTGGAAGGATTCGATGAATGTTCCTTGGAGGGCTTCGCGCAGGGCTTCGGAAAGCGGATCATTCTGGCCGGGCAATGAAATGCTTGTTCCCGAATCCAGATGGCGTTGATAGGCGCTCCAGAATTCCAGCAACTCGACGGCTTCAACAAAGGCCTTTACTGGGTCGTTGTAGGAATTGGCGGCATCCAGCACGGATTGATAGTCACCGGGCAAGATGATGGGGAGGACATTTACGGGGTCTTTCACGGCGGCTTGTAGCAATCGGTCCCACCGTTCGAAGTGCGAGGCGTAGTCGAGGGACTTTCCTTTTAGCTCTTCCAGCGCCGCTTGAAATGCGGCTGCCAATAAGAGTTGAAGATGATGATTCTTCCGGGCTTTAAGTTCTTCCATCGCCTGCAACCCGTAGGATGTGCCGAAATTCGTGGCAAAGCCCCCTGCGAATGTGGCGATTGCGGCGCCAACCGCCGCCACTCCCACCCCTTGAGCCGCAGCATACGCCGCGATACCGGCGCCAACCACATTCACTCCGAACTTCAGCGCTGAACTCATGACGCTTCAAGTATAAATGGAAATGGAAAGTTAGGTGCTTTCCCTAAGGACCTTCTTCGAGGAGGATTGTTGGCTCTCGTGATGTTCCTCGCTCCTTGGCAGGGCGTCCTTGGGATCGGGTCGAGGGACGGAGATTGCGCCCCGTCACCCTCCCACGCCACCGGACATGCGGTTTTCAGCATCCGGCGGTTGAGTCCAGCGGCTTACGATTCTGCCGCAAGATTGGATGGCAATAGAAAGCCATACCTGCGCAAAACGGCATTGTTCAGCGCTGTATGCAGTTCCGGTTGCTGGGCCACACGCCAAGCGCCGCGACGATTCAACGACCGCCACCGTCCTTCGCAGACACCACTCGACGGAGTTTGACGAAGGCATTCCCATCCGCCTCACCTGGTGATAGAATCGTGCGCATGAAGAGCACTGGATTCATCGTTCTCGGACTGGCTGCTTGCGCCGCTTTATTTAGCCAAACGTACTACGCCCCAAAGGGCAAGCCCGCGCAATACACCGCCCCGCACAAACCACACACCAAACTTGCCGACATAAAAGCCTCTCACAGCGGCCAGTCGCGTTGGCGCCATACCGTTGTGGATGATATACACTTAAATTCCGTCTGGGTCCAAGCTCAACCCGGCGACAAAGAGCCACCCCAACTGCACCCCGACACGCGCACATGGTGGGTGATTCAAGAAGGTGAAGTTAAGTTCACCATAGAAGGACAATCACAGCCCATTGTCGCGCGCAAAGGCTCAATGGTTCAGGCCCCCATGTCGACCATCTTTTCGATCGAAACGGTTGGCGACAAGCCGTCATTGCGCTTTGAAACGAACATCGCCAATGCAAAGACGCTCTTCGTCAATGCGGCGGAAACCCCAAAGATTCCCGGGTTCACATTCATGCCCGCAAGCTTCCGCCGCGACAAGGTTGGCGAATTCCAGCACGGAAACAAGCCCCACGTCCACTTCGATGAAGTCGCCGAAGGCGTGGAATCAGGGAAGTTGAAAGGCACGATTCGGATCGTGCAGGACGACCGCGGCACAGCCAACTTCATCTACGGCTACAACAGCAAGCTACCCCCACTTGACGAGAAGAACAAAGGCCACTGGCATCCCGAAGGAGCAGAGTATTGGCTGATCATGAAAGGACAGATCCGCTACCCGATCGAAAACATCGGCGTGGTGATTGCGACTGAAGGCGACGTGGTCTACGTGCCGCCGTTCACCTATCACGCTCCACGCTGGTGGGGTGAAGGCTCCTCTTGCCGGCTCGCGATGAACGGGTTCCCCTACATCGCACATCTGTTCGAAGCGCACTAAGGCAAAACGTCTAGTGTCTAACTCCAAGCACACTTTGCGTTTAGACAAATTGGCCCCTTACGAGCAGGTTTGGGGGTCAATCTGGCGTCATGGTACTTTTCTCCTCGTCGGACCAATCCTTTCGTAATCAACAATTTACACCCCTCCGCACTTTGGCTTCATAATTGCCTTATAAGAAGCATGCCATTCAAAGTACTTGCGAGTTTGCTCCTTGCCTGTGTTGCCGTGGGACAGCCTCCAAGCAATGATTCGATGAGAGTCATTGTTCGCTTTAAACAATCCTTTAAGACAATGGGGCATCAGTCTCTTTCGCGGCGAGGCGCTCAGCATAAGACAGAACTCCCGTTGATCGGGGCTTCGGTGTATGAAATGAGTGTGGAGGAGTATCGGCGGCTTGCCACCGATCCGGAAGTGGAACTTCTGGCGCCGGACATGCCGGTCACGGCAACAGCGTTTAGCGGAACCTTGGACTACGGTTGGGTGACCGCATTCAATCAAACCCAGCCAACCGGCTACGTCAACCAATATAAAGGTAGGGGCGTGGCAGTTGCGGTCATCGACAGCGGAGTAACACCCGATAACGACGACCTGGAAGACCGGGTGGTCTACGCGCAGAGCTTTGTGCCGGGTGATAATTCAAGTGAAGACAAATTTGGGCATGGTTCGCATGTAGCGGGGATAATAGCGGGGAATGGCTCCTCATCCACGGGCTCGAACTTTAAATACACCATACGAGGAATTGCACCGAGGGCGAACATCGTCAATCTGCGAGTGCTCGATGAGAATGGATCGGGAAAAGACTCGACAGTAATCATGGCGATTGAGCGGGCCATCGCTTTGAAGAGTGCCTACAAGATCGGGGTGATTAATCTGTCGCTCGGACGCCGCGTGATCATGAACTACGCGAACGATCCACTATGTCAAGCTGTTGAAAAGGCCTGGAAGGCCGGTATCGTGGTAGTTGTGGCCGCCGGCAACGATGGCAGGAATAACGCGGCAAGCACTAGCGGATACGGTACCGTTTCTTCGCCGGGCAACGATCCTTATGTGATCACAGTTGGAGCATTAAACACCAAGGCGACAGCATCGCGCTCTGACGACGTAATCACCACGTATAGCTCCAAGGGCCCAAGCATATTCGACCATGTAGTGAAGCCGGATCTGGTCGCGGCAGGGAATCGCATCGCCTCCCTCAGAGTGGATGGATCAACTTTGGACAACCTCTATGGCGGTAATCGGGTCGTCCGCTCCTCTTACGCCATTGGCGCATCACATTCTTCTGGCGGATACTTCCAATTGAGCGGGACCAGTATGTCCGCTCCAATGGTTGCCGGCGCCGCGGCGTTGATGATCGAACAAGCAGGATTTCTGGCTCCCGGCCAGTTTATTTCCCCGGACACAATTAAAGGAAGACTGATGAAGACCGCCGCTAGACTTCCGTTAATCAACTATCCGATTACGGCTGCGGATACAGGCGCAACCTACAATCTTCAAAACGATATTTTCACCGTCGGCGCAGGCAGTCTGGATGTGGCAAAGGCTCTCGGGAACACGGACATTTTTCCGCAGGGACAATTAGCATCGAGCCCGATTGTTTATTACGATACCGCCACGAAACGCTTCCGTATTGGCCCCTCCAATGGGAGTGTGGCAATCAACGGAGTTTGGGGCGATAACGGACTTTGGGGCGATACGTCGGTTTGGGGCGATAACGGCGTGTGGGGCGTCAACGGGCTATGGGGCGACAGCGGAGTCTGGGGCGATGGGACTTCCGTTGGGTACAACGCAATCTGGGGCGCCAACGGACTATGGGGCGATAGCGCCGTTACGGGAGAATCAATCGCGATCTCCATCAATGGCGAAAATTAGTTCCGGCGGGTACACGCACTGCACGGTTTTTTATCACAAGCTCCGCTAGTCGCCCCCCGATTGGCGGAGGGAACGGGAGCGGAACCATCCCCCTGGAAACGCTCCCTAACCCTTCCCTTCAAATCATCCACTGTTGGACAGGAGTCCAACTATCTGGATGAGAGTGAAACCACGAGCCGTTGGTCGGTAAGTTGATACAGCACTTTTTCAGGATTCGTTTCTACTATCAGCAAATTCCGGTAGGAAGGCTTCAAGAATCCATCGGAGATAGCCCGGTTGATTTGTAGAATCATCGGATCATAGTATCCAGCGGTATTCAGCAGTCCGCAAGGTTTTGCATGCATCCCCAATTGCGCACGGCGAAGAATATCAAACAGATCCTCAAAGGTGGCGAAACTCCCTGGCAACGCCAGGAAAGCGTCACTATACTGATGGAGAATTCTTGTGCGGTCTTCCACGGTTTCCACAATCAGCAGCGAAGTTAGACCGGGATGGGCCACATGCCGGTTGATAAGCGCGCGGGGCATTACACCGTGAACCTCACCACCTGCTTCCAACACTGCGTCAGCCAATGCTCCCATCAAACCTAAGCGGGATCCCCCGCAAACCACGCTCCATCCCATTTCGGCTATCATCCGCCCAATTTGCTGCGCCATTACGGCATACATTCGCCGGTTGCCAATGCTGGCGCCACAGAACACTCCAATACAACCGCGCTTCATGCGTACACCCTATCCATCCACGGAACTATTATTTCCCCGGCCTTTGAAGGAAACCTGTGAGGCCCTTCGATCATTCGAAAAGTCACGTCCGTGGCGTGTGATTCCAGGCGCTGCTTGAATCCAGCGGCCACTTCAGCCGGAAAAAATTCGTCCTGATCGCGAGAAATGTGCAGAATCGGAGCTGTTACCCTTTGATACTTTGACTCTTCCCAATCCTTGGGAACTCCGCCACAGATGCCTACGACTGCTCCGATGGCGTTCGGATACGTTCCGGCAAACCGATAGTTCAATCCAACCGATTGAGAATATCCGAACAACAATGTACGGGCGGAAGGGATACCTAGGTCGGAAGGAAGGGTTGACAACACGATGTTAAGCATCGAATGGTGCAGGCGCACTGCTTCATCCCAGTGATTTCGAGTTCCCCAGTTGTAACCGACAGTCGACGATGCCAGATTGGGCTCCAGAAATTGTTCGTTCGGGCCAGCCAGCGAGGCGATTATTTCGTCCTTTCCAACAACCAATCGTGTCAATCGAAGCATATCTTCAGGATTCTGGCCGTAGCCGTGCAAAGCAACTATGAGCGTGGGTGTAGCACTCAAAGATGCTGGCTTTTGCAATAGGTATCGGCACTGCTTTGCGACCTCATAACGATGTTCCTGCCAGTTTTTTTCTAACGCCAAAAGTATCTCCTAAGCCCTTCTAATGTTTCACTATAGACCGGTCGATCATAGATATGTAATAACCATTGGTTTCAGAAGTACCAGCCCTGAGTACTGCAAAGGCCAGATGAAATAGTAGAATTGGGAGATAGCAAGGAAATGGAATTCTCTGATCAATTAACGAAGCTCGACAAAGCCGTTGCGCTCGAAAGACTCGGCGGCGATGAGGAATTGCTAAAAGAAGTGGCCGCGCTATTCCTTGACGAGTATCCAACCTTGATGGCCGAAATCAAAGTGGCGCTGGGGGCTAAGAACGCGAATCGACTGGAACGAGCAGCCCACAGTTTAAAGGGATCAGTCTCCAATTTCGGATCGGACGCCGCTTGGCAGGCAGCCTACGAAATGGAAAAAATGGGCCGCGCAAACGACCTCGCTAACTCGGAAGCGGCGTATTCCCACCTTGCTAGCGTCATGGAAGCCATCCATCCAGAGTTGTCAGCATTAGCGGCCTAGTCTAAGCTCCGCTCTAACGACGGGTCCTGCACATATTCTCAGCCGGCGGTCTGCTATAGTTGGTAAAACCCTTAAATTTCTATGCCAGTTTCAGACCAGAAGGAAATCGTCTGCGCTCACAGCCCCGACTCCGATGACGCCTACATGTTTTATGGGCTTGCGACGAAGAAGATTCGTTCCCGCCTGCTAACGTTCCGTCACGTTCTAGAAGACATTCAATCGCTCAATCAGCGCGCCATGAAGGGGGAATACGAACTAACCGCCATTTCCTACCATGCTTATCCGTATGTTGCCGACAAGTACATGCTGATGGCAAGCGGCTCCAGCGTGGGTGATGGATATGGCCCGATGGTGGTGTCCCAGCACCCGTTGTCACAGAACGACTTGAAGGGAAAGCGTATCGCAATTCCGGGCAAACTCACCACTGCCTACCTTAGTCTAAAACTGTTTGAACCGGATTTCATTCCGGTCGAAATTCACTTCGATAAGATCATCAACGCTGTGCAGGAAGGCCACGTGGACGCCGGCTTGATTATTCACGAAGGCCAGCTTACCTACGGCAAAAGCGGCTTGCATTTGGTGCTGGACATGGGCAAATGGTGGAAGAAGAGGTACAATTTGCCCCTGCCTCTTGGAGCCAACGTCCTTCGCCGCGATCTCGGGCCGGAGCTCCGCTCTGAAGCCTGCCGCGTCATGAAAGAGAGCATTCAATACTCCCTGGATCATCGCGAAGAAGCCCTTAACTACGCCATGCAGTTTGCCCGTGACCTCGAAACAGCAATGGCCGATAAGTTCGTCGGGATGTACGTCAACCATCACACCGTGGACTGTGGCGAGGATGTTCCGGTCGCAGCGCAAAAGCTCCTCGACATGGGCTTTGAAGCGGGCATCATCCCCAATCGCGTTCAAGTGGAATTTGTCAGATAACATACGCATCGTTTAATGTAGTCTTTATGGATCTGTTTAACGTCCATGGAGTCAGTATGCGTTGCGCCACTTCTTACCTTTTACTCTCGGGCCTTTGTTTCGCCGACGATCCCATTGACCTACAAAAAGAAGCCAAGAGCCTTGTCAAACAGGGTTCTTCGGGCATTCCCCGCCTCTCAGAGTTGATTTTTGACCCCACTCCCGCAGTCAGGGCGCAGGCAGTGCATTCGCTGGTGGAGATTGGCACTCAACATAGCCTCGACCCACTGACGCGCTCTGTGGCCGATGGCGATCCCCAAATCCAGATAGCCGCTATCAATGGGCTGGTCAATTTCTACCTTCCCGGCTACGTCCAGGCTGGCGGATTCCAAAGCTCCATGAAAAAGACCGGAGCAAAGGTGGTCAGCAAGTTCGTCTCCCCCGACCAGCAGTTGATCCCCGCCTACATAGTTCCCCGCCCTGTGATCATCGGCGTTTTGGCCAAACAGATCAGCGATTCCAAAGACAATCAGGTAAGGGCCGCGGCAGCCAAGGCAGCCGGTATCCTCCGCGGGCGTGATGCTATCGACCCTCTCATCGCGGCGCTTCGAAGCAAAGACGATTCACTTCTTTACGAAGCCGTCACAGCCATTGAAAAAATCCGCGACCCAAAGCCGGCCCCCAGTCTGGTCATCCTCTTCCGGGATCCCAAGGAGCATATTCAACTAGCCGCCCTAGAGGCCGCCGGCTTGCTCCACAACCGCACGGTAGTTCCCGATCTGGAGCGCACGCTCACCTTTTCACTCAGCCCGAAGGCGCGCCGCGCTGCATTAGGCGCGCTTGGCAAACTGTCGACCGAATCCAGCCGGCCGCTCTTTGACCGCAGCCTCGAAGACAAGGATGATGGAGTGCGCGCAGCGGCAGCCGAAGGCATCGCCCGATTGAATCACCCCGCGGATCTAAATCGGATGGAGACATTGTTCAAAGATGAAAGAAAGATGGAACCCCGTCTGGCCCAAGCCTTCGCCATGGTTTCGCTGGGCAAGCCGGAGATGGAAGACTTTTCCGCCCTCAAGTATTTGACCGATTCGCTGAACAGCAAGGCGTGGGGCGGAGTGGCCGAAGCTTATCTGATCGAAGCAGCTCGCAAACCGGCCATATTGCAGTCGATCCATGCCGTTGCGACGCAAGCCCCGAAAGACGAAAAAATCCGCATAGCCCGGGTGCTGGCGGCCAGCGGAGACAAAAGTTCAATTGCAGTAGTGGAGGGGTTATCGAAGGATGCTGATACGGCGGTTGCGGAGGAAAGTCTGCGGGCGCTTCGTGTGCTGAAGGCCCGCCTGCTGTAAGAAAATTCGCGGTTGGAGAGAAAACTACTTCTTTTTCTGCTGCTTCTGTTGACCGACGCGGACTTTGAACATGTTAGCTTGCTGTTCGCGCCAAACTTTCCAGTCATAACGCTTCGATGCGTCAATCAAATACTTGTCCAGATCGGTTCCTTTAGGAACAACAGCCATTAAAGTGGCTACGTCGCCTTCGGGACTGGAGATGCGGAAACGCTTCACATTTGGAATTGCCATAACAACTCTAGGTTACCACAGCACTTACCGTCTTTGAGCAAAGCCGTTTCGGGTAAATCTGGCGTAAGGCCATAGTTAGGTCAGGAAATTGAAAAACAAACCCAAATTTTCGAGCAGCCTCGGGTACAACCCGCTGATTGGCAAGAATGATTTGGGCCATCTCTCCGTACAACATGCGCAGAGCAAATGCCGGAACCGGAAGAATCGCCGGTCGATGCAGCACCGATGCGTATATGCGAGTAAAATCGCGATTCCGAACGGGGTTGGGCGATGTTGCGTTCAGCACTCCAGACACTTGCTGGTTTTCCAAGGCATAAAGAATCAACCTGGCCATGTCGTCGAGGTGAATCCAAGGCATCCACTGGTCGCCAGAGGCGAGCACGCCACCCACACCCAGTTTGAAAGGCGTCTCCATCGTTTTGAGCGCCCCGCCTTCGCACCCCAACACCATCGCAATTCGTAGTTTGGCCACCCGAACTCCAAGCCGTGTCGCCTTATCGGCCTCCGCCTCCCAAGCCACGCAGACATCGGGAAGGTAACCGGTTCCTGGCGCCGACGATTCGGCCAAAGTCTCATCCCCACGAGAGCCATAATATCCTACCGCGGAAGCGCAGACAAATACCTTCACCGCTCCCTTTGCCAGGTCGATGGCGTCGACAATGCTCCGCGTGCCTTCCACCCGCGATTGAAGGATGTGCTTCTTTACCTCCGGGGACCAACGTTGCGCCACGGGCTCTCCCGCCAGATGCACCACAGCCTCAACTCCCTTCATCGCTTCAGCATCCAACCTTGTCTCCGCGCTCCAAGATAGGAAGCGAACCTGCCCCGGCGCTTTTGGATCACGCCTGGCCAGAACTACGAAACGATGGCCTCCCTCAGCGGCCAGTTCCATGAAACGTTTCCCGATAAATCCCGTTGCCCCGGTGATCGCAATCAACATGCCTGAGTCTCCGTGAAAGGATCCTTGCCTGTGCGTTCCAAGTATCCTATTTCTTTCAAATATCCATCCACATTGGTTTTGCGCTTCATTCCTTCCAGGCCCATGTAACGGATCATGCCAAAGATGGGGCGTTCCGTCCAAGGCCGGTCATGTAGGCCGAAGCACCACAAAATGTTCGTGTACGTATTCGGATCCCGCCCGTCGAGCGCATAACGGTCATGCAAGTAAATCATAGTGGCCAGGGCATCCCTGTGCGACTCGCTCCACTCAATAATCTTCTTGCCCCAATACATGCGATAGTACCCGTGAATCTTGCCCCGCAGCAACATCTCTTTTTGGGTGGCGTTCCAGAGCGCGTCATGCGTTTCGGCCTGTTCAAACTCATCTCGCGTGTAAAGATATGGCCGCTCATCACCGTCGTGCTTTGCCAGTGTGTTCCGAACCCACTCATGCAGAATGTCAAGCGAATCCAACTTCGGCGAAGTCCGGGCAAAGTTAAAAGCCAACTCCCGCCGGACAATCAGTTCCTCCAGATATTCGGCCGACATCAACTTGTGTTCGTCAGCATACTCCTGAACAGCCAGGGCCAACTCAAGGCCGGAAATATGCCCGAAGTGAAGATAGGGGCTCATATCACTGGTCGCATGGGACGAAGGCGAATTCCGCTCATTCGCATAACGTCGCAACTTCGATTCCAGGAACAATTTCAGATGACTTTCAACGGCAAGCCGCCCGCCTCGAAATGTTGTCGAGGGAGGCACCGAATGATCGATCGAGCACGAAGCGACCAGCTTCGGAACTGAGTCCACAACCACGTGAAAATCAGGCTTGGGCCGGTCCCATTTCCGCTTCGGCGCTTTCATCACTAACGGCTTCATGTGCTCCGCCATTAATTTGTTAATCTTCGGACGAATCGCATAAGCAGCATACTGGCGATCAGGAATCAGCGACGGAGGCGCCACGCAGCTCGACTCCACCACATAGTACGGAATGGTAACCTTGCCCGGCACAGCCGCGTTGTGTGCCGCTGCAATGAACGTGGGGTAATCATCAGTAACAATCAGCGCCGCATCCGCCACTAGCCTGTAGAAAATATCGTTCGGTGAACCCTTGTCCCGGCGCAAGTAGAATGCATAGCCGACGCCCAGTTTCTTCAACCGCTTTTCCGTCTCGGTCACGCCTTCAAGCAAGAACGTATGCATCCGGTCATTCGCGTACTGGTAGTCAAACGTCAGCCCCTCGTAAAAAAGCACAGGGAGGCTCAGCTTGTCCGCCCAATGAATGGCGTAAGCCAGCCCATGGTTCGATTCCACCCGACGATTCATTTGCGCCCAGTAGAGAATGTAACTCGCACTCGGGTTGGGTACGGCTTGATTGAGAGACCGGATTCTTGGATGCACTTTACATTAATCATGATGCCAATTACAGCCAGCCAGCTACAATTAAGTTTGACGATGCGTTTTTGGAACCGTGCAAAGCTTCTGTGGGGATACCTCGCCAAGAAAACGCAACTCTCGGCGTTGCCGGTGGAATATATCGTCGAAACCACCGCCAAGTGCAACATTTACTGCCCGATGTGCCCTCGCGAAACCCATCCGCAACCCAAAGAAGACATGACAGACGCCATCTTTGAACAGTTGGTGAAGGAAACAAGCCACAGCGCCGAACACATGATGCTGATCGGATTGGGCGAACCGTTCCTGGATAAAGGAATCTTTGACCGCATCGAGTATTGTGAACGGCACAACATCGCTACATTGCTTTCCACCAACGGAACCTTGCTTGACGAAAAAGCCTCCGAACGATTGCTGCGCACGCCTTTACGCCACATCACGCTAAGCTTCGACGGGTCCACCAAAGAGAGTTTCGAGTTCTACCGCAAGGGCGCCAGATTCGAAAAGGTGCGTGAGAATTTCGTCCGCTTCGCGCAAATGAAGCACGATCGAAAGGCGCCTATTCAAATCGTGGTTCAGATGGTGCGCATGGAAAAGAACTGGGACGAAGTCGATGACTTCACGGCATTTTGGAAGGCAGTCCCCGGTGTCGACGAGGTACGCATCAAAGCAGACGAAACAAACCTGATGAATCCCGAAGCAGGTCATCAGGCAGCCGACTGGCAACATCCATGCCATTACCTATGGCGGGGCCCGATGTACATCAAACAGAATGGCGACGTTTACCCATGCTGCCAAAGCTACATGCTGGACGGCGAACCCGTGGGCCGTCTCGGGCAACAAACCATGCCCGAAATATTCGACTCGCCAGCAATGCAGCAGATGCGAAAGTTACACATCGAAGGGCGCTCCGGCGAAATCGGAATCTGTTCGCGATGCTGCACAACCATCCCGCACCCTTTTTTAGTTGCTGGAAGTTTGCTCTTCCACGGAGAGTTTGTGCGCAAACTACTTCCTATGGTGGAACGGCTTACTTATTTTTCAAAGCTTCCGGCAAAACTGCTGCGACCGCAACGGCAGGCGCAACCTGACCCCAAGCCTGAGTTGGTGCAGATTGCCGTTGGGCCACCCGTTCCACAATCTTCTGGCACGGACGTTCCAGCATCTCAAACAGCGGCCGCGGCCAAAGACCAATCGCAAAGGCGCTAAGGATCAACGGCGCGAACACCAGCATCTCGCGGGTGGTCAAATCAGATAGCATCGAATTCTTTTCCGAAGTCTCGCCAAGCATCGTGCGTTGGAACACCCACAGTAAGTAAGCGGCGCCCAACACAATGCCGGTGATACAGGCGATCGCCCAATTCCACGAAATCGGGTAGACGCCCTGCAGGATCGTCATCTCGCCAATAAACCCGTTAAGCGGCGGCATGCCCATTGAACTGAGTGAGGCGATTAACACGACAAACGTAAAGATGGGCATCGGTTTCCACAACCCACCATAGGCCGAAATCTCGCGGGTGTGCCGGCGTTCGTAGACCACGCCGATCACCAGGAACAACATGCCGGCGGAGATGCCATGATTAATCTGAGCCAGCATCGACCCGGCCAGCCCCGCTTGGTTCAGCGCAAAGATAGACAGCGTGACAAACCCCATATGGCTCACCGAAGAGTAAGCAATCAGCTTCTTCCAATCCCTCTGCAACAGGCAAACCAACGCTCCATAAATGATGGCGATAATCGAAAGCGCGGCAATCAACGCAACCGTTTCCGGAGCGCGGGAAGCGTTTGGCGCAAGGGGCAAGGAAAACCGCAAGAATCCGTAGGTTCCCATCTTTAGTAGGATGCTGGCTAGCACCACGGAGCCGGCTGTGGGCGCTTCCGTATGCGCATCGGCCAACCAGGTGTGGAACGGGAACATGGGAACTTTGACGGCAAAACCAGCGAACAGCGCCCAAAATATCCACGTCTCCATTGAGGTGGAAAGCGGCGTTTGCATCAAGTCAAACAGATCCCAACTGCGTACGCCCGTCGCCTGGAAATGGCGCCAATGCAGCAGGATTCCGCCAACCAACATCAGCACCGAGCCAATCACCGTGTAAATCAAAAATTTCATCGAAGCATACGCGCGCCGTTCCCCGCCCCAGATGGCGATGATGAAGTACATCGGAATCAGCACCATTTCCCAGAAGACAAAAAACAATAGGAAGTCGAGGGCCAGGAAGACGCCCGTCATGGCGAATTGCAAAAACAGGAACCAACCGTAATATTCCTTCACGCGCGTTTCAATCACATTCCAGCTGGACAGAATCGCCAGGAGCGTAATGAAGCCGGTCATTATGATCAGTGGCAGGCTGATGCCATCAATGCCGATATGGTAACTGGCCCCCAGCGACGGAATCCAAGGCAGTTTCTCCACAAACTGGAAATCTTGATTGTTGTTGAAACTCAGCGCGGGAAGCAGCGTGAGCATCGCGCTGATGAACGAAGCAATGTTCGCCCAAATCTTAATGCGCTTAGGCGAGGATGATGGAATCGCCACCAACACAAGCAACCCCAATAGCGGCGCGGCCAAAACAGAAGTAAGTAAACCCAGCATTTATGGAATGAATTGTCTATTGTAGCGGAGATTTGGTTAACATAGTCGCGCTGAACAGACCCTTACGGAACGCCGAGGCTTCTTCAAACGCAGACTGCAGCGCCGATGGGTCCGCCAGGCTTGCCCGGAACTGCACCAGCAATTCGATGTACGCGCCGAGAGCCGAATCGATCTCCTTGGCGTTCGATCCAAATATGTCCTTCCACATATCAAACGGAGAGAGGGCCAAACGGCTCATGTCTTGAAATCCCGGGCCGGCAGTCTTCTGGCTGTTTTTATCGGGCAAGTTGCGAGCCGCCGCCAAAGTCAAAGCGGTGGAAGCCAGTTGCGGCAAGTGGGACAACAGAGCCACGGCGCGATCATGTTGTTCGGCCGGAAGCACCAACGGGTTCGCACCCATCTTACGCACCCAATCCAGCAACCATCGCCCGGACGTTGAATCCATTTGCCGTGGTCCGGTTGGCGTAAAGATATAAGGACGGCCCTGAAAAAGATTCGCATCCGCCGACAAGACGCCCCGCGATTCCTTGCCCGCCATGGGATGTCCGCCAAGGAAACTGCCCTCCGGCATTTGAGCCGCGGCCGCCATCATAATCTCGCTCTTGGTGCTGCCCGCATCGGTCACCAAGGCATCCGGCTTCAAAAGGCCTTTCAGAGAAGCAATGTCCTGCTTGATCTTTTCAATGGGTGACGCCAGGTACAAAAGATCCGCATCTTGGGCCGCTTGTTCAAAGCTGGCGCCCCGGTCAATCGCTCCCCTGCTTAGCGCTTCGACGATAGTTCGATCAGAACTGACCCCGAGAATTTCCCCTTTGAATCCAGCTTTCTTCAGGGCCAGAGCAAAGGATCCGCCGATCAGTCCTACCCCGAAAATCGCTACGGTACGCATGTTACTTGGCTTCTTGAATCGTCCGGTCAACAGCCAAGGCAATCTTCCTTAATTGATCCATCATCGTCGCATATTGCTCCGGCTTCAGGGTTTGCGCCCCGTCACTTAACGCATGATCCGGATCGGGATGGACTTCCACCAGAATCCCATCGGCCCCAGCCGCAACAGCCGCGCGAGCCATCGGTAGCACCTTATCGCGACGCCCCGTGCCATGCGATGGATCGGCCATAATCGGCAAATGGCTCAGAGCTTTAACCACCGGTATGGCGGCCAGGTCCATCGTGTTGCGCGTGGAAGTTTCGTAAGTTCGAATGCCGCGCTCGCACAAGATCACATCGTAATTTCCGCCCGACATGATGTACTCAGCCGAAAGGAGCAGTTCTTCAACGGTTCCTGCAATGCCACGCTTCAGCAGCACTGGCTTGCGCACGTTGCCCAGCTCGCGAAGCAAGTTATAGTTCTGCATGTTTCGCGCCCCGACCTGGAAGACATCGACGTATTCCAGCATCATCGGAATCTGTGAGCGATCCATTACTTCGCTGACCACAATCAGGTCATGCCGGTCAGCCGCGGTGCGCATGATCTTCAGACCTTCCTCACCCATGCCCTGAAAACTGTAAGGCGACGTGCGAGGCTTGAACGCTCCGCCACGCAATCCACGGCCGCCGCTCTTCGCCACTATCTCCGCGCAGGCTTCAATACTGTCCGCGTTTTCAACACTGCATGGGCCGCCAATTACTATCACCTCTGGCCCCCCGATCTTGACGCCCTTGACCTCAACAATCGTCCCCTGCGGGCGAAAACTCTTGCTGGCAAGTTTGTATGGCGAAACAATGCGGTGACATTCCTTCACCCCTTCCATCACTTCAAAATTTGCCGGGTCGAAGTCCTCGACGGGGCCAACGCCGCCAAGCAGCGTATGCGTGGATCCCGTGGAACGATGAACGGTAAAGCCCATAACAACCAAGCGGTCGATTACTTGCTGAATCTGGGCCTCAGCGGAGCCCTCTTCCATAACAACTAGCATTGAGATTTTGTTGACTCCATCTTGTTTCTCTGCAAAGTGCGCATTTCATCCATAATGCGCTCAAAAATGCGCTTCGCCGAATCCCCCGGCAAGGGTCCGTGATTGTGCGCGGAAACGTTCGCGTAAACCATATCTTCGCGCTTCGGCTCATATACCGGAAGCTGGCTTTGGCGCTTCACCGTGCCTATCTCTTCCACTACACGCGTACGTTCATTCAATAAGTCGACAAGCTTGCGGTCCACTTCGTCGATCTTCTCTCGAAGAATGCCCAGTTCGTGTTTTGCTTGCGATTCGGTCACTGCTTGCCTTTACGTTTTCTTTCTCGCCGATACCGCGCCTTGTTTTAATTCTCGCGCTAACGCTTCGAGTTTTGCATCAAGGTCAGGCGAGGCAGCATTGTTTTCGATCAAGCGAACAAACGCACTGCCAACCACCACAGCCTCGGCGATGGCCCCCACCACCGCGGCATCCCGCGCCTTGGCAATGCCAAATCCGACGGCCAATGGAAGCGACGTCAATTTCCGGGTGGCGGCTACAAGCGGCCCAACGGCATCCGAAACCGTATCTTGCTCGCCTGTGACTCCGGTGCGCGAAACCAAATAAATGAAGCCGGTGGAATAGCGGGCCACAAGCGCCAACCTTTCCGGGGGACTGGTGGGAGCAGCCAGAAATACAGTGTCCAACCCAGCCGTGCGCAACGCGCCCAAATGATGCTCAGCTTCTTCCACACTCAAATCCGTCAGCAGGCAACCATCAATTCCAGCCGCAACAGCATCCTTCGCTAAACGTTCGAACCCATAACGTAGCAGAGGGTTCATGTAGGAAAACAGCAGCAGGGGAATCTGCGATTTTTCTCGGACTCGACGCGCGATATCCAGCACCTTGGCCACATTGGTTCCATTCGCCAAGGCCCTTGCCGAGCCGCGCTGAATCACGGGTCCATCGGCAATAGGATCAGAGAACGGAACACCCAGTTCGATGAAATCCGCGCCACCGCGTTCGAGCGCGAATACCAAATCGGGAGTGCGTTCTAAACTTGGATCTCCAGCGGTGATATACGCCACCAGGCCCGGCTCGCCCTTTTCGCGAAGTTGTTCGAAGCGTTTACTTATGCGTGTCGGGCTCATCCAAATCCTTTAAGTTCTCACGGTAAATATCAATATCTTTATCGCCACGGCCGCTCAAGCTCACAATGAAAATTTGCCCCTTCGCGCCCGGAGCTTGCTTGATAGCTTCCGCCACCGCATGCGACGATTCGAGCGCCGGAATCAAGCCCTCCGTGCGCGACAGCACACAAGCGGCATCCAAGGCTTCGGCGTCGCTGCAGTTCACGTACTCAGCACGGCCTCGATCGGCTAGCCAAGCGTGCTCAGGTCCGATCATGGCGTAATCAAGGCCGGCGGAAATGGAATGCGTCAGCGCCACTTGTCCATCAGCATCCTGCAACAGGTAACTATAGGCGCCTTGCAAAACCCCAGGTAAACTACCGGTCATTCTCGCTGCATGTTCGCCCAATTCGGGACCTCGGCCGCCAGCCTCAATCCCAATCAGCTTCACCGAAGCATCGCCAATGAAAGCGTGAAAAATGCCGATAGCGTTGCTGCCACCGCCAACACAAGCGAAAATCGAATCGGGTAAACGCCCCGTTGCTTTCAGAATCTGTTCCCGCGCTTCAATGCCGATGCAGCTGTGAAAATCGCGCACCATCAACGGATAGGGATGCGAACCAAGCGCTGAACCAAGCAGATAATACGTATCGGCAACATTGGTCACCCAATCGCGCATCGCTTCGCTGATGGCGTCCTTAAGCGTTTTGCTACCAGTGCCAACACCAACCACTTCAGCCCCCAAAAGCCGCATACGGAAAACATTCAGCCGTTGGCGGCGCATATCTTCCTCACCCATGTAGACGCGGCACTTCAGACCAAACAAGGCGCACACCGTAGCCGTAGCCACACCATGCTGACCGGCCCCGGTCTCGGCGATAATTCGTTTCTTTCCCATCCGTCGCGCCAGCAACACTTGCCCCAAGCAGTTATTAATTTTATGCGCGCCGGTGTGCAACAGGTCTTCACGTTTAATGTAGATTTCCGCGCCGTCCAAATTCGTCGAAAGCCTCTTCGCGTAATAAAGTGGCGTGGGCCGGCCAGCGTAATTCGCAAGCAGGTCGTTCAGTTCGGCTTGAAACGTTGGGTCTTTGCGCGCCGCTATATAAGCCTGTTCCAACTCCTCAAGCGGGTTCATCAAGACTTCAGGTACGTACCTCCCGCCATAGGGGCCAAAGTGGCCGTGGGCATCTGGTTGAGAAGTTATCATAACTTTTTTGTGGCTCTCAAGAATGCTGTCAATTTGGCGCGATCCTTTTTTCCCGGAGTAGATTCCAGCCGCGAACAAGCATCCACGCCCCACGGATTCGCGACAGCAACGGCCTGGCAAACGTTCGATGCATCAAGTCCACCAGCAAGAATAATACGAACACCTAAGTTGCGGGCCAAATTCCAATCAAAGGTGTGGCCGCTTCCTCCATATAACTCCGTCGGTGAATCCAGCAGAAACGCTGCAGCCGGAAATTCCCGCAGCATGTTTGCGGAAAAATCGGGAGTCACTCGAAACGCCTTCCAAACACGATAGCCCGCCGGAACCTGATCAACCGTTTCCTTGCCGTGAAGCTGAACAACATCCAAGCCCGCCGTGTGCGCGATGGCATCCACTTCTGCCGGCGCTTCATTCACGAACACGCCAACCTTTAGAATGTCCTTAGGCAACAACGCCGTAATTCCCGCTGCCGCTAGCGGGGTAATGTATCTTGGGCTGGCCTTATAAAAATTAAAGCCAAGGGCCGAGGCGCCCTCGTCTACCGCAGCCTGCGCATCGTCCATCGATGTTATGCCACAAATCTTTACCATCATGCGAGCAACGCCTTAAGCGATTCGGTTGGATCACCGGACTTCATCAGATGCTCGCCGACAAGAAACGCCTGATACCCCGCGGAATGAAGCAATCGCAAATTTGCGTTCGAGTGAATCCCGCTCTCGCTCACTTTCAGAACATTCGAAGGAATGCGTTCGGCCAGTTCAAGCGACGTCGCCAACTTCACTTCAAATGTATGAAGGTTGCGGTTATTGACTCCAAGAATCTGTGCGCCGGAGTCGAGGGCGCTTGCCAGTTCGTCCCGGTCATGAACCTCCACCACCGCGTCGATTTTGAATTGCGCAGCCAGTTCCCTGTAGCGCCGCATCTCGGCTGTTGTGAGAATGGCCGCGATCAACAGAATGGCATCGGCCCCCGCCGCGGCCGCCTCGAACACGTGGAATTCGGAGATCGTGAAATCTTTACGAAGCACCGGAAGGGCGACTGCGGCGCGCGCCTGGCGAAGGTCCTCCAAATCTCCTTGGAAGAATTTGTGATCCGTCAGGACAGACAACGCCGCCGCCCCGCCCTGCTCGTATTGAACGGCAATTCGAGAGGGTGAAAAATCGGAGCACAGCAACCCCTTGCTAGGCGAAGCCTTTTTAATTTCGGAAATTACGGATGGGGGCGCGGCGGCTAGTCGCGCATGAAACCCTCGGCGCATAGCAACAGCCTCGGAAGCTTGGCGTTCCAGTTGGGGAGTTATCCCGCCCAAGGTAGCCAGTTCCGCCCTTTTCTGCTCGACAATTCGAGCCAGCACGTCTGGGACGGTCTGTGTCATGCGGAGAATATCCATGGTATCACGGGGAGTGATTTGCGATCTATTTCAGAGCGCTCATAATCTCATCACTCACTTCCCTTTGACCGTCTCCGGCGCCCTAACATCCACCGACGACCGAATCGTGTTCAACCAAGCCGACTTCCGCTCCTGCTTGATTTCCGTGAAAATTTCGTCCTTCACGTCCTTGTAAGACTTGACCGACAGCTCTTTGAGATGGAATAGATAGTAGCCATTGGGCAATTTGATCGGCTCCGTAGTCTGCCCGTTCTTCAAGGCGAAGACGGCAGTCTTGATGTGATCAGGAATACCGTCGGATTTCTTAATCACGAAATCACCATCTTTCTTTTTCGATTCCTCATCCTCGGAAAACTCTTTCACCAATTCAACGAAATCATCCCCTTTCTTCGCGCGGGCGGCAAGTTCGATGATCTTCTGCCTGGCCTTCAGCTCCGTAACAGTATCCGAAAACGATATGTAAATCAGCTTTACTCGCGCCTCCGAATATTTATCTATATGCGTCTTGAAGTACTCTTCCTGATCCGTCTGCGAAACCACGTCCGCATACTCATGCTCCTGCATCGCCGCTTCCGACAAAATCTGGTTTGTGACCATCATCAATCGAGTGCGATACGGCTCCTTCAAATTGATTTGATCCTTGATCGCAAGATCCATCAATTTATCCATGAAGCCGTAGTACCGAAGAAATTCTTCGGGCTTGTTCTTCAACGCGTCTCGAACGCCTGGATCAGACGACAAGATAATGTACTGAAATTGTGATTGCGTAATAGGCTTACCGTTCACGTAACCCAAAATGGCGTCTGGCTTTTCCTTGTCAACAATAAATTGACCCGGCTGCGCAAGGGCTGTGGAAAGTAGCGTCAAAAAAATCAGTAGGCGAATCATCATGCTTCTTCCTATAATTAGAACATTGGAGGGGTCATCTTTGTCTATCTTTCGCACCATCGCAGCTGCTTTGGTCCTCGCCGGAACTTTAACCGGAACCCTGTTTGCAGGGGGAAAAATCGACCAACCCAAGGTTGGACGCATGAAGGGCGCTTTCCGTTCCCCTGTGCGTAGTGGTTGGATTTTCGTCCATTTGGAAGGATCTCCTTCCGACATCGGCTATCAGCATGGCCACTTGATGGCGGAAGAAATTCACGACACGCTGAAAGTTATCCAACTCGAAGCAACCCACGACTCTAGCAAGGACTGGACCTTCTTCCGTAAGGCCGGCCAAGACGTTTTGTGGCCCAAAATTGAAAAGGAATACCGGGAAGAATTGCAGGGTATTGTGGCTGGGGTCACCGAACAAGGCTACAAACTGGACCTGTGGGATCTCGTCGCGCTTAACGCGTCGCTCGAACTGGGCCCTTACTACGTGCCTTATTACGATAAACAAAACGGAGCGAGTCCAACGGTGAAGCCCCCTATCCCAGAACGCTGCAGCGCTTTCGTCGCCACCGGCAGCTACACCAAAGATGGCAAACCCGTAATCGCCCACAACGCCTGGACAAGTTATATGGACGGTTCACGCTGGAATGTGATGTTCGATATTGCCCCTGTCAAAGGACATCGAATCTTGATGGATGGCTTGCCGGGATACATCCACAGCGGTGACGATTTCGGCGTCAACTCGGCCGGTATGATGATCACCGAAACCACCATTAGCCAGTTCATTGGATTCGATCCAAAAGGCATTCCAGAGTTTGTGCGGGCACGCAAGGCCATGCAGTATTCCGGGTCAATCAAGGAATTCGCTAGGATCATGACCGAGGGCAATAATGGTGGATACGCCAACAACTGGCTGGTTGCCGATCGCAAGTCGGGCGAAATAGCTTCTCTTGAATTGGGCCTAGAGAACGTGACCTTGCGGAAATCGAAAGATGGCTATTTCACCGGCTCTAACTATCCGGAAAACGCCAAGCTGGTGGCCGAGGAAACAGATTTCGACCCTAAGGATTTGGGAGTCAGCGCCACCGCCCGAAGAGTCCGCTGGACCCAGTTGATGGAACAGAACAAAGGTAAGATCGATGCCGAAATGGCCAAAACTTTTCTGGCCGATCATTACGATTCGTTCGCCAAAAAAGAAGAAGCGAACGAGCGTACCCTCTGCGGACACATTGAGCTTTCTCCACGGGGCATCAAAGGTTGGTGGGGTCCTTACGGCACGGCCGGCGCTGTTCAAAACAAAGTGGCCGATTCAAACATGGCCAAACAAATGAAAATCTCGGCCGCCATGGGTCACGCCTGCGGACGTAACTTCAAGGCTAAGGAACACCTCGAAAAGTATCGGGAATACGACTGGCAGACAATGATGCGCGACTTGACGGCGTACCCTTGGACCGAATTCGAAACAGCGCGCTGATGGACACGATAGAATAACAAGTCGTGAACCGTAGAATATTTCTTTCCGCAGCGGCGGGAGCAACCTTAAGCTCCGCCGCGGATACCCCAGTGCCCATCCTCGACACGCACATTCACCTCTTCGACCCTCGCCGCCCCCAAGGCATTCCGTGGCCCCCGAAAGATAACAAGAAGCTTTACATGCCTTCCTTGCCGGATCGCTACAAGAAGCTGGTTGCCCCTCTTGGCGTCGTCGGCGCTATCAAGGTGGAAGCAAGCCCATGGGTCGACGACAACCAATGGGTGCTCGATCTCATAGCCAATGAACCGATGATTGTCGGCGTGATCGGCAACATCGAACCAGGCTCGGCCGACTTCCGCAAGAACTTCGACCGCTTTCACAAAAACCCGCTTTTCCTTGGTATTCGCTACGGTAATTTGTGGGACCGCGATTTTCACGCCGGCATCGGAAAGGCGCAAACGATTACTGACATCAAAACCCTTGCCGCCGCCGGATTGACCATGGATACGGCCAACCCGAATCCGGCCCTGATCGACGATCTGATTCGATTAACCGACAAAGTCCCGGAGTTGCGTTTAGTCATTGATCACCTTCCCAAGCTCGACCCACCGGCCGATGCCGCTGGCCGTAAAGCCTATGAAGTCAACCTCGAAAAATTCCGTAAGCGCCCAAATGTCTATGTGAAACTCTCAGCCGTTTTGCGCGATGTGAAGGGCAAGGTGCCCACAGATCTTGGCTTCTACAAAGCGACTCTCGACCAACTATTCGATGTATTCGGCGAGAACCGCGTTCTGTTCGGCAGTGACTTCCCGAACAGCGACAATGTGGCCGACTACAAGGCGGTGCTCACCATCGTCCAACAGTACTTCGCCGGTAAGAGCCAAGCGCAGAGAGAGAAATATTTCTGGAAAAACTCAGTGACGGCATATCACTGGAAGAAACGCGCCGCCAATCAACCCTCGCTCTAAACGGAACCGTAACCAAATAATTACGCCCCGCCGGCGCTCGAACCGATACAATCAAAGTTCTTAAACGATGCGACGCCCGGTTTTGGACTTCATGTTCTTCGACGCCGGCGGGGGCCATCGGGCCGCTGCCACAGCCTTGAAGCAGATCCTTGCGCAACAACAACGGCCATGGGATGTGCGTCTAGTTGATGTCCAAGACGTGCTTGATGAGCTCGACATATTCCGCAAGATCACTGGTCTTCGCCTGGAAGATATCTACAACGTGGTCCTCGAAAAAGGTTGGACTCTTGGTTCAACCCAATTGCTCCCCTTGATGCACGGCGTAATTCGGCTCTACCATTCGTCGCAGGTTCGAGTCCTGGCTAAGCATTGGAAGGCAAGTCCGCCCGCCATGGTAGTTTCTCTCGTGCCGAACTTCAACCAGTCCATGTTTCAGGCAATTCGTCAAATTTCCCCAAGCATTCCCTACGTCACGATTCTCACCGACATTGCCGACTATCCCCCTCACTTCTGGATTGAGAAGCAGCAACAATATTTCATAGTCGGGTCCGAAAAGGCTGAACAGCAGGCCCTTGGAATGGGGCATGCCCGCGACAAAGTCATCCGCGCATCTGGAATGATCTTGAATCCAAGGTTCTATGAGCCCGTTGAAGTAGATCGCGCCGAAGGCCGCCGCAAACTGGGACTGGATCCAGACAAGCCAACGGCCATGGTCATGTTCGGCGGTATGGGTTCGGACGTGATGAAGGTTATTGCCGACCGGTTGGATAAGTCAGACCTCAACATGCAATTGATCATGGTCTGCGGTAAAAATACCAAACTGGCCGAAACGCTGAAGGCGCGGAAGGGACGCATCCCAAAGTTTGTGGAAGGCTTCACCAAAGAGATAGCCATGTACATGAAGTTGAGCGATTGGATGATCGGCAAGCCCGGTCCTGGCAGTATCAGCGAAGCCGTCGCCATGGGCTTGCCGGTAATCACCGAACGCAATATGTGGACCTTGCCGCAGGAGCGCTATAACGCCGAATGGCTTCTGGAAAAGAAGATCGGCGAAGTAGTTTCCAACTTCAATCAGATCGTGCCCGCCTGCCGCCGCATGCTCGAGGCGGGGACTTTGGCCAACTACCAAGCTAACGCAGCGGCAATCAACAATCGCGCCATCTTTGACATTCCTGAAATATTGGAGACAATTTTGAAATGCGCTCCTTTGTCTTAGCAATCGCGGCAGCCACAATGCTGCGGGCCGCTGAAGAACCCAAACTGCTCGACTGGATGAACAATATCGCCCAGGCCCAGCTTGCCGAAAGAGGCAAGACGATTGCAGGCATCAAAACAATTGAACAAGCTCAGGAGCGTCAGAAATGGGTCCGGCAACGCGTTCTTCAATTGATCGGAGGACTGCCTGACTATACCGGCCCCTTGAATCCGAAGACAACAGGAACGCTCGACGGCGGCACATTCACCGTTGAAAAAGTTGCTTTTGAAAGCCTTCCCTCCTACTGGGTCACCGCCAATCTTTATTTGCCGAAGTCGCCTGGAAAACATCCGGCGGTTCTGTTCGCTCTGGGCCACTGGACCGAAGGCAAACCCGCCGCCCAACGCATCGCCGCCAACTTGGCCAACAAAGGGTTGGTGGTCCTGGCGTTCGATCCAATGGGTCAGGGCGAGCGGAATCAGGCTTGGGACAAACGCTCCGGGACAGGTCTAGCAGGCGGCACAACCGACCAGCATTTCGCCGCTGGCGCGCAAAGTATTTTGATGGGCGAAAGCTTCATGCGTTATCGCCTTTGGGACGCTAAACGCGCGCTCGACTATCTTGTTTCGCGCCCAGAAGTTAACGCTTCCAAAGTAGGGGCCACTGGCTGCTCCGGCGGCGGAACCATAACCACTTATATTTCCGCGCTCGATCCTCGCATTCAAGTCGCCGCGCCCGCCTGCTACATTCAGTCCTTCCAGTTGCTGTTCAAAGGACCCATCGGCGATTCCGAACAGAGCGTGCCGGGCTTCTTGTCCAGCGGGTTGGATCAAACCGATTACGTGCAGTCCTTCGCACCCAAGCCGTGGTTGATCTCCTCCACCGAACAGGATTTCTTCACTCCTGCGGCGGCGAAACTCGTCTACGAAGAATCCCAGAAGTGGTACGGCCTATGGGACGCGAAAGACAAAGTAAAGTGGGTGGTTGGCCCCGGAGGCCATGGAACGCCCCTCGTCGTTCGAGAAACTATTTACGGTTGGTTCACCAAATGGTTGGCCGGCGCGGAAGACACGCAGGAAGATCCGAAACTGAAAATGTTTTCGAACCTCGATCTCCAGGTAACCAAAACCGGTCAAGTTGCCGAGGAGTGGAACTCCATCGACCTGACGGATTATTTACGTGCGCAACTGAAGTCGAAGATCACGCCGGGATCCGTCGAAGAACTTCGCGCCTATATTCGTGACCTGACCAAAACCGGACCTGGGCTCGATAGTAAGACCACAAAAATCTCAGTCGCAAAGCCCGGATCCCCAACCGTGCTGGTGGTTGACAGCTACGGCATCGTAACAGATCGCATGAAGACCATGGCGGCCCAGGGCGCTGGGGTGTGGTCAGTGACGCCTCGCGGTTGGCCAATTTCCACCACGGAGCGTCGATCCGCCCTGGGCGACTGGATCACGAACACGAGAGCCTGGCTGATTGGCCGCAACCTTCCCGGAATGCGCGTCCACGATATTCTCAACGGCGTCGATGCCACGGGCCAGCAAAAGGTACGCTTGGTGGCCGACGGCGTGGCAGGCATTTGGGCGCTAATGGCAGCCGCGATTGATCCGCGCATTGAAGCCGTTTGGGTAGATCGTACACCTTACAGCCTAAGGGCCGTCTTCGATAGCCCAGTGCACCGCCAACTGCACGACGCCACCATGCCAGGATTTGTTTTGCGTTGGGATCTGGCTGACGTTGTCAAAGCTCTAGATGGACGCAAACTCTTGTGGACCGATCCCGTTAACTGGAACAACGAATTCGTGCGCGTGCCGGGGGCATCTTACCAATACAGATATTTCGATCAAATGGACGAAGGTCTAATAGAGCAAATTCTAAACTAGCCGTAGGTGTGCAATAGGGCGGCCCCCTGGTCCGACTGCCCCGGTATCGGAAACCGCATCGAAGTTACGAGACGATACCAGTTCGTTTAGTCCTTAAACGTAATCCCCAAAGCCTTCATCTTGCGGTAGAGATTGCTGCGCTCCAGCCCCAACAATTCCGCCGTGCGCGTAACGTTCCCATTCGATTCTTCCAATTTCTTCAAGATATAGTCGCGCTCTGCCGCCTCGCGAACTTCCTGTAGGCTGCCGGACCATTCCGGGCGCTTCTCACTTGCCCCCTTCTTTTTCAGCGGCAACGGAACGTGGCGCGCATCCACTTTTGTTTGCGGATTCATGATCACAATTCGTTCCATCAAGTTACGCAATTCCCGAACATTACCCGGCCAACTGTAATCCGACAGCGCTTGATATGCCTCCGCGGTCAGTTCCTTCGCCTTGCGTCCGTATGCTCGAGTAAATTCGCCAAGGAAGTAGTCGCATAGCAGCGGAATGTCCTCCATCCGCTCACGCAACGGTGGAACATAAAACGGGATTACGTTCAAACGGTAAAACAAATCTTCACGAAAATTTCCTCGCTCAATTTCCTCTTCAAGATGCTTGTTCGTAGCCGCAATCACGCGCGCGTCTACTTGAATCGACTCCGTTGCCCCAACCGGTTCTATGCGTCCCTCGTCTAACGCGCGAAGCACCTTGGCTTGTGTCTTCAGGCTCATATCGCCAACTTCGTCCAGGAACAACGTGCCCCCGTCCGCCCGTTGCAACTTGCCGATTTTATCTTCATGCGCCCCAGGAAAGCTTCCTTTGAAGTGGCCGAAGAGCTCGCTCTCTATCATGTCCTCCGGAATTGCCGCGCAATTCACATCAATGAATGATTCCGATGCCCGCGTACTCATCTGGTGGATCGCCTTCGCCACCAGTTCCTTCCCTGTGCCGCTTTCTCCAAAAATCAAAACCCGGCCGTTGGTCGAGGCCATTAGACCCAACTGCTGCCGCAATGCTTTCATCGGGACGCTTTCACCAATAATCTTCGAGCCGGAATTGGTCGAATGCAGAGCCCGCAATTCGCGCTCCATCTTGCGCTGATGAATTCCGTTCTTAACCACTACCAAAACTTTTTCAATCGTTAGTGGCTTCTCTAGGAAATCGAACGCTCCAAGTTTAGTCGCTTTCACCGCGGTTTCTATGTTGCCGTGCCCTGAAATCATAACGACCACAGGACGATCCAGCGGCGGAATTTCCTGGATCTGCGAAAGCGTCTCCATGCCATCCATTCCCGGAAGCCAAACGTCCAGCAAAACTGCGTCAAATGCCCTTTTCCCCAGCAAATCAAGGCAGATCTCGCCGCTGGCCGCCGTCTCAACGGTGTAGCCTTCGTCCTGTAATACGCCGCCCAACGATTGCCGGATACCCGGTTCGTCATCCACTACAAGAATGCGCGTGGACTTCATACTTTCACCTCAATTTCACGCAATTCTTCAGTCGCACTGATAAGGGAAGGAATTTCCAGAACGAACTTCGCCCCTCGCGGCTTGTTGTCTTCCACCCGGATCTGCACATGATGATCGCCGGCAATGTGGCTCACAATCGCCAGGCCCAAACCAGTGCCTCGGCTCTTGGTGGAAAAATAGGGCAGAAACAGTTTTTCCTTGTCTTCCGCGGAAACCCCACAGCCCGTGTCAGCAACAATTAGTTCCACACTTTCATTCGTCGCGATTTGCGTTGTTATCGTAAGCGCCTTCACCGGCGAATCAAGCATTGCTTCAGCCGCATTATCCACCAGATTCACGACGATGCCTTTGAACTGCTCCCTGTCCACATTCACTTGCGGCAAACCGCTGGCGAAATTGCGCCGAATCGTGATGCCGTCTAATCGTCCGGCGAAGACATGGAGCGCACTTTCCACAACATCATTCAGGTCCGATGGCATCGGCGATGGCGATGGAAATCTGGCGAATTGCGAAAAAGCGTCCACTAGATTTTTGACGGATTCCACTTCAGAAGTAATGGTCGAAGTACACTCCCGCACCAACTTGGCGAATTCTGGGCTTGTAACCGCCCGATCCAACTGCCGCTGAATTCGCTCGGCGCTCAAGGCAATCGGGGTCAACGGATTCTTGATTTCATGGGCGATCCGCCTAGCCACCTCGTGCCAAGCCGCCGCTTTTTGCGCCCGCAGCAGTTCGCTGGTGTCTTCAATCACAACCACGAAACCTGAAGTAACCGTTTCTTCCAAAGCCGATACCGTAATGGAAAGATGCAACGTTTGCCCGTTCTTCTTCAATTCCATTTGTTGCGCCGCCAAACCAGTGCGGCGTGCGCGTTTCATCAAATACCGTATCTCAGCCGCATCCTCGCGACTGAATAAATCCTCCAGCCTCTGCGCGTCATTCACAGCGGAATCCGAAAACATCTTCTGGAAAGCACGGTTGACTTTCAAGATGTGCCCATCACGCGCCACCGATATCACACCCGTCGGAATGCTCTCCAGAATCGTTTCCGTGAAACGGCGGCGCAGTTCCAATTCCTTTCCTGAAGCCTCAAGGTCGGCGGTCATGTCGTTAAAGGCCCGCACCAGCTTGCCGAGCTCATCGATCGCGCCCCGCTCCACACGGTAAGAAAGGTTGCCTTGCCGTACCTCTTGCGAAGCTTTCAGCAGCGCTGAAATTGGTTCGGTGATTTGCCGCGCCAGAAAAAGAGCAATCCAAGTGGCCACGAATAAAATGAAAAACGTGATCAATGCCAGAAATGCAATAAACTGATTCCTGGTCTCCGTCTTCGTCTTTTTCAGCCGATCATACACCGTTACCTCTTTTTCAATCAGACGTTCCTTCAGTTCCAGATCCACAGGCATGCGGGCTTGTACTTCAATCGCCGCCCCGTCCCTGGCCTGCGCTTTTCCGAAGAAACTGCGCGTTCCCAAATACGCACTCGACGCGGCGCTGCAGATCTCAACCCCATTGCGCTTCGCCTGAACAATCCCATTCTCCGCGCAGATCTTCGCGTACAGGCCCGCCGCGCCTTCCTTTGCGTCCACTAATGCTAGCCAATTTGCTTGAGCAGTTGCCCTGTTCGACGTGTCTTTGGTCAACGACTGGCCAACCTCGATCAAGTGCCAGCGAATCTGTTCACCCGGCCGGCTAAACCATTTTTCGATGTTGTAGCTCAGCACGGAAATGTTCCACATCACCATGAAGCACAGCGGAATCACACTCAGCAAAACAGCGCCAACAACAAGTTTGGTGCGGATGCGAGATCCTTCACGATCACGCGAGCGTTCAATGAACAGCTTCGCCACGGTTCGGAAGAGCATGAAGCAAACGGTCACCGTCAAAACGAAGATGAACGTCGTCAAACCCCACAAGACGAAGACTTGTGCGCTATCCTGCGGTGCGAAATTTCCCCAGGAGACAGAACCAGGCAGCACCAATAGCGCGAGAAGCAACAGGAAAAGCGCAAATCCCGAGACGTAATAGAGTGTCCGTTGTCGCGACATTTCTTTGATTATAGGGGATTACAACACGCTCAAGCCATTTCCACCTTCTTAGCCTTGGCCAAGTACGCCGGGTCAATCTCCACACCCAGTCCATCACCACTCGGAATCTCAATCATTCCGTTCTTGATTGGAAATTTCGGAGTAAACCAGGATTCGGTTTCTTCCTTGCCTCGGAACGGAAATTCCATGTATGGACCAATGTTCTGGGTAGCGGCGGCGAAGTGAAGAATGTTCACCGCCGACGCGCCGGTCTGCGTATTGTGGGGAACAATCGTCATGCCCGCCTCCCTCGCCATGCGCGCAACTCGCGCCGCCCGGATAAACCCGCCGTTGTAGTTGATGTCCGGCTGCACAATGTCAATCGCCCGGTTCTCTATCAGCCATTGAAACATCCACAGGCTGGTGTCGCACTCGCCAAACGCAATAGGAATTCGCAAGGCATCTGCCACGCGCTTGGTTTCCGTGAATTCTTCCCACGGGCACGGCTCCTCAAAGAATCCGCATTTCATGTCTTCCAGAAACTTGCCCACCTCAATGGCCTTCGGCGCGGTGTAACAACCATTGGCGTCCACATAAATAGTCACACCGGCGCCGTACGTTTTGCGGGCCAACCGAACCATCTTTTCCGTACGATTTGGCATCGCGTCAATATTGTGCGACATGCGTCCCGCAATTTTGAATTTCATCGCCTTGGCCCCAGTCTTCGCCAGACCGTCGCGATATACTTCCACCTCTTGTTCGGCGGTTGTCTCGCGAATTCCTCCCGAAAGGTAAACAGGAATTTCCTTACGCACCGCGCCGCCCATCAAATCGTGGAGCGGCTTGTGTACCGTCTTGCCAAACAAGTCAAACAGCGCCTGTTCCACATACGCAACCGGAGCCCAAAATGGCTGGCCAGCCATCTTATAGTTCTTTATGTAAATTTCATCGATCAGTGTTTCCAGATCGCGGATATCTTTGCCGATGAAGAACGGCGCCGCGACCTTTAACAAAATCGAAACATATTCCTCAATCGGCGTCTTCGTCCGCGCAATCCCAACCACTCCATCAGTTGAGGTTGCCCGTACAAAATAATTCTTCCCAACTCTCAACAATTCGATCGATTGAACTGTAATCGGCGTCTTGGAAAACTTATGCAAGCCGAACACCGGGTTTTCGTATTCCGGCTTAGCGCCTTCCGCCTTTGAGTTGCGATACGAAGGAGTTGCCCCGGCGGCAAGCGCGGGAGCCAAGGTTGACGATGCAAGAAATCGGCGTCTGTTCATAACGAGGCAATTGTACTACTTCGGCCAGCACCAGTCTTCGCCGTTGGCGAATACAAGGCGAAGCTTATGTAAAAACGAACGAGCTCCATCCAAAATTTATTCCCTATTGACAGTATGTGATACACTGTCCTTGCGTTTTTATGGATCGCAGACCGTCCGCTCGTCCGAGACAGCTAGTCCTGCGTCCGTTTCTTGACACGCTTGGAGGCTGATCTTGAAGAATATTTTCGTTGGGAACTTGGCGTTCACAACCACCGAAGAACAACTTCGGAACATTTTTGAACAATTCGGCACGGTTGACCGTGCTGCTATCTTGACCGACCGCGACACCGGAAAGTCGCGAGGCTTTGGCTTTGTGGAAATGCCCAACGCCGAAGAAGCCGAACGGGCCATCAACGGCTTGAATGGGGCGGACTTCATGGGCCGCGCGCTCAATGTGAACGAAGCGCGTCCCAAGCCACCCAAAGGCCGCTACTAAAAACCACTGGTCGTAGTTGGGCCGACCCTCGGTCGGCGCGTGTCTCTCAAGTCGCGCGGTGCGAGGCTTGCCAAGCCAGTCGATTATCCTAAACTATCGAGCGCCGCCTGGAGTTCGCTACGGGTGTGCGCGTCGCCAGTCTTCGTCGTAACCTCAATCCCCGTTCGATAGATAGCACGGGCCTCGTCAGCCTTGCCCATTTTTTCCAGCGTTTGGCCGCAATGAAAGTAACCGGCGGCATAATTCGGGTTGTGCTCAAGCAGCGTTCGGAATTGTCCCACGCCTCCTTCAAGATTTCCTGAATTAATAATCTCCATTGCAAGTCCATAACGGGCAAATGCGTCGGTGGGGTTTTGTGCCACCATATTCTTAAGGATTTCCATGCGGTCAACTGGCATCACTCTCTAGTATATGGCCTGTCCCTTTCTTCGTCGAACGGCCAGCCTCACGGAATGCGCGAATGGCGGCCAGCCCAGATCAATGGGAAGCGCCTGCGTTGACGGCTATGCGCGCGGAAACTGCCACGCCTTTCCCTCAGCCGAGTCCGCCCCCGATGCAATTGAAGTAACCGCAGGTTTGGAAACAACGGACACGGTCGTTATCCGATACTCGATCGAGAGAAATTACTTGCCAGTTGCCGTGGGAGAGAATGTTTTTGTTTGGCCCACTCGGAAATGGCGTCACGCAATAGCCGATGAAATGATCGCCGCCCATATGGACGCCTACCTTGCGCAATTTGAGATCTTAAAGAATGGAGCTAAAGAGTGAACGAAACAATTAACCCGTTGCCGGGACGCCCAGTAAGGGAATCCATCTCCGAAATGAGCGAGCACGCATTACCCAACGATGCGAATGCCCTCGGCAATTTATTCGGCGGCAAAGTGATGAGCTTGGTCGATCTGGCTGGCGCCCTGGCTGCCATCCGTCACGCGCGATGCCCCGTTGTGACAGCATCCGTCGACTACCTGAACTTCATCCACCCGGTCCACATCGGCCAGTTGGTGATTCTTCGCTCCAGCGTCAATCGCGTATTCCGAACCTCGTTGGAAGTGGGAGTTCAAGTAACCGTGGAGGACCTACTAACCGGGGATCGTAAACACACCTGTTCCGCCTACTTAACTTTCGTTGCGGTCGATACGCACGGCGGCAAGGTTCTGATTCCACCCGTAATCCCCGAAACAGACCAAGAGATCCGGCGATTTACCGAAGCCGACGAGCGCCGCAGAATTCGCCTGGAGATGCGCGCCAAGCGCCAGTCTTCCTGACACGTTACCAGCTTTAGGCCGCTTCCGGATCTTTGTACATGTACTTGATAAAGGACTTGTACAGCAATAGGTTCGGGGCGTCCAGCCGATTGAACTTCAGGCAAGTCTTGTCGTACCACTCAATGTAGCCTTTGAGCATCTCTCCATCTTTAAGCACTGCAATCATGGGAGTCTTCCCTTGCATCTGCTTCATGTAGTAGAAGTTCTCGGCGTTCGTCTGCTCCGGCGGAGCCATTTTCTTCGCGGTTTGGCGCGGTCCGCTGCTGTCTCGGCTCGATGAGGAAACCATATTTGTTGGGCGAACTATTCTGCGTCCGGTTGCTTCCACTGGGCAACTCCTATTATTAAAGATGCTGCTTAAACGATTGCTACCATCTTAGACGAAGACTACTTAAGAAGTGTTTCGTTATTCCATCCCATTCCATCACATATCGAGGGGGGTCATCAAGCCATAATGCTCACGGAAATCACCTTAGGCGAAATTGCCGACATCTAAAGCTTCCGTAAACTGACCGCCAAAGCATCCAGAGCGATGCTCTTTTGGATACTTCGCCGCGCCAGATCCACCAGTTCATCCGTTCGTTCTACCGCCTTGCGAATCCACTCAAAACTGATCGTTTCCGAAAGCGTTCGCAATTCCCTTTCCAGATCGATGTTTCGGATTCGCGAGCCACCCTCACGCAGCACCAGCAAATCTTCAAGCAGCATGTAGAAAACTTTAAGATAGCTATCCAGCTTTTCGGATTTCGATGCGCCGATTGATTCAGAAAACCTCGCCCAGCCATCGAACCCGCCCTGGCCGGAAGCCGCTCGCACCAGCGCCAGCATCGCTGTGCGGCGCTTGGCATATGCTTCGAGGTCAAGACTAAGTGCAACGCCAGGACTACCGGATGCCAGTGCGATTCGTTGCTCTGGCCGGTCCAATCCGCGCGCCTTCACGAACTGCTTCATCTCCTCATCATCCAGCCGGCTCAACGCAAGCTGCACCACGCGGGACCTGATGGTCGGCAGCAGATCATAAGCATTTTCAGCCGTCAAAAAAAGGATCAAGTAAGGCGGCGGTTCTTCCAGCGTCTTCAGCAGAGAATTAGCAGCCTGTTCATTTGCCCGGTCAATGTGGTCAATCAAAAACACACGCCATGCGCCCCTCAACGGGCCAAACTGCGCCTTTTCTTTCAGCAGGCGCATCTGCTGGATGGAGATTTGCCTCAGCGGCCCTTCGGGCGGAAAAGTAACAAAATCGGAATGAGTCGAAAAACACAGCGGATCGTCTGATCGCTTTTCAGCCGTCAACTTTTCACGGTCAGCAATGATTTCCAGATTGGGTTCTAACGCTAAATCATCCTGCTCCACAACCGTGCCGTTAGGCAGCAACGTTGCGGCGAAACGCCTGGCGAGTGTCGCCTTCCCGATGCCCTCAGGACCCGCCAACAAAAGGGTTTGCGGAATGCGATTGTCCCGCAACATGGTTTCGAGCGTCTCCACGACCGTCCGGTTGCCGAAAACATTTTCGATCATTTGCGTTCCTCGATAAATCCGATCACCAAACCCCAAATCTCCTTCGAAATCTGTTCCTTTGCTCCGCTCGCATCCACCACGCCGAATCGCGCCGGGTAGCGCTTCACCAACTCAAGATAGGCATTCCGCACCGTCGTATGGAATTCCATCGTTTCGTCATCCAAGCGCGATTCATTCAACTGCGTTTCCAGATTGCGGGAACGCGCCCGGCGCAACCCCGTTTCCAGATCAATGTCCAAATAGATCGTCAGATCAGGAGTCAGACCACGGCATGCGATCAAATCCAACTGCTCCACAAGAGCAACACCAAGCTTGCGTCCCACGCCCTGATAGGCCCAGGAAGAATCGGTCCAGCGATCAGAGACTACGATTTCACCGCGCGCAAGCGTGGGATTCACCAACTCATCCACGTTCTGGGCACGAGCCGCGAAGTACAGTAGGATCTCGGTAGTTGCGCTCAACTCCTGGTTGGAAGGATCAAGCAAGATCTTACGGATTTGCCGTCCAATCGGCGTGCCCCCGGGTTCCGCTGTCTCCACCACGGTGTGCCCCGCCGCCCTGGCGCCATCGATCAGCATGCGGAATTGAGTCGTCTTCCCGCTGCCTTCCGCGCCTTCAAAAGTAATAAATAAGCCTCGACGCATGCGGGTCCTAATCGTAGACGAAATGAAGCACTTTCTTCAAATCTTCCCACGCTTCCCGCTTAGCGTTTTGATTGTACGGACGAAGCAGGTACGACGGATGGAAGGTTACCATCACCGGAATGTCGTTCCACTTATGCCAATTGCCCCGCAACTTGGTCACTCCCTCTTTCGTTCCCAATACGGCCTTTGCCGCCGTCGCTCCCAGGGCGCAAATTGCCTTGGGCTGAATGGCCATCAGTTGGCGGAAAAGGAATTGGCCGCAAATTTCCATTTCATCCGGCTGGGGCGCTCGATTCTCCGGGGGCCGGCATTTCACGACGTTGCAAATGTAGACGTCAGGCCGCGAAATATTGATCCCTTCCTTCGACGCTGTTCCATCGATCATCTGCGTTAGAAGCTGACCGGCGCGCCCTACAAACGGAAAACCCTGCGCGTCTTCATCGGCGCCAGGACCTTCTCCGACGAAAACCAGTGAAGCCTTTTCGTTACCGGATCCGAACACAATTTTGTTGCGTCCCTCGCACAAGCGGCAGCGTTTACAATCGCCGATATCTGCGCTGATCTTTGATAGCGTATCGCCTGCGGGGGCAATAGAAGGTATTTCAATAATCGGCATCGGTTCCTGTATCGTGTTTGCGAGAGAAGATGATTCAACAGGCGCCGGGACACGTAGTGCTACCGCCGAGGGAGTCCTTTTATACAAAGATTCAATCCCAATATCGCGGTAAAATTCCAAGGCAGATCGTAGCTGGTCGCGGTCCATGAACTAGTAGTTTAACTTTTCGCGGGGGCCACCAGACGCAATTTTTGAATCTGATCCAAAATCTTTCCCGCCACGTCCTGTTTCGATGCCTTTTCGATTTCCACAATCTCGCCCGTCCGCAGCACCAGCGTCACGGCATTTTCATCAGACGCAAACCCAGTGCCCGGCGTATTGACGAAGTTCCCCACCACCATATCGCAGTTTTTGGTCTGCATCTTGCGCTTGGCTTCCGCCACCATATTGTGCGTTTCAGCAGCAAAACCAATCAAAATCCGGTCACCCTTCTGTGCCCCTACTTCGGCCAGAATATCCGGATTCGGATCCAGTTCCAGCGTCAGCCGCGCCGCCGTTTTCTTGATCTTCTGATCCGAGGCGTTCGAAACGTGGTAGTCGGCCACGGCAGCAGCTTTAATGACGATATTCGCCGCCCCAAGTTTTGAAAAGACCGCATCGCGCATTTCCCGCGCCGTTCCCACTCGAATGAATTCAACTCCGGCTGGAATGGGGATAGATGTCGGACCGGAAATCAAAATCACCCGCGCACCCCGGCGAACTGCGGCGTCCGCAACCGCATAGCCCATCTTTCCGCTAGACCGATTGGTGATGTAGCGCACCGGATCTATTGGCTCTTCGGTGGGACCGGCCGTAATCAGAACCACCTCACCCTCAAGATCTTTGACGCCGAACAGAACTGTCGAAACCTCGTGGGCTATAGCCATGGGCTCAGCCAGCCGTCCAGGTCCAGTCGTGCCACATGCCAGTAACCCTTCGCCAGGCTCTACAATCCGATGCCCGCGCTCCCGCAGCACACGCATGTTCTGAACCACCGCCGGGTGATTCCACATGTTGGTGTTCATCGCCGGCGCAATCACAACCGGTCCAGTAAATGCTAAGTAAAGGGTGGAAAGAAAATCGTCAGCATGACCGTGGGCCATTTTCGCAATCAGATCGGCCGTGGCCGGAGCGATCACAAGAAGCTGATGGTCTTGGGCCACACGAATATGCTCAACCGCGCTGGAGAGAGTTTCCTCCTCTCCTCGATCCGTAAATAGATCGGTTATTACTTTCCGGTTGGTGAGGGCGGCGAATGTGAGAGGGGTGATGAATTTCTGTGCAGCGGACGTCATAACTACTTGGACCGTGATGCCACGGTCCTGAAGTAGCCGGGATAGCTCAGCAGCTTTGTAAGCCGCTATTCCTCCGCCAACGCCCAAAACGACGTTCATCTGGAAACCTTGTTAGACCTTGGATGCAATTAGAGCCAAAGCCGCGTCGCGAATGGGATCCTCATACTTAACCAAGCCGCGTCGAACTTCTTCAAGAGCAGTCACTGTGGGTTTGCGCGAAGTCGTCGGCAAAAAGGAACGGGATCCTCCTTGCAGTTGACGGGCACGTTTTGCCGCCACGATGATGAAACGATAGGTGCTTGTTTCCGGATCATCGGGGATCGCGAAATTGATATTGCGGTGCATTACATCGGCCATAGTGCTTTACTCCTGTTATTACTCTGTATAAAAATCTTAGCGTCCGAAGGTCCGTAGGATCGCATCCACTTTCGAATCCATTCGCCCGCGTCTTACTCGTTCCGCCCGGATAATGGATCGTAGGTTTCGAGCGCTTTCGTCGACCTCGCCATTGACGATCACATAATCGTAAGCTTTGTAGTTCCGGATCTCCGCCGCTGCTTCTTCCAGCCGCCGACGGATGACTTCGCCCGAATCTTCGGATCTTGCCTGCAAGCGCTGTTCCAACTCCTGACGGCTAGGAGCCAAAATGAAAATGCTGACCGCGCCCGCAATCTTCTCTTTTAATTGTCGCGCACCCTGCACGTCTATGTCGAGCACGAGGTCTTTCCCGGCGGACTCGGCCCGGGTCAATTCCGAGCGGCTGGTGCCGTAGTAATTGTCGAAAACCTTGGCGTGCTCCAGAAATTCATCGGCAGCAATTCGCCGTTCAAACTCTTCCCGGGAAATAAAGTAATACTGCTTGCCGTCCTCCTCCTGCCCTCGCGGCTTGCGCGTGGTGCAGGAAATAGAGAATTCAAGGTTCTGTTCTTTAGCCATCAATTGGCTTACCAGCGTTGTTTTGCCAGAGCCCGATGGGGCGGAGATGATAAAAACGTTGCTCATTCCAGATTAAGGGATTGTTCCCGAATGCGTTCCACTTCCGATTTCACTCCTAGAGCAAGTTCGGTGATGGTCAGTCCCAATTCTCCTATGCCGTTCGATTTCGACAAAATAGTGTTGGTCTCGCGATTCATTTCCTGCAGCAGGAAGTCCAGCTTCTTACCAACTTCGCCGCCAGTGTTTAGCAAATTCGTCAATTGCGTGGCGTGGATACCCAGCCGGGTGATTTCCTCGCCGATGTCACTGCGATCCGCCAAAATCGCCGCTTCTTGAGCCAGTCGTTGTGGATCGATATTCGACCCGGCGAGTAGCTCGCCCAGCCGCTCCCGCAAGCGCGATTGATAGAGCGGAGTGGCGCGGCTACGAATCTCCGCGATCTTGGCGGCGGCTTCTTGAATGGCTGCATTTCGTTCCAGCAGGGTAACGCAAGTCTCGGCGCCTTCGCGCTCCCGGAAACGATTCAGTTCCTCCAGCGCCTCGTTCATCATCGAAACCAGATCGGCTTCCATGGTGGCGGGAAGTTCGGCTTGCCGATCCCCTTCAAACATTCCAGGAATGCGGAAAGCGTTGCTCAGATTGGGATCCTCTTCCATGCCTGCAAGTTGGGCAGCCTGATGGTAGGCATTCAGATAGGCCTTGAATAGGGTAGTGTTCAAAGTTGGACCACCTTCCGCACCAGCCCTTGCGAAATGGACCCGGATGTCCAAGTGGCCACGCGTCACCATTTTCTTAGCTGCGCTACGCAGGGCAGCCTCAAACGGATCGAACTCTCCGCTCATGTGGAAGTGGAGGTCAAGCCCGCGGTGATTTACCGCCTTGACGCCGAGGGATAACTCGCCATCCCCGAAGCTTCGGCGGACCCGGGCAAACCCAGTCATGGAACGTATTTTCATAGTGCAATTGCCGCCTTGGGCATGAAGCCTTGGCGGATGAGGTTTAAAGTGGGGCAGACCCCCTGGCCTACGGCTGGCCCCCTGGCCAGACTTTTCAGGGATTCAGCATCGCGTGAGACAACCTGACTTTCCGGGATGAAGAATGCTAGGCGTTCGAATTTCTTCCAATGCCTGAACAGGCTGGCCAGGGGGCCAGCCGCAGACCAGGGGGTCTGCCCCACTATAAAATCCACTTCATACAATCTCACCCAGGGTATGTTCATGCTTCGATTTCGCCTTCTAAATACTGCAATTCATGCAGGCGCTGATAGATGCCACCGCCCGCGACTAGCTCCTCGTGGGAGCCCACTTCAGAAATTCGACCACGATCTAAGACTACTATTTTATCCGCACGGCGGATGGTGGAAAGGCGATGCGCGATCACGATGACCGTGCGATTTTCCATCAAGTTGGCCAAGGCCTTCTGCACTAGCATTTCCGATTCAGCGTCGAGATGCGATGTCGCTTCATCCAGAATCAGGATTGGAGCATTCTTCAACAACGCCCGGGCTATGGCCAAACGCTGGCGCTGCCCACCGCTCAACCTGGCGCCGCGCTCGCCGATGATAGTCTCGAAACCTTGGGGCAGCGCGTTGATGAATTCCTCGGCCAACGCGTTGCGGGCTGCTTCGATGACCTTTTCCATGGGCGCATCAAAGTTCCCGTATCGGATGTTGTTGGCAACCGTGTCGTTAAACAAAAAAGTGTCTTGCGCCACAATGCCGACCCTCTGGCGAAGCGAGCGCAGCGTCAGATCACGAATATCAATGCCATCCACCAAAACCGAACCTGAGGTTGCGTCATAAAACCGCGGCAACAGATTGGCGAGGGTAGTCTTCCCTGCACCGCTCGGTCCAACCAGAGCTGCTATTTCGCCGGCATTAACCGTTAGCTGGACACCATCGAGAATCGGTGAATTTGACGTGCGATAGGAAAATCCAACATCGCGCCACTCAATGGTCTTGGTGAATCGCTCCAGCTTGCGCGCGCCTGGCTTTTCCTGGATGGACGGTTTACTATCGAGATATTCGAAGACCTTTTGCGCCGCGCCCAACCCTTGCTGGAAGATGTTGTAGATACCCACCAAGCGTTTGGCTGGTTCGTAAAGCAGCAACAGGGCCATCAGAAAACTGATAAACTCTCCCGCCGTCATCATCTGTTTTTCGATCTGAAGCCGGGCGTATGTGAGCAGCGCTACAATCGTCACGGCGCCCATGAATTCGATCAACGGTGAAGAAATGGATTGCTGGGCAACGTACTTCAGACTACTGCTGCGAAGGTGGTCGGCAGCTTCACGGAAACGACGGGATTCGTGTGGCTCGGCGGCGAAGCTTTTTACCACCTGCTGTCCGGCCAAGGCTTCCTGCATAACCTGATTCAACTCAGCTGTACGGTCTTGCGCGCGCCGGGTGGAGCGGCGAATCTTGCGGCCCAGTTTCGCGGTTGGGATCACCACGATCGGAAGTACGGTCAGGCTGAACAGCGCTAGTTTCCAATCGTGACTGAACACAAGCACCAATAGCGCAATCGCCGCAAACATCTGACGAAACCAATCAGCCAGAATATGCGCGGCGGCAACTTGAATCTTGTCAATGTCATTCAGAATCGAGCTCATTACCTGGCCTGTCGTGTTCTCCTCGAAGAAAGCTGTGTCCTGGTGCAAGACATGATCAAAGACCTGCGCGCGAATATCCGTCACCACTTGTAGTCCGATGCGATTGATCAGATAGTTTCCCAAATAATCAGCGACCCCTCTGACGAAGTAGGCCAGCAAGATTGCGGCCGCAACCATGCTCCAGGCTTGCTCGAAATTGAACGGAAGGATATCGTGGAGGTAAATTGTGTGCCCGGCAACTTGGAACAACTTCACGGCCTGACCAGTATTTGACGGATTCAGGACGCGATCAATCACCGGCTTACTCAAATTGACGATCAACCCAAAGGTGGCCCCGGCCACCGCCATCAAAAACACGCTAAGCAGCAATGTGGGCCAATATTTGACCGAGTAACTAAGCAGCCGGCGCAGTTCGCTTCTCAAGCCGATGCCCTCAGCTTTTCCACAGCGATCCAAACCCGGTCGACCGGAATGAGGCCCAGACCTTGCGGTGAGTGGACTACTTCCGAGCGCGTTTGCCAGGGCGCCCAGATGCAAGGGTTGGAAGGGCCAAACAAAACCACGGAGGGCACGCCGAAAGCAGCGGCAATATGCGCAGGGCCAGAATCATTGCCGATGAACAGCGAAGCGGAATTCATCAGGGAAAAAATTGTCTCAAGCGGCGCTCCGACGTGGCATTCGAAATCAGAGAATGAGGAAAGATCCTCGCCAGGACCTCCGATGAAAACTGGATCAAGATCATGGAGCCGTCGCGCGATTTCCGCAAACCGCGAGGCAGGCCAGGCTTTGGAAGCCGTCGACGCCATGGGATGAATGACGGCATAGGGCTTGCGCCCCGGCAGTTCACGACAGACCAATCGGGCGCGAGGGATTTGCCGGCGCGGCACGCCGAGAAAGAACATTGCCGATGCCATGTGCTCCGCCGTGTGAACGATGCGTTCCTCCCCTAATATTTGTTGCGCTCTTGGTATGGGTACATTGTACAGCCAGCTTCCCATGTGGTGACCGAAGCCCGCGCGTATGCCGGCTAATGAGGCAGCAACGATCCATTGGCTGCGGGTTCCGCCGTGAAAATTGATCACCATGGCGGGATGAAAACCGGCGATTGCACTAAGCCTGGGCCCAAGGACAATCGCCACGTCGGGGCTTTGTTCGAAGACGCGGCGGAACCGATTTTCCACCACGACTGCAATTTTCAAGTCGGGCCGATGCTGCTTTAGCAGCGCCAGGGCAGGGGTGGTCAAAACGCAATCGCCAAGCGACCGCAAACGAATCACAGCGACCTTGGCGCCTTGGGACAACCTATCGAGCACGGTCGCGGCGCCAGGCCGCATGGCCTTATTCGTCCACCCGTGCTTCGTCGATCAGCATCACGGGGATGTTGTCGCGAATCGGGTAAACGCGGCGGCACTGTGTACACTTCAATCCCTTTTCATCCGCCTTCAATTCCACGGGGGCCTTGCACAGAGGGCATACCAGAATGTCTAAAAGATCTTTATTTATGGCCATGGTAATTCCTTATTTCATCTCCGCCCGCGCCTTGGCGACCGCAGCCAAGTAGTGCCGCGCACGTTCTTCGAAAACTTCGTAGCGGCCTTCCTGAACTGTCTTCGCATCAATCAATTCGCCGCCAACGGCAACTGCCGCGGCCCCGGCTTTGAGGAATTCGCCGATGGTTTCAAGATTAACGCCGCCAGTGGGAATCATCTCGATGTGCGGGAAGGGCGCCTTCAAAGCTTTGATGTACTTCGGGCCACCCATGTTACCGCACGGGAACACTTTGACGAAGTCGGCGCCAGCTTCCCACGCGGTTTGAATTTCCGTCGGTGTGAGTGAGCCCGGGCAAATCACTTTCGAATAGCGCTTGGCCATTTCGATGGTGGCGATTTTCAAAGCTGGGGTGACCAGGAATTCAGCTCCAGCAAGGATACAGGCGCGAGCTGTTTCCGGATCGAGGACGGTGCCTGCTCCGAGGACCATTTTGTCACCGAAGGCATCAGCCAGTTTTTCGAGGGCTTTGATGGCCCCGGGCACGGTCATGGTGATTTCGGCGGAACGGATGCCGCCGCGATAGATGGCTTCAATGGCTTTGATGGCGCTTTCGGCGGAGTTGGTACGGACAATCGGAACAATGCCGATGTCAAGGATGGCTGAGACGACTTGTGATTTCTTCATTAGCGTTCGAGTTCAGGGTAAACAGTTATTCTAGAACATCGCCGGGGAGCAGGTGGGGCGAGGTGCGGCAAGTTGCGCAGGAGAGGAGAGTTAGGGATTCACAAAGGATTTAGAACGGTGTGGGAACGGTAGAATCGGGACTCGCGTATTAGGGTATTCCCTCGGTTGACCGGACAAGGGAAAGAGCCCACAATCAAAGCAGCATGCTTGTACACCGCGCAATCACATTGGCTTTATTTGGAATGACGGCTGGCGCTTATGGCCAATTGGATCCCGACGCTTTTGGAAAAGATCCGAAGGCGGTTGCCGTTCAATTGGCGCCGGGGGCGGATCCATGGCGGTTTGCGCATCCTAACGCTTCCATGTTGGGACACGTAAACTTGCGCGCGCTGCGGCAATCGCCTTTGTGGGCCGAGATGATTAAGCAGGGACCCAAGGATGCGCCGGTGGGGTTGCTAGAAACGATTGACGAGATCTGGATGTCTACTCCCGTTCCGCCTCCATCGAAGACGGCAAGCGTAACGCCGAAGATGCCGGAACCGCTGATGCTTGTGACGGGCAAGTTTAGCGATCCGGAATGGCGGAAGGTGCTAAAGAATCAGCCCGGCATCAGCACGGCCAAGGCGCTCTTGATTGGCGACCTTCCCTCTGCAAACTTGGCGAAACGGCGCATGGCGCTGCCTTCGGCTCCAACTGCGTTGCGCAAACGGGCGGCCACTTTGGGGACAACACGTGACGTTCTCTTCGTCATGAATGGGTCAGCCTTTCCTTCAGACGCTCAAGGCCCGGCAGCGATGTTGGCAGGCGTGAAGGGCATGGAAATGGGGATGAATCTCCGCGATGATTTTCAATCCGAGTTGAAACTGCTGGTGGCCAAGGAATCGGCCGACATGCTGCTGGGCATGTTTGAGATGATGCGCGGCCAGTTCGGCAAGGATGAACCGGGTCAGAAACAAATGGCGGAGATGGCTAAGAACATTCAAGTGGATCGGGCAGAGGATGGCATCAACTTCAAGTTCAATGCAACGGCGGCGCAAATTCGAGAAGCAATGGCGGCGCGGACTGACACGCGGCCTTCGGTGCCGCTCGACGAATCGACCAAGATCAAGGTAAGTGAGCCTGCCACGCTCCCGCAGCCGAACAAAGGCAAGATCGTAATCAACGGGCTGGAAGAAGGACCGGTGGAGATTCCGTTTAAGAGTGGAGTTAAGAAGTAGAGCTACAGATCGCGGCGATTTTCCAGGGATTTGGACATAGTAACTTCATCGGCATATTCCAGATCGCTACCTACCGGTATGCCCATGGCAATTCTGCTAACGCGCATCCCCAGCGGTTTGAGCAGTCGAGACAAGTAAGCCGCCGTGGCTTCGCCTTCGACGGTTGGGTTGGTGGCGAGGATGACTTCTCTCACCTCGCCGGAATGCATCCGTTCAATTAGACTCTTGATCCGAAGCTGTTCGGGTCCAACGCCCCGCAACGGCGAGATTGAGCCGTGGAGCACGTGATAAAGGCCATCGAAAGAACGGGTGGATTCGATGGGCCAGATGTTGTTTGGCTCTTCAATCACGCAGATGGTTGTACGGTCACGATTGGGATTGCGGCAGATGTTGCATTCCGGACCATCGGAAATATTGTTGCAGATTCCGCAGATGCCGAGCTTGTCTTTGACGTCGAGCAACGCTGTGGCTAAGCGTTCGGCGTCTTCACGTGACGAACGCAGGACGGAGAACGCCACTCGCTGGGCGGACTTCTGACCGATGCCAGGTAGGCGGCGAAGCTCTTCGATCAAGCGCGAGAGTGGCTCTGCGAAATCGGGCATGGTCTAAAAAAGCCCGGGAGGAAGGCCCATGCCGCCCATCATGCCGGACATCTTAGCCTGGGTCAAATCGTCGACTTTCTTGCCGGCTTCGTTGACGGCGGCCATGACCATGTCCTGCAGCATCTCCACATCGGAGGCAGCTTCGGGATCGATCTTCACGCCGAGGATGTGCTTTTGGCCGTCCATCTTAACGGTGACCATGCCGCCGCCGGCCGAGGCATCGACCTTGATGGCGGCGACTTCCTCCTGCATCTTTTCCTGCATCTTTTGGGCCTGCTGCATCATGGCCTGCATATTACCGGGTAGTTTCACTTTGGTGCTACTCCTTTAAATCTCTGACTTGGCGAACTTGGGCTTCTGGGAATGCTTTTTGGAACCGTTGCACTTCGGGGTGCGAGAGGGCGCGCTGACTGACTTCGTCGTCGAGCTTGGGGCCGGCGTCGGCTTTAGGGGCGGACGTTGCGGCGGGCTTTGCGCCAGCGGCTCCGGTTACGATTTTGATGCGCTTTGCGCCTTGGCCGATGCCGGTGAGGCCCTTACGAAGGTCTGTTTCGCTGAGGGCAAGCTTCCATTCGATGGGTGCGGCGAAGGTGATTTCGGCGGCGGTTTCGGTGATCTCGGAATTTTCGACGGCGTCGGCAGTAAAGCTCATACCGAGTTCGATGAGTTGGGCGTGAAGCTGGGCTTGGAGGCTTCCTTCCTTGGCGGCTGCTTTGGGTGGCGGCGGAGGTGGTGCGGCTTGACGCGGAGGCGGCGGCGCTGTTTGGCGCGCTGGAGGTGGCGCGCTGGAATAGGAAGCGGGCGCGGCGGCCCGGGCTGGTGCGGCAACTGATGAACCGGGGCCCATGTTGGCAATTGCTTCTTCGATCTTTTGGAGTCGACCGGCGTGGACCAGACGGAGAAGGCCCAGTTCCATGTGGAGACGCGGCTGCAAAGAGTATTGGAGCTGCTTGAAAAGATCGAGCGTGAGGTTAAGGTATCGGGTAAGATCGTCTTCGGAAAAACGGCCGGCGATTTCAGCCATGCGCGATTGCTCGTTCGGGGAGGCGGCGACCAGGCGGGTGCCGGCTCCGGTGATCTTGACTACAAGCAGATTGCGGAAGTAGCGGCCCAGTTCGCGGCAGAAGTGCTGGAGGCTGGCCCCGTTGCGTTCGAGTTCTCCCACGATTTCGAGCATGCGGGGCGAAGTTCCGGCTTCGAGAGCCTCGGTGACTTGGCCCATGACATCCAGAGAGAACAGGCCGAGCAGACCGCGCACTTCGCCCGCGTTCAGCTTGTTGCCGCAGCAGGCGATGGCTTGATCGAGAGCAGAGAGCGAATCACGAACGCTTCCCTCCCCCGCATGGGCGAGCAGAGCGAGTGAATCCTCATCGGCTTCGATGCCTTCCTGCTTACAGATGAAGGCCATGCGGTCGACCAGTTCCTGAAAATCGACGGAGCGGAAGCTGAACTGCTGGCAGCGGGAGCCGATAGTGGTGGGGATCTTGTGCGATTCCGTGGTGCACAGGATAAATACAGCCCACTCCGGCGGCTCTTCGAGCGTTTTCAAAAGCGCGTTAAAGGCTTCGCTGGTAATTTGGTGAGCTTCATCGACGATGAACACCTTGTACTTGTCGCGCGCCGGACGGTAGCGAACGCTTTCGCGCAGTTCGCGCATTTCGTTGATACCACGGTTGGAAGCGGCGTCGATTTCAATAACGTCGACCGAATTGCCGGCTGTTACTTCGCGGCAACTGGCGCAATTGTCGCAGGGCTGATTAGTGGGCCCTTCGATGCAATTTAGGCAGCGGGCCATGATGCGGGCGACCGTGGTTTTGCCGGTGCCTCGTTGGCCGGCGAAGATGTAGCCGTGGGCAATGCGGGATGAGTTAATGGCATTTTCAAGCGTGGTCCGGACGTGTTCCTGACTGACCAGCTCTTCAAATGCCTGGGGCCGATATTTGCGAGCGATGACCTGATACATGCCGTTTATTTTTGTGTTTTTAACAATCAGACCCCGGGTGATCCGCGGCACACAGGAATCACCACTACCGTTGCTTCCTTCCGGATCTGGCGGGGTTCGCAGCTACCCATTGCACGAAGCCCGGAGCCTGAGTTTCTATCTTAGCATCATGGGTCAAACCGAGTTCTGATAAGATGAGGCGTTCCTTGATGTATGAGATGATCCATTGAAATCGACCCTTACTTTTGGCTTTGTCATCGCCTGTTTGAGCGCGTCGGTGGCTTTGAATGGGGCCGAGCGCATGCCGTTTGCCGAGCAGAATGCATTGGTCGGCAAATATTGCGCGGTGTGCCATACCGATGTGGCGCGGAACGGTGGACTTTCGTTGCAGCATTTCGATGCCGGGACGGTGAATCCGAGTTTGGCCGCGATGCTGGTGAGCAAACTGCGCGGTGGTGCGTTTGGCGCTTCGGGGCTGCCGATGCCAGATCAAGCAACGAGGCAGGGACTGATGGCTGCGCTGGTTTTGGCATCGGCGGGCTCGAAAGAGTGGACTGTGGCCGGCGGCGCACACGAGGTTACCGCATCCGTCCTTCGGGAAATTGCGGCCGCTAGGAAAGATGGAGTGCCGGGCTTGTATCGACTGGTGGCGACGTGCAATACGGAAACGAAAAAAGGCCGAATGCAATTATCGTGGTCGCCGGAACCGAGGTCGGGGACGATTCTTGCTTCAGTGGATGGAAGGCCGCTAGCCTTCTTCGTGGAAGGAGAAGAGGCCATGGGGAACGGTGCGGGAGGCAGGGCGGGCCCGGCGGCCGTTTTCCTGGATGGGGTGACGCTGCCGGTTCGCGCATTGCGAGTCAGTGGATTATTTCCAAAAGAATCAGTTGAGTTCTCTTTTGACACGTTATCGGCTGAGGCGCGCAGCCAACTTGCCGTCTGTTTTTGACACATCACGCTTAGATCATCCTTGCTGAATTGACGGCTGGCGCTAGGTCGATGGGAAGCGGATTGGCTTCGTTTTTTCCAAGCTGCAGTGCTTGAATTTGCGGCCGGATTGGCAGGGGCACGGCTCGTTTCGACCTACTTTGGGGGTGGGGCGAACGTAGGGCTGGCGGGCCAGTGGCGATGCAATTGGCTTCTTTTTTCACGATTGGTTTTGGCTTAGGCGGGGTGGCTTGTGAAGCCCTTAATTCCTTGAGCGATTTGTGAAAAGTCCGTTCGGCTCGCATACGCGCGGTGGTGATGCGGGCAAGCGTCTTCTCGTTGGCTTCGGAGGGGGTCTACGCCTTCGGCGGTGGCGAGTGCAGCTTCGAGACGGTTCGCTCGCCGAATGTTCCAGGCAGTGAGGACCAGTTGGCTGAACAGGGTTCGTTCGACGGGCGTGAAGGGGCGGAGTTCGTAGGCGTAGGCGGATTCGAGGGCGTCGAATTCTGTGCGGTCTTCCTCGGTGAGCAGCACGGCTTGGGAGGCGTAGAGACCGAGTTTAGTGGAGTTGGCGGCTGAGCGGGCCTTGCCTTCCGGGGTGCGGGGTCCGGTGGAAAGTTGGGCATTAGCGGAATTGGCTTCGATTTGCGCGGCGCTGGTCATGACGGATTTTCTCCTTCGAAATAGGTGAGGGCGGCTGATTTCCCTATGGGAAATTGCCGCCCTACTGGTTCAAGTGTGGCATGGGTTTGGTGGGAGTCAAGCGGGGTGCGGGCGTATGTGGTTAAGGGGATTGGGAAGATAGATTTGGATTGATGGTGATTTTGGTGTGGGTGGGATGGCAAGCTTCTCACTTCAACGAGAGTCCTTATGACCGTAACCAACTTTGATCGCATCACAGCAGACCCGAAGCAAATGAACGGCCAGAGGTGCATCCGTGGATGTTCTGGTTAAATCAAGAGGGCTGTTGGCGCGCCTTAATCGATACTACAAGTGCTAATATCGTTTTCGGTTAGCGGATTCCCGGAACCTAGTTGACCATCGGCTGGAACTTCTAGAAGGCAACGTCCGACCCGCGATCCAGTAGGAAGGCCGTGTGGATGAGGAGTTGTTCCATATGCTAAGTCTCCTTCGGGCTAGAAACATCCGTCGATCGCTTCGCAGTAACATCATTCATCCTCTGCGCCACAGCATCGGCGCAGAGCCCGTCCAATTTGTGACCGTTCAAAAAGATGTGCAACTGGGGGTTCTCGATTGGGGCGGCACTGGGCGCTCAATTGTCCTGTTGGCTGGCTTGGGAGGTACAGCCCACTCATTTAATGAGTTCGCGCCAAAACTTGCAAAGACCTACCACGTCTATGGAATAACTAGGCGTGGACTCGGGGCGTCCAGTACTCCTGCGCCTCTGCCTGAAAACTACACGGCTAACCGGCTCGCTGACGACGTGCTCGTGGTCTGTGCCACCTTGAACTTGAATCGGCCTGTACTTGCCGGACATTCTATGGCTGGTGAAGAGCTCAGTTCCATCGGCTCCCTGCTTCCCGAGAAAGTCGCTGGCCTGATTTACCTGGACGCCATCGGTGGATATGCGTATTATGATCGTTCTCAAGGCGATTTCATGCTCGACCTTTTCGACCTCCAAGAAAGGCTGGCGAAGTTGGGCTCTCGGAACCCCGTGGCCAATAGCGGCCCCTCGGATATCCGTCCAATAGTTAGGGAACTGCGCGAAAGCTTCTGCCCCAATTCGAAAAGGATCTACAAAAGTGGGAGAGAGATACACAAGGACTCTCTCCGCCACCCGCAGAGCCTGGCGTGAGAACGCCTCGTGAGTGGGCCGTGCCTCTCGTGTTTGGCGGTCAGCAGAAATTTACCAAAATTGAAGCACCGGCTCTGGCTTTTATTCGGGTGCCTCATGATCTCTCGCACATTCGCGACTCTGCTGCTCGCGCGAAAGCTGAAGCATGGGATGAGGAACGCATGAGCGCGCTAGCCCGTATTTCTCACCAGCCCGTTA
>JANXXI010000003.1 GCA_025350695.1 Acidobacteriota bacterium
TTCCTCCAGTGCGGAGCAGTGGACTCAGCCCGAACGCTGGAGGCTTATCCTCAGCGCCGCCTTTCGCGCCTTCCTGCGCGGAAAAGTCCCCGGAAGTACTCCTCGCTTCGCCAACACTACCGACTAACTGCCGTTTTTAGGTTCAATGGTCCATTCCGCAGGGTAGCCCGTCGGCATCCATCCTTCAGGGGACCACAGCTGCTCCAATGATACAGTTCGGTCAATCACACACTGTATACACATTTCTGCTGACCGTAACTGATTCCACGGGTAAGTCCTCAACCGATCTTGTAACCGTGAACTTCCAGGGATACTAACTCATTGCCCCATACGATCGTGCGCGGTCCGGGAAATTCCCCAGGCCGCGCACGGTTGGCTTGGGCCTGGCGTTGAGCTATTTCTAAATCCATAAGACGGATGACTGTGAGCTTAAATCCCTAATGGATACTTGCGAATTCGGCCTTGGCTTGTTTGAAGATCGGAATGTCGGCGTCGGCGTCTTTCCAAAGCGTCAGGCGGCGGCGGAACCTTCGGCCCATACGTTCCTCAGGAAATCCTGGTAGGCGGCCATGGCCTTCACGGGCTCGCCGGACATCGCGAACGCTCTAGATCAATTCAACGGGCGAGGTTATCAGTAGCTTAACACGCAGGAGGTCCGGGGTTATTCATGCTGCCTTCCTAAATTGTTTCTTTTGATTTCGCCTCATCTTCCTTACACGGATACTGCGCTGTGCCATGATGCGATTAGCCATGCAGCTTTTTTACAGCGGAAACCTTCCGATAGCGCCGGTACCCATGGCGATTGCGAAGCTCAGCGTGCCGGAAACGGTGACAGGACTGGCAACGAATCTCGCACTTCGTTATTTCTGCCAGTCGGCCAGGTTCAGCCCAACTCCAGATGCAATTGGCTTCCTTTTCCGCTGGGTTGCGGTGGTCTAGTTCCAGCTTTTCGGTTGATCCGCAATCTACGCAGTACTTATCCACAAGAGGGTATGCGCCCGGCTGGAGTCGAACCAGCGACCTTTTGCTTCGGAGACAAACGCTCTATCCAGCTGAGCTACGGGCGCGTAAAGCGGCTTCTATAAGTCTACTGTAACCTGGACCGCTGCCGCAAAGAAAATGAAGGCGCCCCCGCAACATGGCTACAATAGGGGCAGTGACTAAGAAGTTCTACATTGAAACTTTCGGCTGCCAGATGAATGTGCACGATTCCGAAAAAGTGATCGGCACTCTGGTCAACCTTGGCTATCAGCAAACCGAAAGCCATGACGAAGCTGGCCTTGTTTTTTATAACACCTGCAGTATTCGTGACAAAGCTGAGCAGAAGGTTTTCAACATCCTAGCTCACTACAAGAAGCAGGCCGCGGCCGGCAAGATATTCGGGGTTTTGGGTTGTGTCGCGCAGCAAGAGGGAGAGCGAATTTTCGAACGGGCTCCTCATGTTTCTTTGGTCTGTGGTTCTGCCAGCTATACCAAGTTGGGCGACCTGATCCGGCAGGTTGAGGCGGGTAACAGGCGCGTCACCGGCCTCAGCCTCGACACTGACGAAACTTTCGATACGCCATTCACCCGCCGGGACAATCCGTTTCGCGCCTACATCACAATCATCGAAGGTTGCGACAAATCCTGTGCCTACTGCGTCGTTCCTTTTACCCGAGGCCCGGAACGCAGCCGGACTTCGGCTAGTGTTTTGGAAGAGGCTCGCCGATTGGCCGACAGCGGCTATACGGAGATTCAATTGCTGGGCCAAAATGTGAACAGTTATAAAGACCCTTCGACCGCAGGTTGGGATTTTGCCACACTACTTGATGCCGTGGGAAATGTTCCGGGCCTTCGGCGGGTGAGGTTCATGACCTCTCATCCACGGGATTTCCACAAGCCAATCGTCGATGCGATTAGCGCGAACCCCAGACTTTGCAATCACGTCCATCTTCCGGTGCAGTCCGGATCTTCGCGCGTATTAGCCGCGATGCAGCGGCAGTATAACCGCGAACAGTATCTTGAGCGAATTTCCTGGATCAAAAACAGTAACCGGCAAATGTCGATCACAACTGACCTCATCACCGGCTTTCCAGGCGAGAGTGACAAGGATTTCGAAGAGACGATCAGCTTGATCGACGAAGTCCAGTTCGACGCCTTGTTCATCTTCAAGTATTCGCAGCGTCCCAATACTCCGGCCCTTTCTTTGCCCGATCAGCTAACGGATGACGAAAAGGGGAGGCGCCTCACCATATTGATGGAACGGCAACGGGCAATCCAAATCGTGCGCAATGCGCGCTACGTTGGGGAAATTGAGGAAGCGCTGGTTGAGGTATATTCCACCAGCAATAACCAATGGATCGGACGGACCTGCGACAATAAGACTCTAAACTTTTCCGGACCTGTAGGGGATGCTGCTATTAAACCGGGTTCCTATCAACCGGTGCTTGTAACGCGGGCCGGTCCAAACTCACTAGTAGGCGAGTGGGCGCCGCGCGCTTAATAAATGCCGCGCGCTTAATAAATAATGTTTTGAGGAGGTTGAGATGGAAGTAGAAATGAAAATTCGGGGACTCATGATGGACCCGGTGATGCAGACACCCATCGTCATCCTCAAGGATGTGACTGGAAATACAATTCTGCCAATCTGGGTGGGGATGTACGAAGCGAATGCAATCGCGCTGGAGATTGAAAAGATTTCCACGCCTCGGCCGATGACGCATGACCTGATCAAGACGTTGCTGATGGGTCTTGAAACGGGCATTCAAAAGATTGTGGTTAACGAACTAAAGGACGATACTTTCTACGCGCTTATTTGGCTGGAAAAAAACGGGGAATTGATCAGCGTTGATTCCCGTCCGAGTGACGCCCTGGCATTGGCGCTTCGTCTGGATTGCCCAATTTTTGTGGATGAGCAAGTAATCAAGAACTCCAAATCCTCAGTGAACGTGAACGAAAAAGTGACCAGCGAAGAACTTCGCAAGTGGCTTGAAAGTCTCAACGATGAGGATCTTGGCCGCTACAAAATGTAATGAATCCGGAACTGTTAAGAAAGCTGGAACGGTTGATGTCGGCCGGAATTGAGCTTGTGCCTTTCGATGGCATTAGCAATCACTACATTTTGGCGCGTGACGGCTACATGTCTTTGGTTGAAAAACGGGATGCTGAATTCGGCAACATCGGGGCTCCCGGCATCATGACCGAGAAGGGTTTTGCGTGCCTGGTTTGGCGGGGCAGGGAAGCCGCATTCGTCGCCAAGGGTTTTGAGCAGGCGGCAACGGAGCAGCAAATCACTGGACTTCGTGCTTTTTACGAGGATCTGAAGACAGCCTTAATGGGCTAGGCGCTGATACAATTGCCGTTGCACGTCGCCCATTTTCTCCCAACTGAAACGGCGTTCCACGGTGGCGCGCGCCCGTAGCTCGAACGACTTCCTCTTTTCGGGATGTACGATTAAATCACGAATTGCCGCCGCCATTTCG
>JANXXI010000012.1 GCA_025350695.1 Acidobacteriota bacterium
ATCATCCAGGTAATCTGCCCTGGCATCGCCCCCAGCGCCATGCGCAACCCCATCTCGGCGGTGCGGCGCGTCACGGCATAGGCAATCACCCCAAAAATCCCCATACTCGCCAGTAACAGTGCCACACAACCAAATACGCCCGAAAGGATCGACAAAATGGTTTCAGTACTTAGCGAATCATCAATCCGTTCTTCCAACGTCTCGGCGTTTACAAATAAATCCTTTTGCGCCGACTGCAGCACTTTACGCACCGGATTCGAAAGCGAAACGGCGTCATGATCAGTCCGGATAACTGCCGAATACATCGGCAACCATTCCTTGTGATAGGGAAAGTAGGCCATCGGCTGAAACGGGTCGCGCAGTTCACTATACTTGGCATCCCCGGCGACCCCGATCACCTGAATCCGATTCGAATCCCCACTTGGCCCGAACGAAAAATAATCGCCCACCGGATTGTCGCGGCCCCAAAACCGATTCGCCATCGTTTGATTAATCACTGCCACCGTAAAATCGCCTCCCTTGGCATCGTTTTGATCAAAGCCACGTCCAGCAACCAGGGGAATACCGGCCGCTTCAAAATATCCATTCGTGATCGAGGCGAATTCGAACGCCGCGTCTTCCAATTTCTTCGGGACAAATTTTCGATTGCGAAACCCAGGAATCTTCGAAGTCGATTGGCGGAGCAAACCCCGCGTGGCCATGCCTGCGGCCTTCACATTGGGCAACGCAGCCAATTCCTTCTGCAACTTGTCGAAATCAATAGCCTTCGATCCCGGCCCCCAGTTAGGATTCAATTGGACCTGTAAAGCCCCGACGGATTTGAAACCGGCGGGAACCGTCTTCAAGTTTCGCAGCGAGGAAAAGAACAACATCGCTCCCACCAGCAGCACCAACGAAAGCGCTGTTTCAAAGATCACCAGCCCCTTGCCCAACCGGCCCCCAGCAGAGCCAACCGAATGGTCCTTAATGCCGCTCCGCGGATCAACAGAAATAACCCCCGCCAACGGAGCCAACGAAAATACGATTGTCGTGGCCATCGCAAGCATGTAGGTGAAAAGAAGCAAACGCGTGTCAAAAAGATTGTCCTGCTTCAACTCCAGCCATGAAACCATCGCTTTGCTTCCCCAGTAATAAAAAAAGATCGCCAGCGTGCCACCCAAACAACTGATCATGAGCCCTTCCGTTAGAAGTTGCCGGCCAATACGCCAGCGGCTTGCCCCTAACGCAAACCTCATGGCGATTTCCCGGCGGCGCGCGCTGGCCCGCTCCAACATCAAATTCGCAATATTCACGCAGGCAATCAACAACACAAGCAAAGTAGACGCCATCAGGAAAAGTAGCGGCCGGGAATATTTTCCCCTAAGATCAGAAAACCCACGCGCGCAGGAGATAAGATGAACCGTCTCTTTGTCTCCATTGATCACACTATTGCCGGTGTTGAAATTATCCAAAAGTTGACTCAATTCCAGCTCTGCCTGCTTTGCTTGGACGCCTGGCTTCAACCTGCCCGCCAACGATAGCCAATACATGGTCGTCTTCTGCGATTTCGTAATATAGTCCCTGCCCTTCTGTAGTCGCGGCTGCAACCGCGCGGGAACATAAATTTTGGGTCGGTAGTCCGCACTCAATCCGAAAAATTCAGCTGGCGCAACACCCACGATCAGGAACGGTTCCTTGTTAATTTTCAACATGGTTCCAATCACTTTTGGATCCCGTCCAAAAGTTGTCCTCCAAAATTCGTAATCAAGAACAACCACGGGACCATCCGTAGCTTCATTGTCATCAGCCGGATGTAGCAACCGGCCGGCCGCCGGCTTCAAACCAAGAACGGAAAAAAGGTTTCCCGCCGCAAACTCTCCCATGAGGCCTGAGCCCCGCGTCTCAGCGTCCCAATTGAACATGCTAACCGCGGTAATCCCTGAAAGAGAGGTCGTATGGTCTTTCAAGAATTCGTAAAAGTGGATAGATTGCAGCGCACTCGCGCCAGTTGAACTAACACGCTCAACGGAGACCAGCTCATTCGGCTTTTCAATGGGAAGATCCCGGAGAAGAATTTGATCCACGAGTCGAAATATGGCGGTGTTGGCCCCAATGCCAATAGCCAGCGACAAGACTGCAACTAATGTGAAGATCGGCGAGCGCTTCATAAGCCGCCAACCGTAAATCACGTCCTGTAGAAGCCGTTCCAGGAATGCAAAGCCCCAAACTTCGCGCGTCTGTTCCTTTATGTGTCCAAGGTTGCCTAACTTGCGGCGCGCCGCGAAGTGCGCCTCTTCAGGAGTCATGCCGCGCTCAATACAGGCCTGCGTCTCAGCCTCCAAGTACTGGCCAAGCTCGGACTCCAATTCGCTATCACGCCGATTCCAGAACATAGCTTCAAGCCTCTCCAGGCCGCAAAACTCGCCCAATCGCCGCCGCGAAACGATCCCACTTTGACGTTTCTTCCGCCAGCCGCTTCCGGCCCCGCACCGTTAATTTGTAGAACTTGGCCCTGCGGTTATTTTCCGAAAGCCCTTCCTCCGAAGTGATTAACGACTGCTTCATTAACCGGTGCAGAGCCGGATAAAGCGATCCGTGCTCCACCTGCAAAACCTCATCTGAAGCCAACTCTATCGCATGCGCAATGGTGTGGCCATGTGCGGGCCCTGCCTGCAGCGTTCGCAGAATCAGAAGGTCCAAAGTGCCTTGCAGCAGCTCAAGCCGAGCCTCTTCAGTAGACATACATAGGGAATAATACGCCCCTTCCAGTAGAATGTCAAAGGGTACGCCATATCCTAGTGGGCAACATGATTGCTAAAGATCTGAGTAGCATCCGTGCGTACCTTACGCAAAGCCAGTATGCAGATCAGGCCGAGTGACGGGGATTGCGCCCCGTCACGCCGAGTAGGCCCGAGGATTTTCACCTCGAGCCTCTCACAGGACCGGACGTAAACCTCTCGACTTATCCGGCTCGTACGACCTTTGAAGACTGCCGCCTTCAGCCGAGATCAGCGGGTTCCTCCTGTTGACAGTTGACCCTATTCGATCTCCACGCTAGTCGCCCGCCCCCTTCGCTCCACGGGAATTACCCCGCTTCACCGCTACTACGGAGCAGTCCGCCCCTGGCCTACGCATCGGTACTTTCGGCCTCGCGGTTCTGCCGCTTGCGCCTTTTCCCTTACCATCGCAGACCAGGTTCTCAAGTTCCGTACGAAAGCCCGAACTGGAGTCACGCCTCCTTTACACCGGACATCGCCTGGCCAGTAAGCAGGTTTCCGCCAGACTGTTCCCGGAATTAGGAGGCAACTCCGGTTTTGATGTCGTCTATGGTGTTTCGATGCGTCATCAGAGGTTCACTTGCGCTCGTCTCTCCAATCCATACATGACGTAATCAATGTCACGCCTTTTAACCATAACGTTCACCACCGCGGCCATTGGACCCAAGCAGCTTATGGCTGTTTGAAGCC
>JANXXI010000015.1 GCA_025350695.1 Acidobacteriota bacterium
GCGGAAGCGGCCGGCCCTGCCCATGCCAGCTAAGAATCTCCACCAGCCGCAGCCCGCCCCAGCCTATCAACAGGAACGGCCAATAGGTAGTGATTAAAGTGAACAGCCTTATGTCCGGGCGCAGATTATTCACTAGGAACAATACGCCAATGGAAATCAGGATGATCGGTCCGGCGATGGAACGTGGTCTCATGGCAAATATCCCCTTCGATGTCTCTTACGAGTTGACGGCGTGCGTAGTTCCCTGCGCCCGTTCAGCCAACTTCAATATTCCGTAAACAATCAACATCACAGGCCAGGTGTGGTTCCAACTTGGACCGCCCATTGAGTCCGTGGCCAGCAAACCGCCAAGCGTGATCATCATCAACGGACCGCGCACCGCCTGCACCAGCGTTCCCGAAGGGGGGACGTACGGGGAATAGGATTGTGGCGCCGGCCCAGGAGGCAGGACCGGCGGAACTGGAGTCGTACTCATTGCGCACCTCCAACTTGCGAGCGTTCATACAACAGATAAGCGCCGATTGCGATTAACGCGACGGGCCAGAACTTGGCGATCTGATAGAAGTGAATGATGTCGAAATTGTTCAACAAAAACAGCACTCCCAAGCCCATCAGAAGTAGAGGGCCAATCGGCAGTCCACTGGAATTGTTGGGCGAAGGGATGAGGCTGGAAAATTCGTCCACCGTCCCGCCCTGTTGGCGCCGCATAGCCGTATGATAGGCTTCAAACGCCATGTAAGGAACCCATACTAACGAGAGAATGACGAAGATTGGTGTCATGTCTCGAACTTCGCTCGAGTTCGCCAAACTGATTAGCGTGCCGAACACAACAACATGGATCAGCCCTTTAGCGTATTGGCCGTTATAAATCGCGCCGACGCCTGGAATCAAGCCCAGGATAAAGGCGAGCCCTGGAGAGATGCCCGAGGCTCCCGTTGAAAAGCCGGTGGCCGATGGGGGCGGCGCGGTCCATGGCGATTCGGGGGAACTGGCGGCCGGCACATGGTCGGCGCAATAAACCGTTCCGTTGACAATTTTCTGATCCTCAGCCTGCAACTGCTTGCCGCATGACCGGCAATAAGCTAGCGATGCTGTAGTTGGGTTTTCCATAAGTCACACTCCCCAAAGTCTCATCTAAACAACTTCATTTCTGGCCACTCTCGGGAACCACACCTGATTCCACCGGAGCCGGCTCCGTCTTCTGCTGCGCACGGCGCTCTTCTTCGTCCTGCTCATTCCACTCGTGAAGCCGCGTTTGGATTTCGTAAACGACCCGAAGGTTTTCGTAATACTTCACTGCCCGCTCCCATCCCCGATGCAGGTTATCATCGAGAGCGTGGTACACCTTCACTGGTTCCAGGTCTGACGGTTTCAACTGAAAATTCATACCCGTGATGCGGCTCAGCATCGAAAAGGACAGAATCGTCATCGCCATCCCCATGGCGAATTTTGGCTCCAACACCGGGGCAAACAGGCCGCGGACCCATCCCAGTACACCCGCCTGCTTTTCGAGCGCGGGCTTGTCAAATAGAATTTTCGTGATTAAAGGCTTGGGGATTTCGACGCCGGGAACTCGATCCACGAACTCCACTACACCCATGACATCCGCCCGCAACGCAGCGCACGCGGCGCACGAGGAGGCATGTGCGTCCACCCGCGCCCTTCCCTCGGCGCTCAACGTGTGGTCCACGTAATCGCAAAGCAAGATCTCGAATTCGTTACATTCCAACAGCGTCATCATGACTTTCTTAACACCTAAATCGTTACGTTCTGTTTCCGAAGCACTCTCGCCAACTCCGCCCGTCCCCGGTTCAGCCTGGATTTCACCGTGCCTTCCGGCACATCCAGAATCGATGCAATCTCTTTATATTCCAATTCTTCCAAATCTCGCAAAATCACGGTTTCCCGCAGTTCGGGGGATAATTTGCCCAACGCATGCTGCAAGAGTTCCGAGGCTTCTCGTCCCGCCAGTAAGCCATCCGCCCGGTTCTGCATGGTGGGACGCTGCTCAAGCATCGGCAACTGATCTTCAATTGAATCGGAAAACCGGTCCATTTTGGTTCTGCGGTAGTTGTCGATCAGCAGGTTGCGCGTCAATCGCGAAACCCATACGGTGAATGAACCCTCCCCGGCGCGAAAAGACTTTAAACTCTTGAAAATTCTGAGAAACACGTCCTGCGTCAGATCTTGCGCTTCGCTGTCCTTGCCCGTGAATCGATAGCATATTCCATAAACGCGGCGCGAGTGGACTTTCACCAAGTCCTCCCAAGCGGTCTCGTCTCCGGTTAAGCACCGCTCCACCACGCTGGCGTCAAGATCGAAGCTATTGTCCAAGCGCGCACTCCAAGGACTCATCAGCCCAGGGTTCTTCTCCTGCTGAAAGGCGCCTGACCAAGCCTTGCCGAAACCGCCCATGCCAAATTCGGAACTTGTTGCCGCCAAACCCATATGCACCCTCGCCGCAGTCGCCTTTGGAATAATTCATTCCATCTGGCTTAAGCTTACACAAGTGGTTACGAGGATCTGGCATAATAAGTTCGAGCGAATCGTAAGGAACTTTAGCGGTTCCGGCGCACCGGAAAACACTATTCTAGCCTTAATAGGTCCCAAGTGGGAGAGACTATTTCGCAGATAAATTCCCGCAAACTACTGATCTGGCTAGTTTTGGCTATCGCCGCCGCAGTGGCCCTTCCGGCGGCTGTCAAGCGTTTATCCACTTTCGACTGGGTAATGTTCCGCGCCACTTTTTCAAGCGTTGATTGGCGTTGGATGTCCGCCAGCTGGATTTTGGCCCTTTCGAGCTATCTAGGCCGTGTCCTGCGTTGGCAGGTCATGCTTGCGCCTCAGCGCCCGAAATCGAAGTTTATTGATATTTTCAAGGCAACCGCCATTGGTTTTACGGCCGTAGTATTATTCGGCCGCCCGGGCGAGGTCGTACGTCCCTATTTGATAGCAAAGAAGGAAAACGTTCCTTTTTCTTCCCAAATGGCTGCCTGGTTTTTAGAGCGCGTGTATGATTTGTTGATTGTACTCCTGATCTTTGGGTTCGCTTTGTCCGCATTCGAGCCTCCAGCCGCCGCTCTCAGCCAAGGCATCCAGTGGGTGCTGCATACTGGAGGAAAGGTCGTTTTCTTCCTCGGCGCGGGATGCCTGGCCTTCCTGTTCGCGGTCGCCTGGGTCTCTCCTTTTCGAACGGAAGCTGTGGTCAGCCGCATCCCAATGCCGCAGTTGGCCCGCGATAAGCTTCTTGATCTCTTACATGCCTTTTTCGCCGGAATGACATCCTGCCGCAGCCCGAAAGCAGTCTTCAAGCTGTTCTTCTACACTCTTTTTGAATGGTCCATTATCATTGGCTGTTACGTTTGCCTGTTCCGCTCCTTCCCTTTTATGAGCCACTTCGGTATCCTGGACATCTTTGTTTTTCTTGGTTTTGTAGCTTTTGGCAGCATCGTCCAGTTGCCGGGCATCGGAGGCGGGGTTCAGGTTGTGGCGGTAGCCGTTTTGAACGAATTGTTTCAAATGCCGCTTGAACAGGCTTCCGGAGTTGCAATTTCTATTTGGGTCGCAACCTGGGTAACCATCGTTCCAATCGGTTTGTTGCTTGCCATGCAGGAAGGGCTAAAGTGGCGTTCGCTAAAACACATTGAGGACGCCGGTTGATTAATTATAAGGTGGACTGCAGATGACTTGCCCATTTTGCGCATACCGCGAAGACAAGGTGATCGATTCAAGAGAGTCAAAAGAAGGCGACGCAATCCGCCGCCGTCGCCAATGCCTATCTTGTGATCGCCGTTTTACAACCTACGAAAAGATCGACGAGATTCCGTACATGATTATCAAGAAGGATGGTCGCCGGGAAAAGTTCGAGCGCCAAAAAATTCTCAATGGACTGATTAAGGCTGCCGAAAAGAGACCTATCGCCATGACTCGCTTAGCATCTATCGTCGACAAAGTCGAATCCAAGCTATCAGATAGCGCAGAGCGTGAACTGTCTACTACGGAAGTAGGTGAAATGTTAATGGAAGAATTGCGAGGGCTGGATAAGATTGCTTACGTTCGTTTCGCATCCGTTTACCGAAACTTTGAAGATGAAGAGGCATTCCTAAGCGAGTTGAAAGAGTTAATTCGTACAAAACGTCCTGAGAAATAGCAGGCCGAAATGCCACTATTATTCGTGATGGCAGGGCCAAGCTTATGATTTCAAGCTATTTACAATAGCACCACATTCCTGGTGTGCTTATTTTTCACGTTCCGTAACCAAATCGCTAAATAAGCATCCAATAAACAAGGAGGCCCCGCCGAATAAGAATCCAAAGAAAAGGGTTCAACCTCTGAAATCAGGTATTAACAAAAGCTTCAGTCGGTGGTATACTTTCCAAGGTACTAGAACGCGTTGATTAACGAGCGCGGCAGTAGACTTGTATTCGTAGCCCCCTTGAAGCAAGCTCCACGTTATCATAGAGTTGCAGCGGGATTAAAAATTTAGATGGATCATTTTGAAGACAATTTCTTAACAGAAACAGCGGCAGAGCCCCTAGGACTTCCGTTTGATGAGGATGCGAACTTTTTCCATCCTGAGGAAGTTCATGAGGATGAGTTCCAGGCTTCACAACAAGTCGAAGAATCCATCTATACGGACGATCCGGTACGCGTGTATCTGCGCGAAATGGGTTCCGTACCCTTGCTCACCCGCGAAGGCGAGGTGGAATTGGCCCGTCGCATGGAACGCGGTAAGTTCCGTATGCAGAAAGCCATCAGCCGGTCCGCGCTGATTCAGAACATGGTGGTTGCCTTTTCCGAGGCCATCCGTAAGGGTGAAGAGGACCTCGATAACTTTGTCGACCTCGGCGAAACGGAAGAAGGCAGCACGGCTGATGTTAAGCACCGCAAAGAAGTGACGCAGCAGTTTCTTGACATCAGCGGCGTTCACAAAAAGCAAGCACAGCTGTACGACAAAATGCAGCAGGCGTTAGCATTGAAAGGCCCGGCCGCCAAAACCCCGGTAGCCAAGAAGGCCCGTCGGCGCGCCATTGCGAAGTATTCCCGGTCGGTGGTGGAAGTCAGCCGCGCAATTCGCGCCATGCCCTTCCTTAACTCTCGCTGGAAGCAGTTCGCCAAGGAACTGGACCGCGCCGTGGACGAGATTAATCATCTCGATCAGGAAGCGCACCGCCTTGAGGAACGCGTCGGCTCCCAAAACGCCGCCCGCGTCCGCGACTTACGCAAGGAAATTAAGCGTCGCGAACAGTTGTGCGGAGCATCCCTTAACGACCTTCGCCACACCGGCACAATCATTCGCCACGGGGAAACCGAAGCGGAACGCGCCAAGAAAGATCTGGTGGAAGCTAATCTCCGCTTGGTCGTTTCAGTCGCCAAGAAATACGTTAACCGTGGCTTGCATCTTCTCGATTTGATTCAGGAAGGCAACATTGGCTTGATGCGCGCCGCCGATAAGTTTGAATACCGCCGCGGCTACAAATTCTCGACCTACGCCACTTGGTGGATCCGGCAGGCAATCACCCGCGCCATCGCCGATCAATCGCGCACCATCCGTATTCCCGTTCATATGAACGAGAGTATGAACAAGTTCCTCCGCGCCACCCGCGAGTTGGAAAAGGAACTCGGTCGCGCTCCTACAAATGAAGAAATCAGCCGCCGCATGGATATCCCCGTGGAGAAGGTCCAAAAGCTGAAGACAATTTCCCGTGATCCGGTTTCCCTCGAAACTCCCGTGGGCCGCGATGGGGAATCCGCTCTCGGCGACTTGATCGAAGATCGTTGGGTGGGCTCGCCCGTCGACGCCGTCATCGAATCGAACGTTCGCGACGAAACTGCCAACATTCTAAAGACGCTTTCGCCGAAAGAAGAAAAGGTCATCCGACTGCGCTTCGGTATTGGCTGCGAGCGCGAGCATACCTTGGAAGAAATCGGCCAGGAATTCGACGTCACTCGCGAACGGATCCGGCAGATAGAAGCTAAGGCTTTAAGGCAGCTGCGTTCTCCAGAACGGGCTCGTCATCTGCGCGCGCTTTTGGCCGCTCGATAAGTTATCTCGTTGTAACCTCCGAATAGCCAGCCTCCCGCGAGGCTGGCGTTTTTTTCTCTTAGATCCCCGCATACCAGGAATACGAACTGGGCGCCGGCAACTCCTTGCTAGAACTAGTCACAGTCAAACGAGTGATATACTTCACGCTCTTGTACCCCAATTGACGCGGCACACGAATCCTAAGCGGCCCGCCAAAACCAACAGGAAGTTCGCCGCCGTTCATCCCATAAGTCAGGAAGGTCTGCGGATGCAGGGCGTCGGCCATATCGATGCTGTCCGCCCATCCCTTGTCCATCGAATCATAGACAACGTACTTCGCCTCCGGCAGAATCCCCACCGCGTTCAGCACGTGGAACAACGGCGCGCCGATCCACTCGGCCACGTACGACCATCCCTCCTCGCAAGTCACCTGCGTGATCTGGCTTGCTGAGGGGTAGCCACGAATATCCGCCAGCGACAACGAAGCCGGCCGGGCCACCATACCGTCAATCACCAACCGCCAATCCGCAAAACCACCCGCCTGTAAGCGCTTGAATTCCCCGCTGAGTGGCGCAACCTTGTTCGCAAACGGCGCCTTCGAAATCAGATCGCGCGAAAACTCCCGGGCCATGGAGTTTCGAGTCAACAGTTTCTGCGCCGCACAGGTAAGAGTGTCGCCCGGGCCATAGATTCCATGCCACTCAGGCGGGGATAATCCTTGGCGATCCGCCAAGCGCGCGGCCACCGCCACGCCAGACGCGCCGGCCGCCGTTCCAAGCACTGTGGTCACCAGCTTTCTACGGGATAGTTGACTCATAGTTGCTCCAATTGGCTGTCGATATCCTGTGCTGTGGCCTGCCCCGTGATCATCGCTCGCATCCTATTTCCGAATCCCGAGAATCCAACCATAACGATATGGACAATCACAAATAGGACCAGAAGGACCGTGCAGAAAAAATGCAACGTGCGGGCCGATTGCTGCCCGCCCAAAAGCGTCACCCCCGAGGGCGCTACCGAGGCAATGGCCGGCGACATCGCCAGGCCCGTCCAAACCGTCATCGGGAACAAAACGAAAACTACTCCTAGGTAGACCAGCCTCTGCAGAACGTTATAGGATGCGGCTTCCGACGCACTGGGACGGCGGAAACGCAGGTGGTCCGCGATGGACTTGGACAGCGCCGCCCAGCTAAGATCGGCGCCGCTAGGGACCATGTTTTTCCGAAAATGTCCGCCAATCAATCCCGCCAGGAAATAAAGAATACCAGTAAGAACCAAGGCCCAGGCCGCTTCAAAATGAAGAGAGCGGCTCCAGCCATTTTGGTCCGGCAAAACATAACCGTACCCAGTGGAAACAATTGACCGTGAGGCAGGAATCGGCAGCGTGAATAACGGCTGAATGTTGACATTCCCCTCCTCCCCCCAATAAAGGCGGGGATGCGAGATAAGGACTTCGATGCCGCTGACGAGTAGCGCGAAAAAGCACGCGACCGTAATCCAGTGCGTGATCCGGACTGTGAATGTGTGCCGGGGTGCAGCTAAATCGGCCATCCGTGGATTGTACCACCCGGCCCGCGAACCGTGCTGCACGGCGCATATTAACAAACACTTGTGAATACTCCGGTTGCGATTGGATTGTTCAACTCCGTTTTAGCGAGGCGAGGATTGTCTTCTTTAGCCCCAATCCACCACCTGCGGTAATTGCCTGAGCCAACTGTTCTTTTCCCATGTCTAGGACAGAGGAGGTGGAAGAATCGCTCTCGTTCATCTTTGTAATCGGTTCGAGCAGTTGGCTAATCATAAGTGCCTCAAATTGCGTGGCTGCATCTTCCACCCGGTGCTTAGCCTTGCTATCTTGCGCTTCTGGGGTAGCTTGTTGGGCGGAGCCCACCCCACGAATCGGGGATATTGACATTAAATGGTCTCCAGTTCAGCGTTAATCGCTCCCGCCGCTTTCAGGTTTTGAAGAATGGCTATGATGTCACGGGGCGTCGATCCTATCGTTTTTAGTGCTCTCACCAAATCTTCCACGGTAGCGCCTTGTTTAAGCACAATATTGCGCGCCTTCTCCTCTTTGGCCTCCAGTTTCACTTCCGGGGTTACCGCCGTGTTACCGGTTGCAAGCGGATTCGGCTGAGAGACGTTGTAGCTGGTCTGCACCTCAACACTCAAATTTCCGTGCATGATGGTAGCGGGCGAAATCGTGACTTCTTTGCCGAGGACGATCGTTCCGGTCCGCTCGTTGAGAACCACCCTGGCGCGAATGTCGGCTTCCACTGTAAGATTCTCCATCTCGGAGATGAACTCAACTTGTTTGGCTAAGTATAAAGGAGGAGTATCCACCGCGATGGTAGCCGAGTTCTCCGCTTTGGCGACAAGTGCTCCGTCTCGAGAGAATTTCTTGTTGATGGCTTCGGCGATACGCGCCGCGGTCGTAAAGTCAGCCTGGCGCAATTGCCAGCGTATGCGAGGGTTCGCCGGCGGTGTTGGTGCGGCTCGCTCAACGATGGCCCCGTTCGGCACGCGGCCCACTGTAGGATGGTTAACGGTTTGAGAGTTACCAGCCCGGCCTGCGGCAAATCCACCCGTGACGACAGCGCCTTGGGCAACAGCATAGGTTTGTCCATCCGCGGCCCGGAGTGACGTCATGAGCAGTTGGCCGCCCTGCAGATTGGCGGCGTCCCCGAGCGCCGAGGCGGTGATATCGATCCGGGTACCAGGTTGTCCGTAAGCGGGCAAGGTAGACGTAACGATCACGGCCGCCACGTTCTTGACCTGCAGAGCAGCTGGGTTCACCGTGATCCCCATTCGCTCGAGCATGTTGGTGACGCTTTGCGCGGAGAAGACGGTTTGCTTCTTGTCTCCCGTGCCGGCAAGGCCGACCACTAAACCATAGCCAATGAGTTGATTTTCACGAACGCCCTCGATCGTGGCGATCTCCTTTAAGCGCGGGGCTGATTCGACCGCGTATGGCAAAAGGAGAAGATTGAGAAAGTAAAGAACACGTTGCATTTTTTTGGATACGCTTTTTACAGTCGCTACCTGTCGTCAAAACGGCAATAAACCCATTAACAACCGATAGAGGAACATGGGTCGCCGTACTGCGTCATTGACGACCCCCTTTCCATTAATGCGGATTTCTAGCAGCGCGAGTTTGTCAGAAGTAATCTGATTACCCGAGGTCAGGTCTCCGGGCCGGATCACTCCTCTAACCTCTACCAGTTGACGCTCTGCGTTGACCCAGATGTCCTTCACTCCTCGAACCGCCAAGTTACCGTTGGGCATAACGTGGGTGACATAAGCCGTAACAGTGGTAGTTATTGTCGTGGAACGGCTCGTCTCACCTGCACCTTGTAGCTGCGTGTTCCCAGTCATCCCGGCCAGGTTGGCCAACGGGCTAGAAGCCGCGACAGGTCCGAAAAGAGTTGTAACCCCCTGCTTGCTGCTCGATTTGCGCGCGGTATTCGTCGCTCCTTTGGAGACGGCCGAAGCCTGATCATTCACGTTGATGGTGATCAGATCATCAACACCGCTGCCCCGGCGGTCGCGCGTCAAATCTCCCAGTAATCCGCCAGGTTGGTATGCCGACCCGGCGGTAGGAACCAATTCAATCGCCCGATGTGGAACCGCGCCTGCCTGTTCCAAATAGGACTCTAAAGCCGATTTGCCTCCGTCAGGGTGCAGGAGTTTTTGGAGCGGCCCAGACGTCCGATCTTTTGCTTGCGCGGCAAAAACCAGAACCACGCTCATTAACCATTTTTCGATCACAGTCCATCTCCTTGCGATAAGGTTCGAGCTCGCCCAGGTCCTGTTACTTCCGCCATGAATTTGCGGCGGCTAGTTGGGTTTGAGACGACAACCCTGTCACCGGTCTTGCCGCTTGTCTCTGCCTTAGCCTGCGTTACTAACTCCAATGGACCGGACTTGACGTGCAACTCAACCATTTCCCCTTTCTCCACTTCCTGCGGTTTGCGCACAGCGCGGCTTGATATGACGGCTCCGGTCTTGACGGGGCGCTGAACGATATAGCCGGAGAGATCCAATTCCGATCGAGCGTCGAACGGCAGCCACGGATGCCGACTCTCGACGATGGAGAAATCGTGAACTCCAATTTTCACGCCGAGGGGAAGATCTCTTTCAGCGATTGGGAATTTGTCTATAACTTCGATGCGGACTTGGGCAGTAATCGGAATGCTACCTCCCTCGTCAAGTAGGATTGTCCCTTTCCAGCGGTAGAATCCACACCCTCCTGCAATGCAGGCTGGCGCCAGACCGCTCAGATCGAAGCGTAAATTTCCACGTGGCGACTGTTTGGGAAAGAAGCTTATCAGTTCAATCAACGCCTCCCCACCAGCCCCTTTCGTAGAAAGTTGCGCCGCTAATTGCTCAAGGATTAGATCGCGACTTACCTCTGTCCTTTCCTGTTCGAGACATAGTTCGAGAGGCTTTTCAAAAGGCCCCAGGCCAAGTCTGCTAGCGATCGCATCGATGTCGACCGCAGTGATCCAGCGCCGTGATAAACCAGAGGGAGCTGCAACGACGGTGGAAGCAGCATCGATCTTTGCAAATTCAGGAATGACTCGAGCAAGATCACCGGCAGTGATCCATTTTCCTTTAACGCCAAGACACCCTGTGGAGCCCCGGGCTTCAACACTAATCAGAAAGAGGAGCACGGCCAACAAAACAAATATCCGCGGAATCAATAAAGATAATCTTGACATTATTCGATTACCTGGTCATTGTGTTAACTTGTTGGTACATTTCATCAGCAGCTTTTACGACCCTTGAATTGGCCTCGTAGGTGCGTTGGGCCATGATCAGATGAATAAATTCCTCGACGGTACTTACGTTTGACTGCTCGACGTATCCCTGCATTAAGGCCCCCATCCCTTCTTGGCCCCCAGGAGTCCCGACAATCGGTTCTCCGGACCCGTCGGTTGGGGAAAATAGGTTGCGCCCAATGCTATTTAATCCACCTGGATTGGCGAAATTGGCCAACTGAATCTGGCCGGCCAATTGCGAAGCAGCCTGACCCGCCTGACTGTAGCTGACGGTTCCATCGAGTCCGATGGTGATCGATTGAGCCTCAGGGGGAAGGGTAATTTGCGGTTCAAGCAGAAACCCATCGCTATTGACGATGGCGCCATCCCGATTTAATTGAAAGTTGCCGGCCCGAGTGTAGGCCAGTTCCCCAGTCGGCTTTCGAATCTGAAAGAATCCTTTACCTTCAATCACCATATCCAGTGGATTGTCGGTTTGCTGGAAGCTGCCCTGAGTGAATACCATTTCAGTAGAAGAGGGGCGAACGCCCAACCCAAGTTGGAGCCCAACAGGCAATACGGTTTCCGCACCTCCGGCTGCTCCAGGTTGGATCATACTCTGATAGAGCAGATCCTGAAACTGCGTACGGCGCATTTTGAAGCCTGTAGTGTTGGCGTTAGCCAAATTATTGGCGATATTGTCCACGTTCACTTGTTGGGCGTTCATGCCACTGCCGGCGCTAAAGAGTGCTCGAATCATTGAGTTACCTTTCCAATTGCGGTCTTTTTTTCATATCTAACCCGTCACGCGGGCAACTTCTTCCACCGAACGGCGGTTCATCTCGGCCGACATCGAAACCGCCCGTTGCAAGCTTTCAAACTGGCGCATGATGGTTACAAGGCGAACTGCCGACTGCGCCGCCGAGACATTCGCCCCCTCAAGCGAACCTTGCCGAATAGTTACTTCGCCTAAGGGTCTTGCAGGCTTCGACCAGGAAAAGTAGTTCAAGCCAAACTTCGAGACACCATCCTGCCCGTCCGTTTCATAAAGAGGAATTGTCGCCACCTGCTCGCCTTGTTGGAATATTGCGCCTGTCGAGGTGATCTGCAGTTCGCGCGTCGGATCGACCTTGATTGCGGTGCCGGTTGCATCGAGCACTGCATAGCCTTGCCCAGTAACCAAGGTTCCATCAGGCCTCGTTTCAAAGTTTCCATTTCTTGTATAGAGTTTCCCTTGAGGTCCAGCCACGCTGAAGAATCCTTTCCCCTCGATGGCCAAGTCCAGATTACGGCCTGTGCGTTCGGCCACCCCTTCCGTGAAATCGATCCAATGCCGGTCCATATCGGGAATCCAATTGGGACTGTTTAGACCGAAAGCCGGATCGGATTCGGCCCCTTCGCCCGTATACCGAGTGAATCGCTCTAAGTCGGCCTTGAACCCGCCCGTATTCGCATTCGCTAAATTGTTAGCCAGAATGTCGAGCGATTCCGCTTTGGAGCGTAACCCGGCCGCCGCGGCAGTGAGTAATGGATCCACAACACCTCTCAAACGGGTTAGTAAGCAATCGAGCAGCCAAAGCTGTCGCCAGTCGTGAATGTCGCTTTCACACCTCTTTCTTTAATCCAGAGTGAAACTTGAGAGTTCGGGTTTGGCATTTTGTTGCCATTACGGAACAGCGTGTGGCAAAGTTTTGGCGTCTCTCTGCCCTGAAACGGCGTATTTAAGGGGGTTTTCTATGCATTCCCATTTGGCAGTCCGAATGCAATTGATTGAATCGCATGCGCAGCACCTTCCTCATCGGCTCCACAACAACAGCAATGCAGCCAGCGAACATCGATCAAACAAGGTTTGATAAATTAGGGGCGGCTCAAAAATTTGGCGCAGAGTTAAGGGATGTTTTCAAGTTAGACACTCCCAAGCCTGTATCGGTGTCAACAGACACTGCATTGCGGTGCGGATCCGCATCGGCGTTGGGTGAGCGACTCGTTGAGACCAGGCCAAAGTCCTCGCCCAATTCACTTGAGAAGCGTTACAGCGTCAGGTCAGCGACCCTCGGAAACAGAGATCACGAAGATCGACGTGAGCGTGAGGCGTCGCCCCGTGGTGAGTGGGAACCGGACAATCAAAGCGTTTCGGAGCCCGGCATCTCTCGAAACAAATTGGAGGCCCGATCCAAAGATAAATCCTTGGCCCGGCGATCCCAAGACTTAGCCGGGTCAGATGAGCAACCAGCACCACTTCACGAAGACGGAAACGGGCGTGGGAAAGAGGTTCGAGACAGCGGTGCTGAAAATTCAGGACCCCATGGTTCTCAGCCCAAGAATTCACAATCCCTGAGTTCGATGGTGGTCTCGGAACAGGACGGGCTGGCGGCGGAAACAGTGATACCTGAAGGTCCCGCTTCACCTCCACCAACCGCTTCCCCCCTCCTCGTGAATGAGCTGTCTAATACTTTGTCAGGTGGCAACCTCAAGGCCATCCAACTTACGCCACCGTCGGAAGCAGAAAAGGAAGTGTTGCGAACGCAGGAAGTGGCGGATTCAGCAACAAAAGTGCTCCCTGATCTTGTCGAGACCGCGGAAAATAGATCCGTGACAGTAACAAAATTATATGGGGATGCTGTTGAAAGATCTTCAGAGCTGCCACTAGCATTCACTCTCAACTTCGAGCCGGACTCGGTCCGTCCGGCCAATTCCCAACTGCTCCATTTGCGAAATCATCTAGCTTTGAACATGGCCACGCCTCAAGAGGCCATGGCGCTGGACCAGTCGCAGATTCTTCAATCGGGTGCTGCTTCAAGTCTGCTTGGGCCCAAAGATCTCAGCCTGACATCGATATCTTTGGACGCGTTAAGGCGACATGCCACGCAGTTAAAGGAAAGAGAGGCGCCTAGCGCGTTGAGTCCTCGAATTGTCACAGGGTGTCTTGAACAAGGAGAAGCAGCCGTTTTCGGGGTTTTTTCATCAATTCCAGAAAAAGGGTCCTTTCCGGCACAACTTCCAAAAAGTGATGCGACTCAACCCGTGGAACAGACTGGGGCTGTTACCGACGTCCCGGCCACGAAACGACCCGTATCTCAATTGATCCTCAAGTTCGGTGGTGAGTCGGATTCTTCTGTTTCGGTTCGACTAAACAGTCGCAATGCGGGATTGACAATGGATGTCTTAGGTGGCGATCAACAGCTGAGAGATTCGTTGCGCGTATCTCTCTCCTACCTTGAAAAGGCGTTGGAGAGGCACGCGCTGGACAGCGGTTGGAAAGCAATTGGAAGCGTCCCTCCGGCCGAATCGCTACCATCCCAAAAAGAAGCGGCATCTGGCTCTCCATATGATGCGAATCCAAATCACCGCAATGGTAGTCGGGGCAGGCAAGATGGGCAGGCCCCGCATGGTGGAGGCGCCGAAGGAGAAAGCAATGACGAAAGACGCAAAGGCGGAGGGAATCGTCCAAGGAATGGAAGCAACGTTGACTTGTTTTCACTTGGCGCCGCGGGTTCCTCATCCATTTAGGGTTCACTTTCAAATCAAAGGACAAACATAATGAATATTTCTAAACTCTTGGCGTCAACAGATCCGACGGCCAACTCTTCAAAAGCGCCTGCGTTAGCCACAGACGGGTTAGCGGACAAAACCACGTTCCTGAAGCTTTTGGTTTCACAAATCAAGAATCAGAACCCCTTAAGCCCACAGGATGGAACGGCCTTTGTGGCGCAACTCGCTCAATTTTCTCAAGTTGAGCAATTGGTCAGCATCCGTCAGGACCTGGATGCTATCAAGTCGCTATCCCAGGCGTCAAAATAACCCCTTGGAGCAACCCTCCAAATCAAATAGCCGGCTTAGGGTCATCGAACAAATCGGCTAATACAACAGGAGCACAATCTAAATGTTTGGATCTTTGTCAACCGCGCTTTCAGCGCTCTCGGCCACCTCTTCGGCAATCGACGTGGTAGGCAATAACCTCGCCAATTTGAATACAACAGGATTTAAACAAAATACAGTTTCGTTTTTCGAGATGATGAACAGCGCCGGTTTCAATGGCCTCGGCGAGTCGCAGATTGGATTTGGCGTTGGCCGACCTTTGACATTTCGCCAGTTCAGCCAGGGGGCGATTCAAAATACGAGTGGAGCATTGGACGTCGCAATTCAAGGCGATGGCTTTTTGATGGTTCGCAATTCACAGAACGCGACGCTTTACACGCGTGGTGGAAATTTACAGGTCGACAAGAACGGTGTCCTCCTTTCACCGACCGGGGAAAAGGTGCTCGGGTGGACACAAGCCGCAGGTGTCCTGCAAACCAGTGGGCCCCCCGGAGAGATAACGCTGCCCATTGGGGCACTGAAGCCTCCGGTTCCAACGACTACTTTTTCGGCGGATTTGAATCTCAACGCAGCCGCGACTGCCGGCCCTCCTCCAACCACGTTCTCAACGTCGCTCGAAGTATTTGATTCACTGGGCTCTTCCCATATCGTAACGGTTGGATTCACAAAAACCTCCAATGCCAACGAATGGAGTTATTCCCTAAGCGTTCCGAACGCCGATGTCAGCAGTCCAGTGACACCTGTAACCGGCACGCTTACCTTCGACAGTACCGGACAGCTAACCGCTCCTCCAGTTGCGGGTCCATTTCCGGCGCTTGCCATCACTGGCCTCGCCAATGGCGCAGCCGATCTCACCGTGAACTGGAATATGTATAACGGTCAAACACCGCGGCTGACGCAGTATTCGCAACCCTCGGCGGTTTCGGCGAATGCTCAGGACGGCTCCCCGACAGCTCAATTGACGAAGGTTAGCATCGGTGATGGCGGAACGCTGTTAGCGCAATACTCAAACGGCGTTCAAACAATATTTGGCCAATTGGCCATGGCGACTGTTCGTAACCCTAATTCGTTGATCGCGGTAGGAAACAACAATTTCCAGCTGGGCGCCCGTTCGGCGGACCCCGCGGTGGGGGCTCCAGGAACTGGTGGCCGAGGCACTATTTCCGGTGGGGCAGTTGAAAATTCGAACGTGGATATTGCACGGGAATTCACCAACTTAATCATTCTGCAAAGAAGCTATCAAGCCAATGCAAAGACCGTGACTACGGTAGACGAGCTTAGTCAGGAAACAATTAATCTGAAGCGGTAATCCATGAGCAAGGAACCCAAACCAAATGAGGAAACTGCATTTTGCGGCGACATTGTTATGGGAATTTCAGTCGACTTGGACCGAGTGACGATGACGCTCGACCAAGTGCTGCGTCTTGAACCTGGGAGCGTAATCAAGATGAATCGGTCAGCGGGGGACAACATTAACATCACCGTTGGAGGGGCGCCCTTAGCGTACGGTGAAATCGTCATCATTGAGGCGACGATGGGAGTCCGCATCACGGATTTCGAGCCAGAAGAATAAAATGACCATTCTCAGAAAAATACAACTTGCTTTCCCACCGCGCCTGAAGCGCCTGGAGAAGATCGAGACATTGCAGCTGGGTCCGGCGCAATGCTTGCATCTCGTTCGCGTGGACGGCCGGGAATTATTAGTGGCGATTGGAGCGGGTTCGCCGGTCATTGTTCCAGCTCCAGCGGGACTGACTCCGCGCGAGGCTGCCTAGATGAATCCCGTCAACACATTGATAGCCCCAACGGTCGGCGTTCCGATGCAGGTAATCCTGCTGCTGACCGCGCTAACGCTTTTACCCGCCATACTCATGTCGCTGACTCCTTTTCTGCGCATCGTGATCGTGTTGCATTTCCTCCGCCAGGCGCTAGGCACTCAAACCGCGCCGTCGAACCAAGTTCTTGTGGGGCTCTCGACGTTTCTGACCTTTCTGCTAATTCAACCTCTAGCTGGAGCCATATACACCGACACATGGATACCCTTTGAAAAAGGCCAGTTGAGCGTGACGCAGGCCGCAGAAAAAGCGGCCGTGCCAATCAAAGGCTACATCTCGCGCTTCGTCAGAGAAAAAGACGTCGAGTTATTTCTCAAGGCGTCCGGTGCCCCTGCGCCAAAAACGAAAGAGGATTTGTCCCTTTCCGTGCTTGCTCCCGCCTACGTTTTGAGCGAACTGAAAACATCCTTCCAGATCGGAGCCATTTTGTTCATTCCGTTTTTGATTGTTGACGTGGTGGTCGCCTCAATAACCGTGTCGATAGGAATGGTGCAACTTCCGCCAGTAATGATTTCCGCTCCGTTCAAGATCTTATTGTTCGTATTGGTTGATGGCTGGAATCTGGTTATCGGATCGCTGTTGGCAAGCTTCAGGAATTGAGCAACGATGACACAACACGCTGTAATTGACCTAATTCGCTCGGCGCTCTGGACTGGCTTTTGGGTAGCCGCACCGCTACTGGCAGTAGGCTTTGTAATTGGCCTAATCATGAATGTAGTACAAGTGGCAACGTCGCTACAGGACAGTTCCTTCGCTTTCGTTCCCAAGCTCACGGCATTTCTTGTAGCGGGAGGGATTTGTATGCCTTGGATGTTTTCCAAACTAACGACATACACGGTTTTATTGTTTGGTGATTTCTCCCCATATACCCGATGAACATCGACTTCCCTCTTCCATTGATCACCGGGTTTTTATTGGTTTTGTTTCGCGCCGCGGGCCTGTTCGTGTTCCTACCCTTGCCAGGCCTATCGAACGCTCCCGAGTTCCTGCGTATTGCCCTGGCGGTTTCGACGGCTTCGGCATTGTGGGCTCGGGGACTTGACGGCCGCCTTATCAGTCCGGCCGTACAGGACGTGCAAATGGGCGGCTTCCTTCTGCTTGCCGTCTCTGAGGCCGTTTGGGGAGCCTTCTTAGGTTTGCTGGTCAAGATGATTGAAGAGTCCGCGTTGCTTGCGGCGCAGCAGTTGGGGTTTCAGGCAGGTTTTTCCTACGCCTCGACGGTGGATCCTTCGAGCAATGCGGATTCAACGGTCCTTGAGACGCTTCTGAGCCTGATGTGCATGTACCTGTTTTTCGCTTTGGGCATTCACCGGCTGTTGATCGCCGGACTCTTTGAGGGACACAACCCATTGATTGAGTCCTGGGTTCAGTCAAGGGGGCTTCTTGTTGAAAGCTTATCGCAGGCTCTGTCTGGTGCATTCAAGAACGGGCTGGCATTCGCCCTGCCGCTGGTGGCGGCGATGGCCGCCCTCGATGTACTGGCCGGCTTGCTTGGCCGGATGTTACCCGGAGCACAGACCGCGTTGCTCACGACTCCTCTCAAAATTCAGTTTGCCTTGGCGGGGCTTGCCCTGGCCTTGCCCGTGGTCGTTACTCGCTATCGGATTTCCGCCGAGACCTCGTTTGGGCTCTGGCAAGAATTGATGCATTTGCCCGCAAAGTAGTGTCTCCATGTCAGAAAATCGTACCGAGCAACCAACCCCACGACGGCTTGAAAACGCGCGAAAAGAGGGAAATTTTGCGCCCGCCGGAATGGCTATACCGGCCGTACAACTGGCAGCTTATATGATTCTGCTCAGTTTTGGGGCTCCCCTCATCGCAACCGAGTTAGCTCGAATGTTGAAGACTCTTCTGCGTGTAGCGTTCGACCCGGGAGCGCTAGTCAATGCTTTCCCTTCCTTTGTGCCAGTGTTGACGGCAGGTGCAAAAGTCCTGTTGCCTTCGGCGTTGGGAGTCACTGCCCTGTCTGTCGCGATTCAACTCGTCCTAACAGGTTTCGGCGTCAGTGTTGGCCGGGTTGCTCCCCAATGGAAGCGCTTAAACCCAATTTCGCGTTTGGGACAAATGCCGAAGAATAGTTTATTCGCCGCGGTTGAAGCCATCGTATTGATTTCGGCCGCCACTTATGTTGGTTGGGGTTTCTACAACGACCCCGCACTATTGCGTCTGCTCGAAGGAGATCACAACCTGCACAGTTCCGCTCTGACGGCTTGGGATCTCCTCGAAAGGATGCTGTCAAAAGCGGCCTGGCTCGCTCTGATTTACGGAGTGGGGAATTTTATGCGCCAGCGATATGAATGGGCGAACTCCCTCAAGATGACCAAAGAGGAGATCAAGCGTGAGAGTAAGGAGTCGGAAGGAAATCCTCAGGTAAAGATGCGGATCCGCAAGATTCAGAGAGATTTCCTGCGGCGACGCATGATGGACGACGTGGCTAAGGCCACCGCCGTGATAGTCAACCCCACTCACTACGCCGTAGCCTTACGTTACGACGTGGATAGCGGAGGCGCGCCGCGAGTCCTTGCCAAGGGTCGAAACTATATGGCCTTGCGAATCCGGCTTAAGGCGATTCAAAACCAGATACCCATCGTCGAGAATCCCCCGTTGGCTCAAGCCCTATATCAAGCGGCTGATATTGGCCAGGAGATTCCAGCACAGCTCTACCGAGCCGTGGCGGAAGTATTGGCCTACATTTACCGGATCATGAACGGCCGGTTAGCAGCCTAGCAACGAGGAACAGGAAGAAAGAATATGTCGGCACGCCCCATGGCCATCCCACGCAGCCCCGTTGAACCGTCCGCGTCCAAAAGTAAAACGCGGACTCCGTCGTGGCGCGAAATGGTGGTCCCAGTCGCAGTACTTGTGATCGTGATTGCCATGATCACGCCAATGCCTTCGTTCCTGCTCGACTTGCTAATTTCAACCAATATCACTTTTTCCGTAATTGTGTTGTTGGTTTCAATGTATATCACCCGTGCGGTCGAGTTTAGCGTATTCCCCACTGTGCTGCTTCTGATGACGTTGTTTCGCCTGGCGTTAAACATCTCCAGTTCCCGCCTCATTTTGCTGAATGGCAATCTTGGGCCCTCCGCCGCGGGAGGAGTTATTGAGGCGTTCGGTCAGTTTGTGGTGGGCGGCAATTACATCATCGGTTTGGTGATTTTCCTCGTGTTAATCGCCATCCAGTACATCGTAATCAACCATGGCGCGGTGCGCATCTCGGAAGTGACGGCGCGCTTCGCGCTCGACGCCCTGCCGGGCAAGCAAATGTCGATCGATTCTGATCTGAATGCAGGGATGATTGATGAGGCCGAGGCGAAACTTCGCCGGCGGAAGCTATCAGCGGAAGCAGAATTCTTCGGATCGATGGACGGCGCTTCGCGCTTCAGCCAAAGAGATGCAGTGGCATCAATCCTCATCACCGGCATTAATATCATCGCCGGATTCCTGATCGGTGTGTTGCAGCACGGAATGGAGCTGCGCAAGGCAATTGAGACCTATACGGTTCTGACTATTGGCGACGGCCTTGTGACTGTCATTCCCGCATTAATGATCTCGATCTCTGGTGGCTTGATCGTAACCCGCGCGGGATCGGAAGATCGCATCGGGGCGGAACTAGAAGCCCAGATGATGAACAACCGCCAGCCACTTTATCTGGCCAGCTTTGTGCTGATTGCCATGTCACTGTTTCCGGGGCTCCCCGGCATCCCCTTTCTGTTTCTTGGCGCTGGAACGGGATTCATCGCGTGGCGCTTAAAGCCCACTACCGAGGCCGAAGACATTGCGCCGGCCCAAGCGGCCCAAAAGGGAAAGGAGCCCGTGGAATCGCTTCTCCGCATCGATCCGCTCGCTCTAGAGGTTGGATTAGGTTTGGTGAAATACGCAGCGGGAGGTAATGAATCTCCGCTACTGCGTCGCATCTCGGGAATAAGACGGCAACTTGCGACGGAATTGGGCTACCTCCTTCCAGCGGTGAGGCTAACAGACAATCTGTCGCTGAGAGCCCGCGAGTATTCCATTTCGCTCAAGTCTGTTGAGATCGGCCGTTTCGAACTGCCTGCCGGTATGGACCTTGCTATTGCTGCTGCCGGCAATCTCCCGCCGATCAATGGCGTGCCTACAAAGGAACCCGCGTTTGGGATTCCTGCCTTCTGGATTACGCCGGACCAGACTGACGCAGCCAAGTCTAAAGGCTACACGGTGGTCGATTCAATCAGTATCATAGGCACCCATCTTTCGGAGTTGATTCGACGTCACGCACACGAACTACTCAACCGCCAAGATGCGAAGAGCATCCTGGATCGGGTGGCCGAAGAGAACCCAAAAGTTGTGGAGGATTTGGTTCCCAAATTGCTCTCCTTAGCCAGTGTGCAGAGGGTTTTACAGAACTTGTTGCGAGAACGTGTTTCAATCCGGGACGCCTCTTCCATTTTGGAAGCACTCAGCGAAGGAGCCGCGATTACAAAGAACGCGGTACTGCTTACGGAGTATGTCAGGCAGACCATCCGTCGGTTGCTCGTCAAACCATACGTGAATTCGAACGGCGAGATCTTGGCCTATTTTCTCGATGGAGGATTGGAGCAATCGCTTGAAAGCGGCATCGATCATAACGAGAACACGTCCGTGCTGAATTTGAATCCAGTCACGGTACGCGACGTTACTGATCGAATCTCCAAAGCAGTAGGAGTGGCCGAGGCGAATACAACGATCGTTTGTGGTTCCGCATGCCGTTTCTTTGTTCGCCAGATCCTGGAGTCCACTCTGCCGAACTTGGTTGTGCTGGCGCATAGCGAAATTCCAGCGGGCGTCAAAGTCAGGCCACTCGGAGTAATTCAATAATGCGACTCAAACGATACGAAAATAACGAGGTAGCTTCCGCTGTCAAACAGGCCCGCACTGAACTTGGTGACGAGGCGATGCTCGTCTCAGTGGAGCGAGCTTCGACCGAAGTTGGGATCGGTCGTTACCGTGTCATCTTCGCCGCCGAATCGGCTACTGGCGCTCAAAAGTTGCCGCGACTGGCAAATAATGGCCAGTTTCAAAACGGAAATACGGCAAAAGGGGACGTCTCAAAATGGCATCTTGTAGAATTAGAACTTCGGGAACTGGCCGGAGACTTGAGCCGTTCTCCTTCTGAAAACACAACGGCAAAAGAGGTCGGCGACTCCCTCCTTGAGCATGTCGGGCGAAGCTGGATAGACGATCAAACTCTGAGGCTTCATCCGGTAACTCCGCCATTGATCGAAGTGCTCGTCGGCCCTCGAAACAATGGCAAGAGCACAGCCGCGGTAAAACTCGCATCGAGGCAAGTAAGTGCGGGTAAGAAGGTCGCGCTGGCCCACTTATTTCAACCCGAAAACACTTTCGCATCGGAGCTGGGCTCGAACGGGGTAATCGAGTGTTGTGCTCAATCAATCGACCACTTGGACACAATAGTGGACGTCGAACCCTCGATGGAATCCATCATAGTGGACATAACTGGAACGGCTGGCGAGATGATGAATCCGCTTCTGCGCTGGCTTACCAAGCGTCGCGCGGTGGTTCACTTGACTCTCAATGCCCGCGCCACGCCAGAGGCGTGGTTTAACGCGGGCGTTGAATTCAGCTCGTTCATGCCCGGTCATTTACTTCTCACTCACGTCGATCAGATCACCGATTGGGCGTCGGTTTGGAGGGGCATCGGCGGAACAGGTTTACCCTGTTCCTATTTTTCAGCCGGACCTCGCGTTTCGAGCCCCTTAGAATTTATTGGCTTAGCGAAGAACGGTCCGATCGAAACAGGTAAAGCAGCGTCAGCCTAGGAATGGAAAGAAAAATCAAATGAGCGCACAAGCCGTATCTAAGATGAACACCGATGAGCGGGAACAAACGATTCTCGATCACTTGCCTCAAGTGCGGCTGATTGCTCGAAGAATCCACGAGCGGTTGCCGGAAAGCGTCAGCCTTGACGACCTGATTTCCACGGGTATCGTGGGACTAATTTCAGCGATTGACCATTTTGATCCTGCCCACAACGTGAAGCTGAAGACCTATGCGGAGTACAAAATCCGAGGGGCGATTCTCGACAGCTTGCGCGGAATGGATTGGGCTCCCCGGCAGCAACGTAAACGCGTGAAGATGATTGATGCGGCAATTTCGACGATCGAACAGCGTTTTCACCGCGCTCCAACCGAAGAGGAAATCGCCAAAGAACTTAATCTTCCAATGACGGAATACCATGAATGGTTGGTCGAAGTTCGGGGCGTCAATCTGGGGAGTCTCGAGGGCACCTCTAATGATGAAGACGGCCGTGACTTGCTGAAGTTCGTTTCCGATAACGAGGAGCATTGGCCTAACCGCCTGCTCGAAAAGTCTGAGCTGGAGCGCTTGCTCGCCGAGGCGATCGATCGAATGCCTTACGTCGAAAAGACTGTGCTTAGCTTGTACTATCACGAGGAATTGACGTTGCGAGAAATTTCAAAAGTCGTCCGGCTCCATGAATCGCGTGTTTCTCAGCTCAAATCTCAGGCAATTTTCAGACTGAGGGCCTATCTTGAGAAACGCTGGCCACGAGACAAGGAAGCGCCGCGCCAGCCGCTGCGGCAATCGGTTTAGCACACAGACATGCCAGTTGCCGACGGGATTTTCGCGCAATGGACGCAGTTGTTTGGCGAAGCCATCTCTTCGATGGCCGCTCAGGCGACCAGTGTCTCCGTGTCAACCTTGTCAGTGGCGCCGGAAGAACTGGACTGGCTGGGCCAAAAACTAAGTCTCACTCCTGAGGTATTGATTTGGTTAGGGGCGCCTACCACCGCCTCCGGGCAAATTGGCAGAGTGGCTTTGGCTGGCGCTGGGCTTGAAGATCCAAGCCCCGAAGATATCGCTGGCACGTTTCGCGAACTAGTGGGACAGGCCCTGTCTGGCGTGGCGCAAGCCGTCGGACGGCTGATTCAGAAAGAGGTCACATGCGGCGGGGGCCTTGAAACTGTTCCCTCCCCGGCGGAGCAGGGCCAGACCTTCGAGGTAAGAATTGGGGAAACGGCAATTGGTCCGCTTCAAATCGTCGTTTCCTCTAAATTGATAGCGTTGCTCGAAGCGGCACAGGCGCCTCCCTCCGTCACCCCTGATACGCCTCAACGGGAGCCACTGTCGAGCGAGGGACGAGGCAGCATCGATCTGCTGCTCGATGTGGAAATGCCTGTGAGAGTTTCCTTTGGCAAAGCGCAGTTATTATTACGTGATGTGATCAAACTCACCACCGGATCAATTGTCGAATTAGATAGGTCTGTAAACGAACCGGTCGAAGTGCTGGTCAACAACTGCGTAATTGCGCGAGGAGAAGTCGTTGTTGTCGATGGAAACTATGGGGTGCGGATTCATCAGATCATAAGTAGACAGGAGAGGCTTCAATCGGTGAAGTAGGTAAATGACAGGCAGCCAAACCCCGGTTCGTAAGATAATGGCAGAAATGGTTAAACGAAACGCTTTTCTCCGCTATGTAGCGGCCCTTGTCCTTACGGTCCCTGCCCTCGTCGGACAGGACCACACTCCGCAAAACGAAAAAAACCCTTTTGCCGGAAGCAGCGAGGCCGCCACCGTAGGCGAGAAACTTTATAAAGCGGCCTGCCAGACTTGCCACGGCGGGAACGGGGCGGGCGACCGTGGGCCGGCGCTCGCCACCGGCAAATTCTCTCACGGCGGAGCCGATGGCCAGTTATTCATAAACATTCGCAACGGCATTGCGGGCTCGCAGATGCCACCGTTCTCTAAACTGACGACCGAACAGACCTGGCAGCTGGTTACTTACATTCGAAGCCTCAGTGGCGCGAACGTCAAGGTGAATGAAGTCGTGGCCGGTGATAAATCGGCCGGCGAGGCGCTCTTTTTCGGCAAAGGGAACTGCTCAAATTGCCACGCGATCAATGGGCGAGGCAGTATTATGGCTCCTGACCTATCCACGGTAGGGGCCAATAGCGCCGAAACTCTGCGCAAGAAAATCCTCGATCCTAACGTTTCGCCATCGCCCGACCTTGACAAGAACCTAGGCGCCACCATTGCCAAAACGAAATCTGGTCAAACGATTCGGGGCATGCGGCGGGGAGAGGATACCTTCTCGATTCACATCATGGATCAAAGCGGAAAACTTCACCGGCTGGATAAGAGCGATCTGACAGATCTGCGTTACGAGGGTAAGTCGATGATGCCCAGCTTCGCCTCCCGTCTGTCTCAACCCGAAATTCAAAACTTAGTGGCGTTCCTCAAAGGTAACGCTGAGCGCGATCTTTCGAAAACCGTCGTCGCTGCGCTGCCAGGAGGCCTAACCTACGACCGGATCCATAACTCGGCTGGTGAGCCTCACAACTGGCTCACTTACTGGGGCAGCTACCAGAGCACGCACTTCACCACACTGTCGGAAATCAACAAGGCGAACGTAAAAACGTTGCAAGCCAAGTGGTCGGTACAGATGCCTGGCGAAGCTTTGCTGCAAGCCACACCCTTGGTTGTCGACGGCATCATGTACACGACCGCCATGCCCGGCGAAGTTTTCGCTATCGACGCGAAGACGGGAATGGTGATCTGGAGATATGTCCGCAAACAGAAGAAGCTGAATACCTTTGAAAGCAACCGCGTCAGCCGCGGCGTAGCAATGCTTGGGAATCGACTGTTCTTTGGGACTCTCGACGCCGCACTCGTCGCACTCGACGCTCGCACTGGATTGCCCGTATGGGAGACACAAATCGCTGACACCATGGAGGGCTATAGCGTCACGGTTTCGCCACTCGCGCTGAAGGACAAAATCATCGTCGGCGTGGCGGGCGGCGAGCACGGCATTCGAGGCTTCCTTGAAGCCTACGACCCCACTACCGGCAAACGCATTTGGCGCTTCGATACCGTGCCAGGCCCCGGGGAACTAGGCCACGATACATGGGCCGGCGACAGCTGGAAGCGCGGCGGGGCTCCTACTTGGCTCACCGGCAGCTACGATCCGGAATCGGATACGCTCTATTGGTCCACCGGAAACCCAGGCCCCGACATGGACGGTGAAATTCGCAAAGGCGACAACCTATTTTCTTGTTCGGTAGTCGCTCTCGATGCGTCAACCGGCAAACGCAAGTGGCACTACCAGTTCACGCCAAATGATAGTCACGATTGGGACGCCAATCAGGACTTGGTCCTTGTCGACAAAATGTTTGATGGCCAGATGCACAAGCTACTTATCCAGAGCAATCGCAACGGGATGTACTATGTCCTCGACCGCACGAATGGCAAATTACTTCTCGGTGCATCTTATGTTCGTCAAACCTGGAACGGCGGCTTTGAAGCCGACGGCAAACCTAAGGTTATTCCCAATACAGACTCCACGCCCGAGGGCCGTGTTGTTTTCCCTGGCCTCGTTGGGGGAACGAATTGGCAAGCGCCATCCTACGATCCAAAACTCGGTTGGGAGTTTGTTGTTTATAAAGACGCTGGGCAAAAATTCATTCGCGAAAAGGTCGATTACGAACCAGGCAAGGCCTATTGGGGCGGCCGCGCCGTACCCGCCTATGATAATGACTCGTCCGGCATCAAGGCCATCGATATCGTCACGGGCAAAACGATGTGGGATTACAAGATAGCCAAAGGCTCGCTGGCCGCCGGATTGCTCGGCACGTCCACAGGTCTGCTTTTCGCCGGCACCAACGAAGGCCACATCATCGCTATGGAGTCAGCCACGGGTAAGCCACTCTGGCGGATGCAGACTGGCGGGACGATCTCCTCATCGCCCATCAGCTATGCGATCAATGGCAAACAATACATCGCCCTGCCCTCGGGTGGAGCCATGCTTAGCTTCGCATTGCCTGACTAAAAACGCCATCCTGCCAGCGGCGCCTCGGGTCCTTGCCATCTGGCGCCGCTACCAGTCCAGTCTCAGGCTACTTGTCAAACTCCAACTTAAGCACCAACACCGTATTCGCCATTTCCTGAACCGGCAGTCCGCGCAGCCTTAGATAGCCGCGCTGTTCCACGTGATCACCCGTGACCATGTCCAGCGCGAACGCCACTGGCCGTCCCGTATTTAAAAACGACGCGCGACGCGGCTTCAAATCAAATGGCTTCAACTTGACCGCATCCCCGGCCGGTTCTTTATGAAGATGAACGTAAAGTGTGTTGCCCTTCCGCGTCAACAGCACATTTCGATTTCCTGTTAGGTGACTGGCCGACCCAACTCCCTCTAAAGACTCTCTCACCAAGGAGCACCAATTGCCGATCCGGACGCACAATTTCCGCGGACCGGGGCGGAATCACTCCCGCCGAATCTGGTCCCACAAATAATTTGCGTCCCTCGCAAGATACTTGTCCATGCTCCGCATCAAATGCCGATCCGTGTAGAAATCTTCTTCGTTACGGAATCCCCAGCTTTCCATCCCCACTGATTGGTTAGCCTCCGTGCGCTTATCGAACGAATGCAGCTCTTCGCCGGGCTTGTCGTAGTCGCCGACGTCATCGCCGCGATTGTTGATCACCGCCTTAGGTTGCACCTGACGAATCATATTGTTGATCGACGGGTCAACATGCTGGTCGACATTCATGTCCCACTAAATCCCATGAATCTCGCCATAGTTTGAGCATAACTCGCGGATCTGCGCCCGCAAGAAAGCGATGTACTTCGTCAGGCCCGGCTGATCACCTGCTTGCGGCGGCAACTCATGATGCCGCCCCTGATTCGGATAGCTAGGCTGATGCCAATCCGCGATGGAATAATAAAGATACAGCGGCATCTTGCGCGCATGGCAAACTTCGCACAAGCTTCACGACATCCTTGCCGTAAGGCGTGTTCATTGTGTTGTAAGTGGTCTACTTGGTTTCCCACAGGCAGAAGCCTTCGTGATGCTTCGTCGTCAGGAGATATACTTCATCCCAGCTTCTTCCGCCAAATCCAGCCACGCATTCGGATTGAACTTCGCGGGATTCCAACGCTGCGCCAACTTCTGTTACTCAGCGCGAGCCTTGCGGGCCCGCCATTGCTCTTGCTCATGAAAACCATTGATGGAGTAAAGGCCCCAGTGAACGAACATTCCAAAGCGGCGGTCGAACCACCAATCGCGGCCGTCGCCAAATCGCGGCGCCAGTTTGAGGATAGCCGGGGCTTTCCCTGGTTGGGCGAATGCCGTGCCCGAAGCGCCAAGGAGAGCCGGGGCAGTTGGAAGAATCGACGACGGTTCATGCTCTTTTTATTTCTCAAGTCTGACTGGCCTTGGCGTCCGACTCGTCCGCCGTCGAAGGCCTAGGCGTTAAGATCGTCGCCTTTTGAAGCCTTGCTCGGGTATGGTCGAGGTTGCCGGCACACACGTATCACACCAGCGTGATCCAATCGCGACAGTCAGCCGACATGCGTAGTCGTTTGGACGCAGCTGTGCGTGGGGCGTGGCTCCTCGTTTTTGAAGACATGAACTGTTGGGTTCAAGAACCCCCGATTCGTTATCGGGTTCGGTTACAATTTTTGATCCGGCGCGCCGCTGGGCATGCCCTTGGGGTGGCTCCGCTGGCTGCTCTTATAGAGTTCGCTTTAGGTTTGCCCCTTGCAGCATGAACAACGACGCGCCGGATTTAATGGAACTTGTACGTGAGACTCACGCGCCGCCCCGGCTTTTTAGCCCGTATTTCTCATGAAGAATTATTAACCATCGAAATGTCATCCTCCGCCCTTGACGAAAGCTGGCTTTGATAGAGAAACGAGTAGAACCATTGGTTGTAGGCGCGAGTAAGCACAACAATCCGCACCGGCCTGTTAC
>JANXXI010000036.1 GCA_025350695.1 Acidobacteriota bacterium
TTTATTGGTGGCTGTATGCGAGGCCGCGAACGAACGAAGTGTGGCGTTGGGAATTTTTCTCGATGAGGTGCAGTACCTCTCGCCCGAAGAATTGGCCTCGCTCATTGTTGCCTGCCACGAGGTCGCGCAGCGCAATCTTCCACTGTTTTTTGTGGGAGCTGGACTGCCGCAGATTGCTGCCTTGTCCGGCAATGCAAAATCCTATGCCGAGCGCCTTTTCACCTATCCCCAGGTGGGTCAGCTCGACGGCGACGCCGCCCGCGCGGCGCTCGTCCTTCCAGCGAAGAACGAAGGCGTTGATTTCCAAGCCGATGCGGTCGAAGAAATTCTGCGCGTGACGGAGCGATATCCTTATTTCATTCAAGAATGGGGTTTCCACGTCTGGAACTCAGCACCCGGGAGCCCGATTCAGCTCGCCCATGTTCAGCAGGCCACTCCCGGCATCATCGCCCACTTGGACGCCAACTTCTTCCGGGTTCGCTTCGATCGCTTGACCCCGCTCCAACAGAAATATCTTCGCGCGATGGCGGAACTCGGCGCAGGTCCGCACCAAACCGGCGACATTGCGGCCATGCTCGGCGTCGCGGCCGGAGCCGTTGCGACGGTGCGCCAGCAGTTGATCAACAAAGGTATGGTCTGGAGTCAGCGCCACGGCGAGACAGCCTTCACCGTACCCCTGTTCAACGAATTCATGAAACGGCAAATGCCCATGCTCGAAAAGCACGAACCCAAACGTCGGCCGCACCGATAAACGTGCAGCAATGGTGCTCGCGGCGGCTCGAAAAAATCCTTTATATTCCCGGAAAAATCGGCGAAAAGGGGAGAGCACACAGGCAGGGCAGCGTCTTCATCGCGATCCGGAATGAGGGGAATTTGAAAAATATAGCCGGGAATGATGCGTCTATTTTCCTGTTCCGCTTTGAACTGCGCGGCAGTGGCATTGATTTTGTTTTGAATGAGACCATCGCCGCCGATATGTACCAGGATGTGGATGAGGAACTAAAACCGCTCGTCCACGCCTGTTGTGAAACACTCCTGCGGTACCAGCACCTGAGCGTGAGCAACACCATCATGGATGGCAATGTTCTTGCCGCGGGAGGATTCGAGGTCATGCTGAGCAAGGGGTTGGGACGCCACTTTGCGCAGGATGAAAAGGAGCGGCTATTTCAGGATGCCAAGAACATCTCCGATCTCCTGGCGACGGTGATGGATGGAAGAACTCAAGAACTGAAGCAAGGAACACAACGGAACCCACCCCAGATAGAGCACACGCCAAATCCCACGAAGATAAAACAAGGGCTTGAGAAACTGGGAAAAACCAAACACCTCCAGGCAAAATTGCAATGGCTGGCGGAGGGCTGGCAACCACGGCCAGGGTTGCGGCAGTTGCGCCCCGAGGATTTACCTCCCGATGTCAGCGCATCCAGCGGATATGACCATCGAGGGCATTGTTGTGTTTTCGAGCATAAGAAATTGGGGGAGCTGGGCCGGATCGTATTTATCCAGGTTCGTGCACAGGAAATGTTGATGCAGGCCGAGCTACACACAGGACAGGAAAAACAGCAATCCACCATCACAAAAAAGAAGAAGGCAATATTCGAGAAAGTGGTTGCAACGGTCAGTGCCTGCTTTAACTGAATCCATCACAAAATAGGACGATTCACCTCCACAGCCGCTCGAACCGCGCCGGGTTGGTGGCGGTATAGCGCACAGTGTGCTGAATGTTCCTATGACCCAAGTAGTCCTGAATCAGCCGCGTGTCCGCGCCCTGGTCCGCCAGGGCATAGCCGCAAGCATGGCGCAGCATATGCGGATGCACGGCGAGGGGGAGGGCGGCGAGCTCCCCGTACTTCTTCAGCGCCAAGTTCACTGTCGAGCGGTGCAACGGCGTGCGCTGCTCGCTGACGAAAAATACCTTGCCCACCGGTTTCATCCGGGCGCGCTCGGTCAGCCATGCCTTGATCGCGCGCAGCTCGTCGCTGCGCAGCGGGTGGGTGGTGGAAAGCCCACCCTTGAGCCGGACCACGTGCAGCACCCGGCTTTCGGTGTCCACCTGGTCGAGTTTGAGACCGCACGCCTCCGAGACCCGGAGGCCGTGGCGGAACATGAGCAGCAACAGACAGCGGTCCCGGGCCTCGTTGCGGCTGCCCTTGATCGCCGCCATGAGGTGGTCGATTTCGCGACTGGTGAGGTGTTTTCGCTCGTTCATTGTTTTGTCGAGAGTTACCCTAGCTGGAAACAAGAAAACCCCTAGGGAAATAGAGGGTCGATCTCCAGACTATCGACGAAATGGTTCATTTTGTCGAGGGTAGGGCAAAAAGGGCGGCTCGCGGCCGCTTGTGCCACACGCTGGGCTCCAGCCGATTAGTATTCCATCGAGCTAACCCTGACGCTGGAGCAGCCGGAGAACAAGCAATGAATACCGACAATTTTCACGATTCAATGTTGGGCGCAACGTTCGCATATTCGCGCCTCGCGTTGACTCAAGTCGTGCTACTCAACGGTGCCGGCGCGACGGCCTTGCTTGCCTTCATGTCATCGCACGGTGCTGTCGCCGGCGGCGTGCGCTGCGCCGTCGTTCTGTTTGCTCTCGGTGCCGGACTCGGCGTCTTCGCCACCGTACTCGCATACTTTGGCCAGCGTGTGAATTGGGAGGCGGTCAAGGTCAACCCCGACGCACGGTCAAGCAAAGCGAATACGATCATTGTCGTCGCGATGCTCGCCGTGTTGGCCGCACTGGTCCTGTTTATCGTGGCCGTATGGCGAGCATCCTCCGGACTCTGACCGGCGCCATGACACCGGAAGAACAAGCGGCCATCATTGCGCTGGACATTTTCAAACGCCAAGCGGACGACTCTGTAACGAGCCTTTACGCCTATCTCGCGATTCATGCTGTGGCCAGCAATTCCGAGCGCGTTCGACAGCACCTGAACGACAACGCCCTGTTTTGGAATACGATGCTGCGCGCGCTCCAGGCGGACTTGTTCCTTTCTCTCGGCAGGGCGTTTGAGAAGAAATCGCCGCACAACGTCCACACATTCCTGAACGCAATGCGGGCAAACCGCATCGCGTTCTCGCATGCTGCCCTCAAGCGCCGGAAGGTACCCACGTTTTCCAATAATGCTGCTGGGTTGCGGGCCTACATGAAGGGGAACAGAGTGCCTTCGCCCTCCGATTTACGACGCGTCACGGACGTTCTCGACAAGTATCGAATCGCCTACCAAACGAAGTACCAGGCCATACGCCATCAGGTCTTCGCACATTCTGTGCTTGTACATCGAACGCAAATGACTGCACTGTTCAGCAAGACAAACATTCGCGAACTTCAACGCATGACGACGTTTCTGTGCCTGCTGCACGACGCGTTTTTGAAGGCATTTCAGAATGGTGGCCGTTTGTCCGTTCGCCCCCGTCGGTATTCCGTTGCAAGAATGCTCAAGCGCCCGAAGGGAAAGCGTCTAGCGAAGCCAATTCATGAGGATATCGTTGTCGCGACAAAGGGAGCGCTCCAGCCTTGGGCCCTACCTGCCAATTGGCGCTGACTCGCACAGATTTAGGGGGTATCAGGGTAGCGGGGTGGGGTGCGATCGCCGCTGTAATCGAATCGTAGGTGGTCGATATTCCACCGGCGTCGAAAAAACCGCGGGGTACCGCGGAAAACCGTCGGCCCGAAGGCCGGCGGCGATAAGCGCGGTCGGGACTCACATGAGCCCGTTTTCTGCAAAGCTGAAAACGCTGTCGGCGGCAATGATGCAGTGGTCCAAAACACGCACATCAATCAAAGCCAGCGCGGCGGCGACGCGTTGGGTAATGATCTCATCGGCGTGTGATTGGTCTTTGACGCCGCTGGGATGGTTATGCAGGAGCACGCAGGCGGCCGCTCCCTTCTCCAGCGCCAGCTTCACCACTTCGCGCGGGTAGACACTCGCCCCGTCGATGGTACCGCGAAATAATTCGACGTACTCGATGACCCTATGGCGCTGGTCAACCAGAATGACGCCGAAGATTTCATGATCGAGATGCCCCAGCCGCACCGTCAGGTACTCGCGCACCTTCTGCGGCGAGTCGAGCGACGCGCCCCGGCGCACCCGGTGCGCGAGCGCTGCACGGGCTGCCGCCAGGATTTGTTCGGTCGTGGCGGGTTGAACGGCGCCATCGGCGCCATGGATGAAGAGATTGTGAT
>JANXXI010000064.1 GCA_025350695.1 Acidobacteriota bacterium
GCCGCGCACGCCTCCGGTTGCATTCAGATGAACACCGGATCTGTGCTCATCGGCAAGCCAAGCCTCGGCTCCTGGCTGACCTACGGTCTTGGCTCGGCCAACGAAAATCTGCCGTCCTACGTCGTGATGAGCGACCCGCGCGGTGGCCCCATCGGCTCGGCCTCAAATTGGTCCGCAGGCTACATGCCTGGCGCTTTTCAAGGCACGCTCTTCCGCAGCGGCGGAGCACCAGTGCTCGACCTGGCTACGCCCCAAGGCGTTACCAACAAATCCCAGCGCAGTTCGCTTGACCTGCTCCAAAACCTCAACCGCCAGCATCAGGAAACTCGTCCGGCCGAGGCGGAACTCGAAGCCCGCATCCAGTCCTACGAACTTGCCTACCGCATGCAGACCACGGCCGCCGAAACCGTCGACCTCGACAAGGAAACTGAAGAAACCCGCCGCATGTACGGCATCGACAACCCTCGCACCGCCGACTTCGGTCGTAAATGCCTAATCACCCGCCGCTTGTTAGAACAAGGCGTCCGCTTCATCCAGCTCTATTCCGGCGGAGGACACCTTGAAGATACATGGGATGGTCACTCCGATTGCATTACGAATCATAAACTCCATGCCAGTGAGACCGACCAGCCCATTGCCGCACTGATCGCCGATCTAAAGCGAACCGGCCTGTGGGAAGAAACCATTCTGGTATGGGGCGGGGAATTCGGCCGCACTCCAACCAGCGAGGGACTGGACCGCCCCGGTCGCGATCACGATTGGCACGGCTTCTCTATGTGGATGGCCGGAGCAGGCGTCAAAGGCGGACAAGCTGTCGGCGCAACGGATGAGCTAGGCTTCAAGGCCGTGGAAGACCCCATCCACGTTTCCGACCTGCACGCCACGATTCTCCATTTGCTGGGTCTCGACCACACCAAGCTGACCTATTTTTACCAGGGTTTCAATCAACGCATAACCGGAGTGCGGGGCAATGTGGTGCGCAAGGCTCTTGCTTAGGACTCCTTAGGAACCGCGCATAAACTAGTTCACATTTGAACGCGCGATCGTGCAGTTCCACTTGGGGAGGACTGTGGACCGGGTGATTGAAGTTCGTTCAGTCGCGCTGGCGAGGGCTGTTGCTTTAGAGGATAGTCCTTGCGGTTCAGATAGGCGCGGACTTTGGACCCAGTCGACGTGACGGCGTTGCGGATGAGGTCGAGGATTTTGTCGTAAGTGGTGAGCGGCTCGGCGGCCCAGTTTCTGGAGATCTGTCTAAACAGTTGGCGCTCGACAGGGTTGTACTCGGACGCGCCGACGGGGTAGCGTGCAACGGTGACGGTGGGTCCAAGTTCGTCGCAGAGCCGTTGCTGGATTTGGTCCTTCCAAGCCCCCAGGTGGCGGAGTTGCTGCCTCCGGTGTCGGCCACGATGAGCAAGCATTGGAACTCCGGGTAGCGCTGGCGGCCTTCGCGTTTCCACCATTGGGAGGTGAATGGACGGCAAAAGCGAAAGTTCGTGCGAGACGCCAACGAACACCGAACCGCGATTGGCCTAAACATCATAAATGCCGCAGGGCAGGGCGGCTCGCTTCCAAAATGTTGCGGTACGAACCCAAACGCCCAGCATCCCAACCCCGTGTGAACTCCTCCACCGGTTGAATCAGTTGCTCGCTGTAGGAACTTCCGCTCGTCCGTCGTGAATAATAACCAAAGCTGCTGCGAATGATCAGACTCTTTGCATCCCGTGGAAGCGACTTCACGTTTTCTGCAAATTTATTCAAATCCCCTCCCCGGCCCAAATACTGTTCCACGTTCGACGTATAAAACGCCCGCAGGACCAGGCTCTTTTCATGGGCATAAGCCCCGATACTTCGCAGCGCCTTCGATCCCGCCAGGTTTCCCACGATAGGGATCATGCGGTTCTCCATCTGCATCTTCTTCACCACGCCGAAAAGTTCCTCATTCGCCAAGTAACTCTCCGGCGCCCCGGACGCCCCTCGAGCCAAGATGAGATCCCGGAACTTAGGGTAATATGGCTGCGGCTCGCGACCGTGCGTGTTGAACCGCAAATCCAAACCATCATCAAAGAAGCGCTGATGGAATCCCGCCATTGTTTTAACATCGCCCTCGCTCAGTGCAAGCCCGAACCCAGCCGCTCTCCGGCGAACTTCAGCCGACGTCCGCTCGAATAAATCCTTCTTCGCCGGAACTTCGTCCAGATATGCTGCAATCTTCGAAATCGGTCGGCTATTCCACGCTTCTAAATCAGATGGAACCGGCTTGCCCAATAACAGGCACAGATACTCCATTCGATTCCGGGCCTGTTCAAACAACGCACGGAAGAGCAAATGCTCCAATAAATTTCCGCGCCGAATGTCGACCAAAAACGCGAGATTAGGCCGTAAATGGGCGATGTACGAAAAATTCTGATCCGGTCCAACACCAACATAAATACCGCCAGAGCCCTCCATCTCCCGCAACGCCGCAGCCGCATCCAGATAGGTTGTTTCGTTCGAAATCAGATTGTCTGTGTCAAAGTATCCATCTGGCTCGGAGAACTCCGTCACCATCCGGACAAACTCTGTGCGGCTCGCGGACTGCGGAAAAGCAAACAGCGAGAGCGAAAGCGAAAGCAGACAAAGAGCCAGTGGACGACGCGGCATTCCTATATTCGACCACGAACCGCCGCCGCATGGAAGCCCCCCCAATTCCTGCGTCCGCATCGAATCTTTACATTGTGGTGTTAACAATAGAACATGAAAAACCTTGCGTTTGTAATTTCTCTTACCATGCCGTTGTTCGCCCAAGGGCCGCCGCGTCCCAGGACTCCAACCGACAAAAGCCGGTTTCAATAACGTCATCAAGCTGAATGCCTACGTCGACAATTGGTGCATGATCTACATCAATGGTAAATTGGCCGCCGTGGACCAAATAGAATTTCTACCGCATAATTTGTCTCGGTGAAGGTCCTGCCCACTTATCCCTTGACGATCCCGGTTCTTGCAAAAGACAATGCCGACCCCAGCACTGGCCTCGAATACGGCACAAACATCGGGGATGCCGGTTTCATCCTTAAGCTGTCCGACGGCGCCGTAATCAGCTCGAAGTGGAAAGCAAAGAGCTTCTTCAAAGGGCCGTTGAACGGCGACGCCAAGAATCCGAAAGTACTCCATACCCCCATCCCCGCCCACTGGTTTGCGCCGGATTTTGACGACAGCAGTTGGCAGGCGGCCAACGAATACACTGCGGCGCGCGTGAAGGCCGACGTTGATTTCTCCAGCTACGATTTCTCCAGCTACGATTTCACTGGGGCCAATTTTATTTGGTCCGAAGATCTCGACCTCGATAACACAGTCATCTTCCGTTACACAGCTCCCAAGCCGGCCAGCTTCACCAAGACCTGGAACGCTGATGGCGGCATCGACATCACTAACATCGTGAGCGAAGCGAACCTGCCGACGTTGACTGCTCCTAATTTGTTCAGCGTGAATCGCAACGGCCTCCTACCGGCTATATGACCCGTGTTCGAGGCAGTCAACAACTCACCGAACAGTTCGCCCAAACTACCGCCGGCGTGACTGCGGCCATGCCTATTGACCTTGGAGCCGCCACCGGCCAGGAGTTCCTAATCCTCTATGGAAGTAACCTGGGTATGTTAGGTCGTCCAACGCAAACACCGGAGGCGTTCCGGTTGACCTGCTTTATGCCGGGCCGTTGACACCAGCCAACGGAGTTGCTCAATTCAACCTTCCCGTGCCACGTTCATTAATCGGGGCCGGTAATGTCGATATTTTTGTAACCATCAACGGCAAACAGTCAAACGCCGTCAGCGTCAACATCAAGTGATTGCGTCAGTGATACAATTTCCCCGATGCGTAACATTCTTTTAGTAGCCACCCTTGCCGTCGCGACGCAAGCTATCGAAATCACTTCGCCGGTGGAATTCCAGGTCGTTCAACGCGCGGATCACAATCGCGCCGACATCAAAATAACCGGCAAGGCAACAGGCAATATCGAAGCCCGCGTTGTCAGCCGCTCCGGAACCGTACTGCCGGGTCTCGATTGGAAGCCTCTAGGGCCTGCGCGTTCCGGGGCCTTTAGCGGGTCGATCGCGCAAGTGCCCATAGGCGGGCCTTACACGCTTGAAGTGCGGGCGGCCGGACAAACTGCCTCCGTCAAGAACATCCTTGTTGGCGACCTGTGGATTCTCGCGGGACAGTCTAATATGGAAGGTGTTGGAAACCTTACCGACACCATGCCGCCACATGAGATGATCCACAGCTTCGATCAAAGTGACGTCTGGCAAGTGGCTACCGAACCGCTGCACTCGTTGCCCGATTCGGCGGACCCTGTCCACTGGCGCAAGAACCAAGAAGGCAAACTGGAACGGCTAATCGGCGACGCCAAAGCAACGTATATGCAGACCCGCAAAAAAGGCGCCGGCCTGGGTTTGCCGTTTGCTGTCGAGCTGTTTCAACGCACCAACGTTCCCATCGGCCTGATCCCTTGCGCGCATGGTGGCACGTCGATGGCTCAGTGGAATCCTGAGCTTAAATCCAAAGGCGGCGACTCGCTTTATGGATCCACGATCCGGCGCTTCGATGCGATCGGAGGCAAGGTTGCCGGCATCCTCTGGTATCAGGGCGAATCCGACGCCTCGCCCGTGCCCCTCGGCGTTTTTGCGGATAAGTTTGAGAAGCTAATCGCCGCCTTTCGCGCTGACTTCAAGCAACCCAACCTGCCGTTCTACTACGTGCAAATCGGCCGTCATGTGGCGGCGAACAACTTCGTCGAGTGGAACAAGATTCAGGAACTGCAACGCAATGCCGAGGCAATTCCCAACACTGGGATGATCGCCTCGATCAATTCGACGCTTGATGACGGCATCCATGTCGGAACTGCGGACCAAAAGAAACTTGGCCGCAATTTCGCAATGATGGCTTGCCACGACCTGTTCCCCGGAGTGGGCGCCTGTCGAGATTATCAGCGCGGACCGCGTCCAAGTGCGATTACGACCGTGGGCGAAGGCCCGAAGTTTGCCGTACGCGTGAAATTCAATTCAGTGAACGACAAGCTGCGAGCCGATGGGCGAATTTCCGGCTTCACCATTTTGAACAAGGACAGCCAGCCGGTGATGGCGATCTACAAAGCAGTCGTGGATCCGCAGGATCCGACGGCCGTGCTGCTTTACATCTCCGGCAAATTACCAGAAGGGGCGCAGTTGATGTACGGGTACACGCGCGACCCGATCTGCAATTTGGAAGACGCCTTGGGTATGGCGGTTCCAGTGTTCGGCCCGCTTCCCATTTAATGCCTTCCATAACAGGCACTACGATCCGCATTGAGTTCAGGCCCGAACTGACGTCATGGCGCGGAAAACTCCTGAGTGGAGATCCTCGCGGCGAGCAGATTCACGCCACGTCTTTCCTTCGAAAGCGGTTGATCGTTTTGGATAGCGAACTCGCGCAGGATTGGCCGGAATTGAGCCGGATCTTGGTACACGAACTGTTCCACTTTGCCTGGGTGCGGTTGGGCAATCCGATCCGGTTGTCGTACGAGGATTTGTTGCGAGGTGAGTTGAAATCGCGGGCACGAGGGGAGTTGGGCTGGTCGGCGGAGTGGCGTAAAAAGGCTCTAAGGCCGACCGATGTCGCCGAGCGAAACCGCAAATGGCGCGAGTATATGGCCGAGAGCTTTTGCGACACCGCCGCGTTTCTCTATTCCGAGTGCCCCCACCATGACGAATACACGCTAAAGAGCCGCTGGCGGCAGCAACGAATGCGTTGGTTTGCCCTACTGCTAGAAAAACGACCCATTCAACTCTAACCTTAGGACGCAACCCCCTAGCCTCCCGCCGCATCCAAACCTTAAGAGGAATATTTCGTCCTGTGCAGGTATCTATATAATAGGTAGAGGCTAATCACTCGTCGTGCTCCGTCGTTCCCACATTCTCGCGGCTTGCGCACTGCTCGCGCTGACGGCTTGCTACAACGGAGAACAGGCGCGTTCAAAAGGCCTCAAGCCTGTCGAAAAACGCAATGCAGCGCCAAACTTTGCGCTGAAGGACGCCACTGGCAATCCGCTGAAACTGGCCGATCTCAAGGGCAAAGTCGTCCTGCTTAACTTCTGGGCCACTTGGTGCGGGCCGTGCCGCACGGAAATTCCGATGCTGATTGAGCTCGAACAGAAATATCGCGATCAAGGGTTTGCGGTCGTGGGTGTTGCCATGGATGACGATGGTTGGAGCGTCGTCAAGCCCTACATGGAAAAGTCGAAGATCAACTATCGCATGGTTCTGGGCGACGCCATGATGGCCCAGCATTACGGGGGCGTCGACTCGATTCCGCAGACATTCGTAATTGACCGCGAAGGTCGCGTTAGCGCCGTCCATATGGGCGTGATCCGGAAAAAGGAATACATTGATGAAATTGAACAACTGCTTGTCCCGGCGCAAAATGCTCGGCTCGACGATGCTGGGCAGCCCGCTTCTTTTCCTGGGACAACAGAAGGGCCTGGGGCAAACGAAGGCTCCCGCTAAGTCTCCTTACCCAAAACCCGCGATAGATTTCACGCTTACCGATTCCACCGGCAAAGCCCAGAAGCTCAGCGACTACAAGGGTAAAGTGGTGCTGCTCAATTTCTGGGCCACTTGGTGCGGGCCGTGCAAGATTGAAATTCCTTGGTTCAACGAATTCCAGGATAAGTACAAAGCGCGCGGGTTTTCTGCCTTGGGCGTGGCGATGGATGACGAGGGTTGGGAGATGGTCCGGCCGCATCTTGCGAAGAACAAGATTTCTTATCCGATTATGGTTGGCAACGAGGCGCTGGCGGATAAATACGGCGGAGTGGAATCGCTGCCCACCACTTTTATCATCGACAGGCAAGGCCGCATCACATCGATGCATGTTGGGTTAGTATCGAAGGGAGATTATTCGAATGAGATTGAAAAGCTACTGGGTCAATCTGGCCCCGGCCCTTCTGCTAAGCAGCCTCCTAGCCCAGCCGGTCGCAAATAGCGTTCTTACGGCCCAGGCTCCGCCGCACACCGTCTTGAAAAAAGGCGGCGAAGCGGAGATAAAAGTAATCGTCAGCCTGAGGCCGGGGTACCACGTGAACTCGAACAAGCCAGCGGATGATTATTTGATTCCGTTGCGGCTCTCGTTTGACACAACGCCCCTTGAGGCCGTGTCTGTTCAGTTTCCTCAACCGAAGATGGAAAAGTACGCGTTCTCGGAAAAGCCACTGTCGGTTTATTCGGGGAGCTTCGAGATTAACGCCAAAGTGAAGGCCAAGGTCGATGCGCGCATGGGTATGAATTTCGCTAATGCTAAGTTGCGATATCAGGCTTGCGATGAAAATTCCTGCTTGCCCCCGAAAACTATCGAAGTTCGTATCCCATTTGATCTGAATTGACACGGACTCTGCTGATACGGCCCGGGGCGATTGGCGACGCTATTGTGTCGCTACCAGCGCTTGAGTTTTTGCGCGGCGACTTCACAGAAGTATGGGCTCCCTCCGTGAATTTGCCTCTGTTTAGCGGGGTGGCTGACAAGGTTCGGTCCATCGCTTCCACTGGACTGGATCGCATCGGCATATTCGACGAACCGGTTGAGAAGGCGCTGCTCGGGTTTGATCGAATCGTCTCCTGGTACGGGGCTAATCGCGATGAATTTCGCCAAGCCGTGCGTAATCTTCCCTTCGAGTTTCATCAGGCGCTACCGCCTGTGGACTGCGATTCGCATGCCGTCGATTTTTACCTTCGTCAAGTAGGTGGGCCGATGGGGGCCGTCCCGCGATTCCGCGTCTCAGCATCGAAGCGCAACTTTATTGCCGTGCATCCATTTTCCGGCAGCCTCCGAAAGAACTGGCCGCTTGAAAACTTTCAGCAAATGGCTGCGAGGCTGCCATTACCGGTGGAGTGGGCTGCTTCGGCGGATGGCTCGCATCGCTTGAATGATTTGGGCGAGATTGCTAGTTGGCTTGCTTCGGCCCGGGCGTATCTTGGAAATGACAGTGGAATCACTCATCTGGCCGCGGCAGTAGGCACTCCAGTGGTCGTGCTGTTCGGCCCCACCGATCCGGCGGTGTGGGCGCCGCGCGGCGCCTCAGTCAACATCCTTAAGATGGAAGAGGCCCATGTTGCCCAAGTTACCGAAGCCCTGTGCCGCTTGTGTTAGACTCCATAACTGATGAAACGGATTCTCGCCATACTCGTTTGCGCTGCCTCGTTGCACGCGGCTCCTAAGTTTTCCAAAGTTCACACCATTGCTGGAACCGGCCAAAAAGGCTTCAGCGATACGCTGATAGACAATCCCTTTGGCGTGATTATCGGCCCGGATGGCAACGTCTATTTTTGCGAGTATTTGAACCACTCAATTCGCAAGCTGAATCTGAAAACCGGGAAAACTATAGTCATCGCCGGAACGGGAAAAGCTGGATACACGGGTGATGGCGGCCCTGCAATGTCCGCCACTTTTAACACGCCGCACGAAATCCGTTTTGATAAAGCGGGCAACATGTACATCGCCGATATGGGCAACCACGCGATCCGGAAGATTGATACAAAGACGGGTGTCGTATCGACCGTCGCCGGGACCGGGGTTGCCGGATTTTCTGGCGATGGCGGACCTGCGGCCAAAGCTCTATTGCGGCAACCGCATAGCGTGCAACTAGACCCGCAAGGCAACCTATTAATTTGCGACGTTGGCAATCACCGCATACGGAAAGTGGATGTTAAAACCGGCATCATCGATGTTTTCGCCGGAAACGGCGAGCGCAAGCCAACGACCGACGGGGCGGCAATCAAAGGCGCTCCGTTGAACGGTCCCCGTGCCCTTGATTTTGATCCTCAGGGGAACATCTATCTGGCGTTGCGGGAAGGGAACCAGATTTTCAAGCTGGACTCAAAAAAAGGAACGCTCCATCACATTGCCGGAACCGGAGAGAAGGGCTATACAGGCGATGGCGGTCCGGCCAAGCAGGCGAAGTTGAATGGACCGAAAGGCGTGGCTTGGTCGCGCGATGGCGGCATTTATATCGCCGATACCGAAAGCCATGTCATTCGGCGGATCGACCTGAAGTCGGGTGTTATCACGACGGTGCTTGGCACAGGCGAAAAAGGAGATGGACCGGAGCCCGATCCTCTAAAGTGCAAGCTGGCGCGGCCTCACGGTGTGTTCGTCGATAAAAAAGGCAAGTTGTATGTGGGCGATAGCGAATCGCATCGCGTCAGGGTTGTGGAGTAATCCTTCGTCGAGTAATCACTTACTGAACACAAGCCGCCACCGTGATTCGCCGCCGACGAACAGGCGGGGCGATTCGCCCGCTACCGTATCGGTGTCCCCAACGCCTTCACCCATCACTTGCGGATACCAATCGCCACCGTCCATGATTTTGACCGGTGAGCGCCAGTAATTTGGTTTGTTGGGATTAGACAAATAACTAATGTAGATGCCTTCCTGTGGCCAACCCGTCGTGCAGCAGGAGTGGTTCAACAGCATTACGAATTTCCCTAGAAACCTGTTGTAGTGAACCGAGGGTCCCCAATAGGAGTCGGTCGATTCTGTATCCCATCCTCCAACGGCCTGGAAAATCGGGGTTAGATCGCCGCCAAGGCCGGGCTCGGTCCAATCGTCATTGAAGTATTTCCAGACATTCCCTACCGGGTTCTTCACGTCTTCAATGGCCATTCGAGCGGTGGCCACACCTTGCCTCGAAAGATCGCCACCGTAATTGTCGAAGTAAAAATAGAAATATTTTTGATCCTGTCCCAGGACAACAGAGAAATCCCCGTTTCCGCCGGCGAAGTAGCCATTCTTTGAAGCACAATTTGGAGTACCGGCTGACGACAAGATTATGCCGAGGTCGTAAAAAGTGGCGCCATGATCGTAGGAAACCACTGCTCCAATCTTAGGAGCCGTCAGATAAGGCGCGTTACAGATTCCGCCTGGTTCGTGATGATACCAACCGTAGACGGTCCCATCGGTATCCTGCCAGACTGATTCGATCCACTTTGTAACGCGACCGTAATCATAGAACATGACAGCGCGGGCACTGCCCAAGCGTTTGATGTCATTACCGTCAAAACGGACGGGCATCCCCGAGGACGTGAACAGATATAGCTTATTGTTCCACCAGAATGATGGAGAGTTGGAGTCAACAGCGCCGCTTAGAGCGATCTGTTCGGCCGGTTCAACGGAGACGGACTGAGCAAACGCAAAAGATGCGGTCAAGATGAGGGGTAATATCCGGACCATGTTTGTTAAACGCACTCATCGGCCAAAAGTTTCACTTCTTAACTATTTTAATTTTGCAATAATCGAATCGACTGGACGATTAACCCTAAATTGCGTTGATCGTTTGGGGGACTGAAAACCTTATCTATGGTCACCGATACTGAGATTTGAGGGGTAGTGAAGGGCGGCAAATGAGCCTTGATCTGACCGGGACCCGGGCCCTTAAGAGTAACCTGATGAACAAGTTGCCCGTCGACGAACAGTTCTATATTCTTTCCAGGCAAAATATCAGGAAGGGCATAGCTCAGAGCTATTTCCGTTTGGTTGGGCTCCCTCTTCAATAGAACTGTCCCTTTGCCAGACATCCAGCGCCAACGGCCATCTTCGATATGATAGAAACCGCCGGCTATCTGTGACTCTGATTCGGGCGCACCCATATTTACATAGGACAGCGAAGCTTTTTTCTCAACAATTATTTCAGCTGTGACAATATCCACAGGTTTTTCCACAACCAACCCGAAGGATTCGAACCCTTTTTCCACAGTTGAGTACCCGGAGTGCGCGTCGAGCCCGATCAATTGGAAGGGAAGCGATGGCTTGACCTGCCATTCCCGCATGGCCACCCGTGTTCCTCCGCCAGTGGCGAATGGAACGGGATAGCCCAGCTTGCTAGACACCACGATTTCCCCTGGTTGAACGGATTGGCTTTCGAGGATTGGCAAGGCTCCGTTAGCTTCGAAATAATGGCGAAGCCAGTCGTTATTTACCCAGACACGTTTGTCTTTGGTTTGGCTTTCGAACTCCTTGGCAATAGAACGGTAAGCCTCCCAATGTTGATAGTTCGCCGAGGCCAGGGCAAGGCTCACGACTAGATTTGCGGCGACTGCCCACGTGAGAATTCGCGGGTAAGGCAGCCTGCTGAGCAGGATCGCGAGCGGGGCTGCCAACGGTAAAAGATAGCGTGCCGATCCGGCGAAGAACAATACAAGTGCCGCGGTGAAATAGATCAGGATCCAGCCGGCTAGGAATCTTCGTTCGGGTTCGGAGCGTCGCATCGTCCAGATGCAGAATGCCAGCAGGGTCACGCCAAGCAGGAAGGGCAGCGCGATGCGAGAAACAAAGAAACCGAGAGTGAAAGAAGAAACGCTGGCCCCCAAGTGGATCGTCAGAGCGGCGGCGTTGAACATTTTGTTATGCAGAGTTTGCAACGCATATTTCTGGAAGTTGCCGGCCAAGGCGGCGAGGGGCACTGCTTTGGTGGTCATTCTTTCAAAGGCTTGGTAGAGCGTGATTATAAGAGGAGTTGTGAGTAACGCTGCCCAGGCGGGCGCCCATCGATTGCTGAAGCACCATAAGTAGAGGCCGCAGATGGGCAACAGCAGGACGGATTGATAGGCATCCATTGCGGCGAGGGCCATCAGGATCATTGCGCCTGCGAGGCGTCCGGGGGAACGTTGCTCTGAGGCGGAAATGAAGCACGCCATTGAGGCCATCCAGAGGCCCAGTAACGGCAGGTCAGCCTCTAGCGATGTTCCGTTGATTACGAAGGCGGGCGTGGCGATGAACAGCATCGTTGCGGCCAATGGTCGGGGTGTCCAGCGCCGGGCAAGCGCGTAACAGGACAGCGCCGCCATCAAAGAGAACGGGATGTAGGCAAGGTGGAAGGCGGGCTCTCTTACATCGCCTACTAACAATAGAATCAAACCGAGGTACCAGACGTTGAACGGAGGATGGGTGTGGCCTTGCATGGAGACCATTTTTCCGGACAGCGGGAATTCCACATTCTTGGGATGCAGCGGCTCGATTTGCGCGTGCCTCGCGCCGGTGAGATAGAAAACGTCGTCGCCCTGAATTGCCTGATTGAGGAAGGGCAACCGCAAGGCGAACACGGCAACGATGACGAGGATGAATCCGCGAGCCAACACGTTATTGTAACCGGACAGTGCACGACATAGAAATGAAGAGTGCCGCGAAGGAATGTAAGATTGACGAAGTTCGTAATTATTCCAATGCCTGAGCAGGGCGTCCTTCCGGGCCGCCGCCGAAGTGGCTTGGCCCACCTCGGGAGTGGTTTTCGCTATCCTCACAGGGATGCGGCGGCTTGCGGAATATTTTGAATTCGAAAAACTTGGGACGAATTGGCGGCGGGAAAGTGGGGCGGCGCTGGCTACCTTCGTTACCATGGCCTACATCATCGCGGTGAATCCGTCGATTCTACGGGAAGCGGGCGTTCCCGTCGAGGGCGCTACCGCGGCCACGTGCTTGTCGGCTGGGTTCGCCAGTATACTGATGGGCCTCGTGGCGCGTTACCCGATCGCACTTGCGCCGGGTATGGGATTGAACGCCTACTTCACCTACGTGGTTGTGAAGGGGATGCACGTGAGTTGGCAGACGGCGTTGGGTGCGGTGTTTGTTTCGGGCTTCTTGTTCCTGCTACTCACTGCGGCGGGCGTCCGTCAAAAGATCGTGGAAGCCATCCCGAAGGAGTTGCATGCTTCGGTTGCGGTTGGCATCGGATTGTTTATTGCACTCCTTGGACTGCGGTCGGCAGGGGTAGTGGTTTCGAACCCGGCTACGATGATCGGTTTGGGAAATCTACGATCGCCGAACACTCAACTGAGCGTGGCGTCATTCAGTTTGATGGCCATCCTTCATGTACGGCGGGTACGCGGGGCCATTCTCTACGGCATTCTTGGCGCGACTCTTGGTGCGTGGTTATTTGGATTGATGCCCCCGGCCGGGCCGCAATTCAACTTTGCGCGTTTGGGAGATACAGCTTTTCAATTGGACATACCTGGAGCACTGAGACTGGGCATCGTTGAGATTATCTTTGTCTTCTTCTTTGTGGATCTATTCGACAATTTGGGTACGCTGATGGCCGTGACGAAAAAAGCCGGGTTGGCGAACGCCGACGGCAACATTCCAAGGTTGGGCCGCATTTTGACAGTGGACGCTATCGCCACCATGGTTGGATCCATGGCGGGGACTTCGACTGTAGTTAGCTATATCGAGAGCACGGCGGGCATAGCAGCAGGAGGACGTAGTGGCGCCGTTGCGGTGATGGTGGGCTTGCTGTTTCTGGCTGCGATTCCACTTGCGCCATTGGTTGGAATCATTCCCATTGCGGCGACTGCGCCGGCGCTAATTCTTGTTGGGGCAATGATGATCAGCCACACGCGCGAGATTGATTGGGACGATCCGGCGATTGCCGTGGCAAGCTTTCTAACGATGGTGGGGATTCCGTTGACATTCAGCATCGCGACCGGATTGGCGTTCGGGTTTATCGCGTACGTGGTGTTGATGGTTGCCGGTAACAGAGCCGGAAAGGTGCATTGGTTGTTGTACGCTCTGGCGGGGCTATGCCTGGTGCGATTCGCTTATTTTGGCCGGGATTGACGAGGGGGAATGCGACGGGCAGGCATTGGACCTCTACCGAGTCCCTCATCGAATATTGGCTCCGATTCCGGCGAAAGCAACGCCCACAATCCGTAACATCCAATGAGTGAACCGAGAGGTACGCTGAGGATACTTAAGGCGCAGACAATGATGCTCATGGAACGGGCCCACGGTTTGAATTTGCGAAGTCCGATGCCGCCAACGATGAGCAAGGGGGCCAACAGAATGGAGAGCACCGCCAACATTCCGGTGAAGATTCCCCAAACGGGAGTGGACGCTAGGGTGCCGGGGCGGCCATAGTCGGAATTCCCCATAATTCCGGCAAAGCCTCCAAAAGCGATAAGGGCGAAAATTGCGCCTACCGCCCCAACAACCCCCAGAATGATCATTAATAAGCCGACTGTCTTGATGTGTTCTAACACGGTCTCTTTCTATTTTTTGAGCAGGTTTTTGAAAGTAATATTGATTACAGTCTTCTAACATATTAGCAGCATGAACACGGGCGGCTACAATTTTTGATACCGAAGAGAGATCTGGGCGCAGCCTGGCGTATTGAGACTCAAGGACATGCGGAGATTGGCCGGTTACAAAGTTCCCAAGCGCTGGGAGTTCCTTGCACCGGAGTTGCCGAAGAACGGAACGGGCAAATTATCGAAGCGCAAGTTTGCGCGCTCCGTTCTGTAAGGACCAGGCTCGACAGGTTGGTTAGGTTACGCCAGCTTACCTTGCTTAGTAATCACTTCGGCATTGAGATAAGGTTGCAGCGCCTTCGGTACTGACACGCTTCCATCTTTCTGTTGATAGTTTTCGACGATAGCGACCCACGTACGGCCAACCGCTAAGCCGCTGCCATTAATCGTATGCGCGGGCTCAGTCTTCTTCCCGGCGCGGACGCGAATGCCCGCCCGGCGTGCTTGGAACGCTTCGAAATTAGAACAGGATGAGATTTCCTTGTAGTCGTTCTGACCTGGCAGCCACACTTCCAGGTCGTACGTTTTGGCCGAAGAAAAGCCCATGTCGCCGGTGCAAAGAAGCATACGGCGGAAAGGCAATTCCAGGCGCCGCAAAATGTCCTCGGCGTCGCACGTCAGCTTTTCGTGTTCGGCATGACTTTGGTCTGGGCGCGCGAATTTCACCAACTCCACTTTTTGAAATTGATGCTGGCGGATGATGCCTCGCACGTCACGGCCGTGGCTGCCCGCTTCGCTACGGAAGCAAGGCGTATAGGCTGTCAGGTTGATGGGCAGCGCTTCGGCGTCCAACGTTTCATCGCGGAACAGATTGGTGACTGGCACTTCTGCCGTTGGCGCTAGCCAAAAATCGCTGTTCTCAATCTTGAACAGGTCCTGCGCGAACTTTGGCAAATTGCCTGTGCCATAGAGGCTGGCGGAATTGATCATGAACGGCGGCAGCACTTCTGTATAGCCATGCTCACGCGTGTGAACGTCTAGCATGAAGTTGATCAATGCCCGTTCGAGACGTGCGCCGATGCCGCAATACACCACAAATCGCGCGCCGGTAATTTTGGTAGCGCGTTCAAAATCGAGCAGACCGAGTTCTACCCCTAGGTCCCAATGCGGTTGTGGTTCAAAATCGAATTCGCGGGGCTCACCCCATTTGTGAATTTCAGCGTTGTCTTCGGCGCTTTTGCCAACCGGAACGGATTCATGCGGCAGGTTGGGAATGCCGGCCAATTCGGCTCGAAAAACTTCATCTAGTTCGGCGGCGCGCTTTTGCAAATCGGCGATTTTCTCGCCGGTCTGCCGCATTTGGGCCTGTTTTTCAGTGGTGTCCTCGCCTGCCTTCTTCGCTTTGGCGATCTCTCCGCTGGCGGCGTTGCGCTGCGCTTGCAGTTGCTCGGCTTCCGTCATGGCCGCGCGGCGCTCTGTATCTTGCGCGCGCAAGCCATCCGCGTTCAGTTCGAATCCCCGGGTCGCCAGGCGATCTTTGATGACATCCAGATGCCCGCGAAAGTATGATAAATCGTGCACCTTTCCATGCTATCGCAAAACCGCATTGGCCTACTTTTGTTTGTACCGTTGGTCCTCATTACGGGCTGCGCCAAGAAGGCTAATCATCCCGATCAAGAATCAATGACGCCGCGGCAGTCGCTAGCGGCCATTAAACTTTCGGAAGATTTCAAGGTGGAACTTTTCGCGACTGAGCCACAAGTTGTCGATCCGGTGGAAATGGTGTGGGACGAAAACGGAAAAATCTATGTGGCCGAAATGAGCGACTATCCAGATGATCCGCCGCCCGGCAAACCGGCGCTCTCTCGCATTCGCGTTCTGGAAGACACCGATCATGACGGCAAGATCGACAAGAGCTACATTTTCGCCGACCATATTCTGGAAGTCAGCAGCATGTTGCCTTATCGCGGTGGCCTTATCGTGGGGGCGGCTCCCGACATCATTTATCTGAAAGATACTGATGGCGATGGCAAGGCTGATAAGCGCGACGTGCTGTATACAGGATGGCCGATGGTGAATCCGGAGGGGCGCATCACCAACTTGCGCTATGGCATCGACAACTGGATTTACGCGGCTAATAACGGCGCCGATGCGAAGGTGAGTGTACCGGGAAAGACCGGTGAACCCTTGCTGTTGCGTGGCGCTGATTTCCGGTTCAAGCCCGATACGGGGCAGTTTGAACGAGCCTCCGGCCCCGCGCAATTCGGCTTGACGATGGACGATTGGGGTAACCGCTTCATCACGCAAAATACGATCCACGTGCGCAACCCGATTGTGCCCGCGCAATACTTGAGTCGCGCTCCGACCCTGGAGATTGGCGCCGTATCGTTCGATATTTCCGATCACGGCAAAGGCACGTCGGCCATGTATCCTCTGACGAAGCCGCAAGCGTGGCGGGTGGCCCGCACCGACATTCGACAGAAGCGCTATAACGAAACCAATCCAGGACGCGTTGAACTTTTGGAAGGGTTCTTCACGGCTGCCAGCGGCGGTACGATCTACACGGGCGACGTGTTTCCCGAGGAGTACAACAACAACCTGTTCACGGGCGACGTGAGCGCAAACCTGGTGCATCGCGACGTTATCACGCCTGATGGCGTTACGTTCAAAGCAAGCCGGTCGAAGGATAAGACGGAGTTTTTGGCGTCCACCGATATTTGGTTTCGCCCTTGCCACTTTGCTAATGCCCCGGATGGATTGTTGTACATCACCGACATGTACCGCGAGTTCATTGAGACGCCTGAATCCATTCCCGAAGAGTTACGGAAGGACATGGATTTTTGGAGCGGCATGGATAAGGGGCGCATCTATCGTCTGGTTCCGAACAACCCTCGGAAGAAGAGAAGTCTTGAGGTGAAACTCGGTTCAGCATCGGCGGCTGAGTTGGTGAGGACGCTTGAGGAGACCAACGGTTGGCATCGAAATACGGCGCAAAGGCTGTTGGTGGAACGGCAGGATACATCCGTTGTTCCGGCGTTGGTGGCGATGGCAGGCAAGAGCGAGCTGCCCCAAGCGCGGTTGCATGCGTTATACGTGCTGGAGGCGTTGAAGGCATTGGCTCCAACGCAGATTGAAGCGGCCTTAAAAGATGGGAATTTGTACGTTCGGGAACATGCACTGCGTTTGAGCGAGCCGTTCCTTGCGGCGCATCCTTCGTTGCAACGGTCGGTTCTGAAGATGGTGGGCGACCAGGAAGTACGGGTGCTTCATCAACTGGCTTACACGTTGGGCGAGGTTCCTGGCGCGGCGGCGAAGCTGTCGCTGGCGCGGCTTGCGAACCAGCAAGCCAACGACAACTGGTTCCGCATCGCGATTCTGACTTCAGCGGCAAGCGCGCCGGCGGATTTCATGGAGACGATGATGGCCACGGGAAAAGATTGGCAAGTGCCAGCGTTTGTACAACAGTTTGGATCGATGATTGGCGCGCGGCGGAATACGGCGGAGATTGGCAAATTGCTGGCTTTGACGGGTCGGCTGAAAAATCCGGAATCCGCATTTGCCGGGCTGGCTCGTGGATTAGAATTAGCGTCAGGCAAAAGGATGGATGTGCCTGGCGCCGAGGCTGTGTTTACCCGCGTACTAAATCAACCGGAACCTAAGTTGGAAGCAGCAGCGTGGCGGGCGGCGCGTTTCTTCAACCTGCCCGCAATTTTGAGAAAGGCCACTGTGGACGCGGTGAACGAGGACTTGGCGCCGGTCAAACGCGCGGCTGCGGTGCGTGCTTTGGCAAGCGCTGACTATGCCGTGGCTGCGCCCTTGATCGAAAAAGTGTTCGCCTCGCAGCCGCCTGATTCCGGCTTGCACATGGCGGCGATGGAGACCTTAGGCTTGTTTGGCGAACTGGAAGCAGCAAAGCAAATCGCCAAGCACTGGAAAGAGAGTGGCCCTGCCGCGCGCAATAAGGGCGTGGCTGGATTGCTGAGTCGTCGTGATTCGGCCCCCGTGCTGCTGGATGCGATCGACAAGGGTGAAGTGGACGCGTCTGCGATTGAAGTAGGCGCACGTGCGCGGCTCCTTGAATCGAAGGATGAACGCATTGCGGCCCGTGCGAAAAAGCTGTTCCAGGCTGCGGCAGGGGATCGGGCGAAGGTAGTGGCGCAGTTCGCTGATGCAGTGAATCTGAACGGCGATCCGCTGAAAGGGAAGCCGCTGTTTGAGGAAAACTGCTCCAGGTGCCATTCGCCGCGTAAGGTGGGTGGGCGTGTTGGTCCGGATCTTTCGGGCGTGAATAACAAGTCGAAGCGTGAGTTGCTGGAGTCGATTCTGAATCCGAGCGCGGCCATTGATCCACGATTTACGAACTATATGGTGACGACGAAAGACGGGCGCGTGTTCGACGGCATCATCGCCAATGAGACGCCTGGGGCGATTACGCTGCGTGGCGGCTCTGATGATGGGGATGCGACGATTTTGCGTACGAATATCGCGGAAGTGAGAGCGTCGGCGATTTCGTTGATGCCGGATGAGCTTGAGAAGCAATTGGGCAAGCAGGGGCTGGCGGATGTGATTGCGTATCTGCGGGCGGGGTTGTAGGCTTAGAGAATGGTAAAGACTCGGCTGAGGGACGTGCCCGGCATGTTCAGCCAAGGTGAGACCTCGGTGGAGCTTGAAGCTAATATTCAGGAAGTTTTTCAGTTGACGACCGGCGCTTCGGAAATTCCAAGAAGTATTGCCTTGGAAATAAGTCGCCCGTAAGGCTGACGGATTACATGCCTCTCTTCCTACTAGCTCTCTTAAGTGCAATTGTCGTGGCCGTTGCAATGCCCTTTTGTGCTTTCGGACTGTTCGATTTGTTGGTGTCTATTTGATTTTTATGTCGATCGGCGGATTGTTGATCTCATTTGTCGCCTCCACTTTAGCAATCATGCTTTCCGCTTGGCTTCCGCAAGTGTTTGACCTGCCAAGAGTGGTGGTTGCAGTCGGTCTAGTATCGGGTTATTTGGCTGGACTGTCATTGGGCGGTCTGCTTGGAATCTTGTCGGGCGCATACTTGGCGCACAAGTTAAACAACCGTTTCGGCTGGTATCCACAAACGGCGTATAAATTGGTTTGTCTATTCCCGTTTACCCCCTCCCCCAACCAGTTACCATGGTGAGATTGAAAGTCGCAATCTTCGGCGGTACCTTCGACCCTATACACACAGCTCACCTGGAACTGGCGCGCGAAGCCGCCGAGATTTTCCATTTGAACAAGATCTTGTTTATCCCGGCCGCGCACCCACCGCACAAGTCCCGCATCCTCGGCGCAAGCTTCGAGGACCGCTTCCGCATGGTGCAATTGGCGTGCTCCGTGGACCGGCGCTTCGTGCCATCTAGGCTCGAACAAAGTTCCGAAAAAAGCTACTCAATAAACACGATTGAAAAGCTGCTGGCCGATCTTACCCCGGCCGACGAGCTGTATTTCCTAATCGGCGCTGACGCCTTTTCGGAAATCGAAACCTGGCATCGCTACCAGGATGTCCTGAAGCTTGTCACGTTCATCGTCGCCTCCAGACCCGGCCACCAATACGATATTCCGGAACGCGCTCAGGTCCTGCGGCTTGACCACGTGGACCTGCCGATCTCAAGTTCCGAGATCCGTGAGGAACTCAGCCACGGCCATCGCATTAGCTCGCTACCGTTTCCAGTGTTTGATTACATTCGCGCCAACGGGCTCTACAAGCGATCGGCGTAGCCGCGTCTATTTGCGACTGTTGTACTTTTCGTAAAGCCTCGTCTGGCGATTATCTAACGCCACATTCTTACCGTTGATGAACAGCATTTTTACCTGCGTCTTCACTTCCAACGGATCGCCGTCGGTTACAACGAAGTCGGCGGACTTACCCTTGTCGAGCGAGCCTGTGACGTTGCCGACTCCGAATATCTCCGCGGCATCGATGGTCAGCGCCTTCATCGCGGCCTCATACGGTAACCCATAGGCCACTGCAAAGGCCGCCTCAAACGGTAAGTTGCGGGCGAACTGATTGTCGTAGGTGCCGAACGCAAATTTGATGCCGGCTTTGTACAATTGGCCCGGCAGGCTATATGCGGCGTCGTACGGATCATCTTCATCCAGGGGCAGGTTGGTTGGCTTGCCGACGACCACCGGAATGTTGTTTTCCTTGATCAGGTCAATCGACTTGCCCGGTTTCTGCACGTCCAACAGGATCAGTTTTACCTTTTGCTTTTTTGCGAAAGCAATGACCTCGCGAATGGTCCGCTCTCGTTCAGCTGGCACAAGCAGCGGAGCCTTACCTTCAAGGAGGGGCAGCATCGCTTCATATTGCACATTGGGCTTGAAATCCGCGGCCTTGGCTAATTTCGCAGTTTGATAGCGCCTCGCGGCATCGAAGAAGTTGTCGACTTTTTTCAACTCGGCGTCGTAAATCTTTTTCGCGTCGGCGAAAGGAATCGCCGCAGCCGTGGCGCCTTCAAACGCGCTCACTCGGGCCGTTACGATCTGCGGAAAACGCATCAACAATCCGGCATTCCGGTTGATGCCCATGTCTTCCCAGTTCCAACCGTCCATATGGACCACCGCCGCTTGGCCACGAAGAATACTTTGCGCAGCACCGCCCGCTCCACGCCCCTCCGTTAGCGATGCCGGCATTGTCACAACGCTAGTGATGCCGTTAACCCGAGTCACCGGCACATGTTCGCTATCTGGATTGAACGCGATTACGGCGCGAACCTGCGGAACAAATTCGCCGATCTCGTTCGTGTCGTTCGACTCGCGAACCGAGGTCACCTCACTGATGCCCATAAGTGTCGCGCAGTTGATCATGCCGGGATAAACGTGCAGTCCCTTGCCATCGATCACTTTCACGTTCTTCGCGGCGGCCACCTTGGCTCCATACTCTACAATCTTGCCGTTGGCCACTGAGATGGATCCGCCCGCGATCTCCGGCGCTGTTACCGGATGAATCGTGACGTTCCTTAGAACGAAAGCCTCTTGGGCGAAAATGGGCGCCGCCAGGAAAAGCAAATTAGCGAACTTCATCGGATTGTGGCCCTCCCTGTGGCGCGGAATCTTTTTTGGGTTGAGGCGGTATTTGCTGGGCTTTGGCTTTTTCTTCCAACGCCTTCTTCCTCGCCTCTTTCGCTATTCGGCTCGATACGTCGGTGTCGCGATCGAAGTACAAGCTGCCGTCAATATAAACTTTCTGCGGCACCGCATAACTGGAAAGCGGAGGCTTGTTCCAAATCACAAGATCGGCATCTTTGCCCACCTCGATCGAGCCAATGCGGTCGTCCACCTTCATATGCCGCGCCGGGTTGATGGTGATCAACGCGAGCGCCTGATCTTCGGTGAGGCCTCCATACTTCATGGTCTTCGCCGCCTCGGTATTGAGCCGTCGCATCAGACCAGCATCATCGGAATTCACAGCCGCCATAACTCCCTTCGAGGTCATTAACGCCATGTTGTAGGGAATGCCGTCCACCACTTCCATCTTGTAGGCCCACCAATCGCTGAAGCCCGATCCGCCCACTCCATGCTCCACCATTTCCTTGGCGATCTTGTAGCCTTCCTGCACGTGCTGGAACGTTGCTATGCGGAAGCCGAACTCTTCGGCCACACGCATCATCATCAACATTTCATCGCCGCGATAGGCATGGCAATGCACCAGCCGCTTGCCCTCCATGATCTCCACGAGCGGCTCCAAACGAAGGTCGCGCCGAGGCTCCACCGTGCTCTTGCCCGATTTGAAATCAACCCACGCCTTCTGATATTCCTTCGCCTCCGTGAAAGCTTGGCGGTAAATATCTTCAACTCCCATTCGTGTCGCCGGATAACGCGCGACGGTTGTTGGTCCGCCTGGTGCTGGTGTTGGGTTGCCGGACCGCTTCGGATTTTCTCCCAGCGCGAACTTGATGGAAGGCGGACCACCGTCGAACAACATCTCCACCCCGGTTTTACCCCAGCGCATTTTAATCAACCGGTTCTGTCCGCCAATGGCGTTGGCGCTGCCATGCAAAATGTTGGCCGAAGTGACGCCGCCTGCCAGCGCGCGGTAAATCGCAACACTTTCCGGATCGACGAAATCTTCAATGCGCACCATCGAAGAAACCGAAACGGAACCTTCGTTGATGCCGCCCGCACCGGCCGCGATATGCGAATGGGCGTCAATGATTCCCGGCGAAAGATGCATGCCCGCCGCATCCACGATCCTGGCCCCACTGGGGGCCGCCAGGTTCTGACCCACTTGTTTAATCTTGCCGTCTTCAATCAACACCGAACCCTTGAAAGTCCCTTTGGTGACTGTATAGACGGTGGCGTTTTGAATGAATATCGTTTCCGCATACGTGGCGGCGCTTGCTAGTAGTAATAGTGCGAATCTCATAATGTGTTTCATCCTCTAGCGTGGCCTGCGGCCAGTTCCTTGTGGAGCAGTTGGCGTGGGTGCGCCATCGGCGGTTGGCACGTAATGCATTCCATCCACGAACACGTACTGAATTGCCGGCTTTTCTGTAAGCAGATCGCCCTTGGTCACAACCAGGTTGGCGATCTTACCTTTTTCGATGGAACCCAAGCGATTGGATACACCATGGATTTCCGCTGCCGAAAGCGTCATGGCCTTCACCGCGTCATCGTGGGAAAGTCCACGTGTCACTGCTAGACGGACGCCCTTCAAAAATTCCGCCGGCGTTTGACCATCGGAATAGAATGCGAACTTCACTCCCTCTTTGTTGAGTGTCACCGGCGTGGATGCTGCGCTTTCGCGCAACTCCAAAGTTCGAAGTGGCTCTTCGGCTTCAGGGTCGGCGGTGGGTGGCCTGGTTGGCCACTTAGCGCTGATCAGCACGCTGGCGTTGGCTTGTTTCAATACGGAAGCGGCGCGATATCCTTCGTGTACCCCATAAAGTACGAACGGCATTTTCAATTCCGAGGCTAATTTGATGACGCGCTCCATCTCTACCTTTGAGGTTGCGGGCATCAGCAAACGGCCCGATTCTTTCACGCCTTCCAGCGCTCGATCGTAAGCAGGCCGTTGCTTGCCTGATGGGTTGGCTTGATAGGCCGCCTTGGTCCGTTCGTAGTAATCAAGGTCAATGAAAATCTGCCGCACGTAAGCGTAGACGCCCATACCGGAACTTGGAAAGCCCCGAGCACCTCCGGCGCCACCTCCACCCGTCAGCGTCATATATTGCCCCGCCGGTGATTCAATAATCATCTTTGAGGGGTTGTCGCCTGCGAGATTTACGACTGCGCCCTGGCCCGCGAAAATTCCGGTGGTTGGAAAGATAACTGCACTTGTGAACCCAGCATTTCGCGCCGATTCAATACGCGGATCATTCGAACGAAACTTATCGGCCGCGCGTTCCCAACTGGTTGTGCGGGGCCGGTCTTCTGGGCCTCGTGCTGGCGGCGCTGGCGGCGCCAAGGCGGTCGCCGTAATAGCCCCGGTTACCGGGCCGGTCGGCGCCGGAGGAGCTATGCCAATGTTGCTGATGCTGTCGATCAAGCCCGGATACACAGTTAAGCCGTCGCCTTCAATGACCCACGCCCCATCAGGAACGGTAGCGTTTTCGCTTGCTTCCTCAATAAGTCCGTTGCGCAGCACCACCGTCCCTTTGGCAATCACTGGTCCGGAAATAGTTACAAGTTTTGCGTTGCGAATGGCTACAGTCACCGGAGTCTGGGCCAAGGAAAACATCGCAAGGGAAATAAAAAGCAGGAACTGCTTCATGTTCGTTAAGTTGCTCCCGATTCTAACTATGTTAGACGGTTTCCCGGTAGAATGTCATTCAGGACCCTATGGAACTAAATCTTCGACACACGTTGGCTACACTCGCATACCGCGCCGGCAAGGCATTGCGCGATGCGCCCGAATCATTCGCGCACTTCAAGGCGAACGATCGTTCCCGCGCTCCCGTTCAAATTGTGGCGCATATGGGGGACCTCTTCGATTGGGCTCTTTCGTTGGCGAAAGGAAAGCATGAGTGGCGCGACGCGTCGCCGCTTCAATGGGACGAGGAAGTGTCGCGATTCTTTCGGTCATTAGAGGCGTTCGATTCCCATCTTGCTTCCGGTGGAACCCTTGGTTGCTCCGCCGAGCAATTATTTCAAGGCCCCATCGCCGATGCGTTGACTCACACTGGTCAATTGACTTACTTGCGAGGGCTGGCGGCGGCGCCGGTTCGCGCCGAAAACTATTTCAAAGCGACAATCGAGGCCGGTCGTGTTGGCAAAGAGCAGGCTAAGCCAAAAGTTGAGTTCTAACTGGAGGACTGATCCATGGATCGCAGATATTTCGGACTCTTAATCGGAAGCGCCCCCTTCTTGAGGGCGGCGGATCCGTGGAAGGATAAGCAACCAGCCGACTGGACCAATTCCGATATCCAGAAGTAGCGTGAGCGTTCGCCTTGGGCCAAAGAAGCTGAAGCATCTCAAACGTCGAAGCCGATGCTCGGGAGCAATATCCCATCGGCCACTTCGGAAGGGGCCGGCGCTACAGGCGGCAGCAGAACGGTCGATAGGTCCGCGCTTGATGGCGGCGAGCCGCTAAGGGCGTGGGTGCGTTGAGTGCCCAGCCTCTAATCGACTCCGCCAAACAGCCTCGCTCCAAACAGGCGGAGATGTTTTACATTGTCAGCGCATCAGGCCTGCCGGTTTATCAGCAACATATTGAGCCGAAAGATCCATCGGCGGTGGGTGAACAGGTTGTTTTGGAAAACAAACCTATAATCATTCGTCTCAAGGAACGCACCACCATTGAGCGAAAAGGGAAAGATCCAATTCGACCCGAGCGCGTGAACTTATAGAGGGGAAGGGAATGCGGGTCCCTGTCTTCTTCTTTGCCCGGCAACGCAACCCAATCACCCTCGAAGACAAAGAAGTGATCTTTCATTCGAGGTATGGCGCAATCGAGTTGAAAACCAAGTTTACGCTGAAAGACATGGTTTATCAGGGGAAACTTGAACTTTAGAGTTCCTTGTAGAAGAAGCTGCAGTCATCCATCTGGGACGAATGTGGGTCGCGTGCATAGCGCGGAATCACTCCCATAAGGTTGTAGCCCATCGATTGGTACAGCGGCTCAGCGGAGTCGCCAGAGCGCGTATCAAGCGTAATCAAGGTGCGCCCTTCCGCCCGCGCCACGTCTTCAATCGCCAGCATCAGTGACCCGGCGATACCTTGCCGCCTGGCCCGTGGATGCACCAGCAATTTAGCCACTTCCGCCCGATGATGCTGATTCGGCGGTGTGCCCATATCCAGTTGAACGGACCCAAGGATTGCATCATCCTTCCGCGCCACCAAGAGCATCCGTGAACCAGCTTGTAAGCCCGGACCAACTTTTTCCAACCAGAACCGCCGGGCTTCTTCGAGCGAAAAAGGCAGGACAAAACTGATGCTGGCTCCGGCGTGTACACAAGCATGAAGCAACGCGGAAAGCGCTTCGATTTCCGAAGCAATAGACCCGGCATTTCAACGGCTCAATCACGTGATCCCCATGCGCTCCAATTTACGGTAGAGGGTTTTACGTTCAATACCCAGTAACTTCGCGGCGTGGCTTTTGTTACCACCCACAGCCTTCAACACCTTTTGAATTTGATCCGCTTCGGTATCGGCCAAAGACTCGCTGGCTTGTTCCCGATTGTCCATCGCTTGGATTGCCTCACTCACAACTTCGTCATTGATCCGGCCTTGCGGCGCCAGAATTACAAGTCGCTCCATCATGTGTTGCAACTGGCGAACATTGCCCGGCCACAAATAAGATTGAAGCGCTTTCTGCCCGCTTGGCTTAACCTCAGCCTGCTGGCCATAGCGTTCGTTATAGCGTGTAAGAAATGTTTGCGCGAGCAACGGAATATCGCCCCGCCGTTCGCGTAGCGGAGGAATATGCAAGCTTACGACGTTCAATCTGAAAAGAAGATCTTCGCGGAATTTCTTCTCCTCCGTCAACTTGCGCAAGTTCTTGTTCGTCGCTGCAACCACGCGAACATCAACCGGTTTGGCGCGGGCTGCGCCAAGCGGCCGCACTTCATGTTCTTGTAGGAAACGCAGCAGCTTTAGTTGAAACGGTTGATCGATCTCGCCAATCTCGTCCAGGAACACCGTGCCAAGATTAGCCGCCTCGAACACACCGGCCCGATCACGATCAGCTCCGGTGAATGCGCCCTTCATGGCGCCGAATAGTTCGCTTTCAATCAGGCTGGGCGCGATTGAGCCACAGTCAACCGCTACAAACGGTTTTTCGTGCCGGGGCGAATAACGATGCACCATTCGGGCAATTAACTCTTTGCCGGTTCCCGTCTCGCCTTCAATTAAAACGGTTGCTGTAGTCGGCGCCACCTTTGCGATCGTTTTGAAAATATCCATCATCTGTGGCGACGTGCCGATCATTTCTGTTTCGGGAATATCGTCGATCCAGACACTTTCCTCATCGTCCTTTTCAAACGATTTTTCGGCGCGCTTCACCACGTCCATCAAGTCATCCAACTCGAACGGCTTGGCCAGATACTCAAAGGCGCCACCGCGCGTCGCCGCCATCACCGTTTCCATGCTGCCGCGGCCAGACATCAGGATTACGGCGCAATCGGGATTCGCGTTCTTTGCGGCGCCCAACACATCAAGCCCCGTGCGCTCGTCCAGGTAGACGTCGGAAATGACGATCGGAAAACTCTCTTCGCCCAAGCGCCTGATGGCGTCGCGCGTTGTACCTACAGCCATTACGCTGTAGTTTTCCAATTCAAGAAATTGGCCGATTGTGAAGCGCAAGGAATTGTCGTCTTCAACTAAGAGGATGCGTGACAAACTTGGCCGCCTCCAACGGGTAGAACAATCGTGAAACAGGAACCGCGTCCAGGCTGCGAGACCACTTCCATCTCTCCGCCATGGTGCGTTACTATCTGTTTCACGATTGAAAGACCAATGCCCGTACCCGCCTCGCCTGTGGCCTCAGCCCGCTTGGTCCGGTAAAATTTTTGGAATATTTGTTTTAATTCTTTTTCGTCCATACCAATGCCTTCATCATTTACAGAAAGACGCAGGACGGGACCTTCGAGGGATGTTTTTACTGTAACACGAGTCTCAGCGGGAGAGTATTTGATGGCGTTATTCAACAGATTGTAGAATGCATATTCCATTAATTCACGGTCGCCTTCCAGAATCACCGATGGTGCTTGGTCAGCCGTGATGACAATTTGCTTTCGCTCGGCCAGCGGCGTAACCCGGTCAAGACAAGCTTCCATTAAGTCGACCAACGCAAACGGCTCGCGCTTTAACTGCATTTGGCCGTCGGTAAGCCGCTCCACATCAAGGAAAGTTTGGATCATCTTCGCTAAGCGCTTGGATTCTGCGTTGATCATTTGAGCCATCTGTTTTCGTTTATCGTCGTTCATGTTGTAGCGGGTCATTAGCTCACTTGACCCTTGGATCGCGCTTAGCGGCGAACGCATTTCGTGCGCCACGAAGTGAATCGCTTGTTGATAGCGGCGCGTCTCTGATTCAGATGCGAATAGTTGGCGCCGCGTTAGGAAGTAGGCGAAACTAGCGGCGGTGGATACGCAAAGCCACGTTATGGCGACCGGCGCGAAGTACGGAAACATGACCCCGTTCATGAAGAACAAATGGGGGATGGCGATGGCGGCAATCATTAGCGCCGCTCCGGTTAGGTAGGCCGGCACGCCAGACAGGAAAAAGAAAGTGGCCCCGCCCGCTGCCGCCAGTACCAGCCCTAGAAGCAAACCCAAGCTTAAGCTAGCGTCGGCCAGAAACCGGCGGCTGGCCAGCGTTTCGTAAAGGTGGGCGTGTATCTCAACGCCCGGCATGGGGATCGCTTTGGCGAATGGAGTCATGTAACGGTCGCGCATGGCCGATTGCGCAGTTGCTCCAACGAACACTACTTTTCCCCGCGCCAGTTCGGCTTTCGTTGGATTTTCGATCAGGTCCTTTAGCGTCAGTTGAGGGATGGCCGACGAGCCTTCTTCGTTTGGCGGAATAAAGCGGATGCGCAGGCTACGGCCGCCGTCACTCTGTTTCGCCGGGATCACCATGCCGTCGAGTTCAAGATCGGTTGGCGATTCTATTACTTGCTTGACTCCATGAGCCATCATGTATGCTTCCATCGCCAACGCCCAATGTCGCACTTTCCCGGCCGCCTTTTCCAGCGGTGCGTGGCGTGTTACGCCGTCCCAGTAGTCCGGTTCGGCCTCCACGTGGCCAATCGTTATTGCTGTCTGGACAAACATTGGAAGCGGTTCTTCCCAACCCGGCTTCATCAATTGTGCGGGAAGTATGATGTTGCCACACGCGCGAAACGCCGCAGCTAATTCCCGATTTTGCCCATCATCGCCTTTGTCCGCCAGCAGCACGTCAATCGCCACTACCTTCGGCTTCACCGCCGCGAGGATTTGCAGGCCTTGGGCAATCTCGCGGCGGATGAAAGACACGCCGCCCATGTGTTCAAACGTTGCATCATCCATGGCAAGGATGATCGATTCGGGTTGCCACGCGGGCGGCTTGTGAATCGCAAAAAGAAAATCCGCGGCGTAGTTGTCGATGCGGTGGGCCAGTGGCGAGATGGATGCCATCAAGCCCAATCCGGCAACGGCGGCCAGAGCCAATGAATACGTCGCGGCTGGAATTCCTTTGCCGGCCATCAGCTTGTTATTTTCCCGCTGCCAGAAACTTTTGTATGGCTTCCGGATCGCGGGGCAGGGCGCCACTCAATACTTTGGCCCCGGTAGCTGTAATCAGCAACGTATCTTCAATCCGTACGCCAATACCTTCTTCAGGGATGTAGATCCCTGGTTCGATGGTGATCACGTGGCCTTCGGCCAATTCCTTGTCCGGCATCCAGGGGTCATGCACGTCAAGCCCAACGTGATGGCCAAGCCCGTGTGTGAAGTACTTGCCTAGCGGTTCGCCCTTGAGATCCTTGCCGTGGGTGTTGATGTAGTCAAAGGCAATTTGGTGCAAGCTCTTTGCGTCGCCCGTGCCTCGGATTATCATCCCGGGCTTGGCTGCGTCAATGGCGGCTTGCTGTGCGCCCAACACAATCTCATAAATCTCGCGTTGCCGCGGTGTGAATCGTCCATTCACCGGAATCGTGCGCGTGATGTCGGTTGCGTAATAAGAACACTCGGCGCCCACATCCATCAGCACCAGTTCGCCCGAATCCATTTTGCGGCCGTTCTTGTTGTAATGCAGGATGGTCGCGTTTCCACCGGAGCCAACAATAGGAGCATACGCATTCCGCTCGCAGCCATTCTCAAAATAGACGTCGGTCATAGCGGCCGACAATTGATACTCGTACAGCCCGGCCCTCGTTTTACGCCATGCTGCTTTGTGGGCATCCACGGAGATATCAGTGGTCCGCTGAATCATTGCGATCTCGTTGGCCGACTTCTTGGCGCGCAGTGCGTACACTAGCGGCCTTGCATCCTCTGTCTTGCGTAGAGCCAGCACACCCTGGTATTTCCCGGAAGCAGGATTGGTGAAGTCCGTATATATTTTTCGAGGCGTTTCTAAGCGGCGGAACAACTGCGGTTCAAATTGCTCGATATCCATCACTCGTTGGAAGCCCGTCACCGTTGCCGCCTCAGCGCTTTCGGCCGTGAGCTTCTTCCCTGTGTATCGTTCCCGAATTGGGTTCGCCTTTGGCAAGAACAGTATCTCCGATTCGCCATCCATTAAAAGCAATGCGCCAGGCTGCGTCCAGCCCGTCAAGTAATAGAAATTGCCATCTTGGAAGAAGCCAGAACGTCCGTCGCCGTGGTCGCTTTCCGATGCTCCAACAATTACAAACACCCCGCCATCAAGCGATTTGCGGAGCGCCTGCCGGCGAGTGCCAAATTCTTCGAGCGGGATGCCGGCGCCAAGGCACAGCACCGCCGAAAGGAGGAACAAAATAAACCTACGCATATATTCAAGGTATATGATAGGGGCTCTACTATGAAAGCTGCTCTACTATTTCTCGTTCTGGCATGGACCGTTTTGCCCCAAGCCCCGCCGCAAGACAACTTGGTTTCCCCGTATATTGAACCAGACCGCAAGGTTATTTTCCGCATCCGGGCCCCCAAGGCTACCGATGTTTTCATGTATGGCGATTGGATGCCATTAGGCTCAAAACAACCTTTGACAAAAGGTGGCGACGGAGTTTGGTCCGTCACGGTGGGTCCTGTTGACGTGGGCATGTATCTGTACAGTTTCACTGTCGATGGCATGACCATTGCCGATCCCATCAATCCCCGGATGAAGCTTCGAAGCCGGACATCGGCCAGCATTATCGAAGTGTCCGGCGAAGCCCCAGCCTTCTGGCAAATGCGGGATGTACCGCATGGTTCGGTAGACATCAACTGGCAGAAATCGAAAACGATCAATGGCGAGACGCGGCCCATCTGGGTCTATCTTCCACCCGCCTATGAAAAGAATCCGGGCAAGCGTTACCCCGTGCTCTACCTGCTGCACGGCAGTAATGACACAGCCGCTGGGTGGGTCACTGCCGGCAACGCGAATCTGATCATCGACAACTTGATAGCTGAAAAGAAGGCGATGGAGATGGTTGTGGTTATGCCCTACACGCATGCCGTGCCATTCGGTTCGCCGCGTGAGATGCAGGCAAAGAACACGCCTCTGTTTGAAAAATATCTTCTGGAAGACGTGATGCCCTATACCGAATCCAAATACCGCATCAAGAAGGGCAGCACAAACCAGGCGCTGGTCGGATTGTCCATGGGTGGTGGTCATTCGCTTCATATCGGGTTGAGCCATCTTGGCCTGTTCCATACTGTGGGCGTTTTCAGTTCCGCCCCGGGAGCCGACTTCGAGACAAAATACGCCGACGCCCTTGATCACGCGGCCACCACCAACAATAAGTTGAAGCAGTTGTGGATTGGCTGCGGACGCCAGGACACGGCATTCCCGCGCGCCAAGAAGCTTTCAGAATCTTTGAATGCGCACAAGATTAAACATACCTTCCGCGAAATTGATGGCGAGCATACTTACACTGTTTGGCGTCAATTTCTTTATGAAGTGGCGCCTTCGCTGTTCCGGTAGAATATCCTCATGAATCGACGTCAATTCTTAAGCGCCGGCGCGGCTGGCATTTTCAGCGCATCCAACTACGCGGCTCCGTTTGCCGATACGAAGCCGAAACGCGTGGGAATGATCGGCTCTGGCTGGTATGGCAAAAGCGATTTGCTGCGTCTGGTGCAAGTGGCGCCGGTGGAAGTAGTCTCGCTTTGCGATGTGGATTCGCACATGCTGGCGGAGGCGGCTGAATTGGTTTCCACTCGGCAGGCGTCGCACAAAAAGCCTCGCACATATTCCAGCTACAAAAAGATGCTGGCGGAAAAAGATCTCGACCTGGTGATCATTGATACGCCGGATCATTGGCACGCGTTGCCGATGATTGAGGCCGTTAAGGGTGGGCTTGATGTTTGGGTTCAGAAGCCAATCAGCGTGGATATCGAAGAGGGCTACGCCATGCTGGCCGCCGCGCGCAAGTACAACAAGGTGGTTCAAGTGGGTACGCAGCGGCGCTCCACGCCTCATTTAATCGAGGCGCGCGACCAGTTCATTCGCGAAGGCAAACTGGGCCAGATTGGGGTCGTGGAAATTTATTGCTACTATCACATGCGGGCAACCACGAATCCGCCGGATACTACGCCGCCCGACTATTTCGACTATGAAACGTGGACCGGACCCGCCCCCATGCGCCCCTATAACGAGTTGGTGCATCCTCGCCGCTGGCGTGCGTTTGAAGAGTATAGCAATGGCATTATGGGCGACATGTGCGTCCATATGTTGGATATGACGCGTTGGATGATGGACCTCGGCTGGCCGAAGAGCGTTTCCTCTTCGGGCGGCATCTTGGTGGACAAGAAAAGCAAGGCAAACATTCCCGACACGCAGACCGCCACTTTCGATTTTGGTGACTTGAAGGTGATCTGGAATCATCGCAGCTATGGCGCCGCGCCCGATCCAAAGTATCCGTGGGGGGCTACGTTTTATGGTGAAAAGGGAACCCTGAAGACCAGCGTGATGGGCTACGATTTCATCCCGGAAAAGGGTGCGCCCGTTCACAAGGACGTCGTCTACGAATACGAACAGTTCCCCGAAGACCGCACTGAAAAGGATTTGGAGCGGCACGTTGCCCCGGCGATTCGCGGCCATATGAAGAACTTCCTTCAGTGTATTGAGTCGCGCGAAAAGCCCGTGGCCGATATCGAGCAAGGGCACATTTCAACCGCCAGTTGCATTCTGGCGAACATGTCGATGAAGTTGGGGCGGACGCTCACATGGGATCCTGCTAAGCATCGAATTGTCGGAGATGAGGTGGCGAACAAATTGCTTCGGCGGCCATATCGCAAGGGCTACACCCATCCGGCTGCTTCGTTGGTGTAAGAAGAATCTCCTTATTTCACTATCGTAACGGTCTTGATAAAATCCATCCGGGGAAACGCACGGTCCATGTACCCGTTCGCTTCCAACTCCATGCGCTTGGGGTCCGGACCACTCCCGCTTGGCGGATGATCTCCATATAAGAACGACAATTTATCAGCGACGTCCATCCCCTCGATGACTTTCCCGATGGGGGCGAATCCGTCCTTATCCAAATCAGTGTTGTCCTTTAGATTGATGAATAGCTGTGTTGTTCTCGTGGATGGTCCGCGTGCGGCGAACGTCACTACCCCTCGTACATTCTTTTCTTTTACCGGATCGTCGATGATTTTCAGTTGCCGCCATAAGGCCTGAATCTTGGGATCTTTGTTCACGCCGAACTGCGCCACAAACCCCTTCAACACGCGATGAAACTTCGTTTCGTTGAAGAATTGTTCCTGAATTAATTCGTAGAAACGGTCAGCTCCCCTGGGCGCCCAATCGCGATGAATTTCCATCACGATATCGCCCTTGGAAGTTTCCATCTTCGCCTTAAAAACTTCAGGAGTCGGCTCCTTCTTTTTCACCTCAACGGGCTTGTCAGTCCCGCAACCCGCCAACGCAAGTAACCCCACCACCACCAGAATGTTTCTCATTTCGCATCTCTCCAATTTGGGCCAACACCAGCCTCCACCAACAGTGGAACTTTCAGTTTCACTACCCCTTCCATTACGCGCTTCACCAATTCCGCAGCCGGCTTGGCTTCATCCGCCGGGGCTTCCAACAACAGTTCGTCATGCACCTGTAGCAGGACCCGCGCATGCATCTTTGCTTGAGCCAGTTCGCGGTCCAGCCGGATCATCGCCAGCTTTATTAAATCAGAAGCCGAACCTTGCAGTGGCGTGTTCACTGCCGTCCTCTCCGAAAATCCACGCATATTTGAGTTGCGCGATTGAATGTCGGGGATGGGTCGACGACGTCCGTGCATGGTTGTCGAATATCCTAGTTCCCGAACTTTCGCGATGGTTTCATCAATCCACTTCCTCACTCCGTGATATCGCTCAAAGTAATTCTTGATGTACATTTGCGCCTCGCCGCGAGGGATGCCTAGGGTCTGCGAAAGGCCAAAGGCTGTTTGTCCGTAGACGATGCCAAAGTTTACCGCTTTGGCGCTACGCCGCATTTCAGGCGTTACGAACATCAGGCCAGCGCCGAACACCTCGGCCGCGGTGCGGGTGTGGATGTCCTCGCCGTTCTGGAAGGCCTCAACCAAAACGCTGTCGCCCGATAGGTGAGCCAAGAGCCGCAATTCGATCTGCGAGTAGTCGGCGGAAATCATCACCCAGCCAGGCTCTGGAACGAACGCCGCTCGGATTTCGCGGCCAAGCGCCGTGCGAATCGGAATGTTTTGCAAATTGGGGTCGGAACTGGAGAGCCGGCCGGTAGCTGCTCCCGTCTGATTAAACGTTGTGTGCACCCGTCCGGTAGCAGGGCGGATCATAGTGGGCAGCGCATCCACATAAGTGCTTTTCAGTTTTGAGGCTCCGCGGAATTCGAGCACCTTTGCCGCCACGCCATGCTCCGCCGCCAACAGTTCCAAAACATCAGCCGCGGTGGAATAGTTTTTGGTCTTACCGGTCTTGCCCTGCACGGGCAAACCCATCTCTTCAAACAACACTTTTCCCAACTGCGGCGGAGAGTTGATGTTAAACGGATGACCGGCTAATTCGTAAATCTCCGAAGTCAGCCGCGTGATCTCCGCTTCCATCTGTCCTGAAAGGCCGGCAAGCACGTCCGTATCCACGCGAATTCCGGTGCGTTCCATCTTTGCTAATACTGAGGCAACGGGCAGGTCGATCTGCTCATAGGCAACCTTGCCGCCCTCTTCGGCAACCCTGGGCCCCAGTTTTCCCGCCAGCTTCCAAATCAGATCCGCCTTCGCCGCCGCGCCCGGCAGGTGCTGTTCGCCGAAGTGTGTTTCTGATAGCTTGTCTAAACGGCAACCGCCAGGATCGGCATTCAACAAAAATGCCTCGAGTTCTATATCCCGCGCGATTTCCGAAGCATGTTCAAAGTTGCGATAAACATCTTTTGAGTTATGGACGATCTTGGTTACGTTCCCGTCGTTGAACAATGCTTCAGCCAATTCACGTGGACCGCCTAGCGCCTTTCCATCGCGCGCGATTCCCAAGCTGGATTCTTCCACTACCGCTGCAACAGGCCCAACTCCGGTAAACTCACGGAGCTCCTCATAGGTGGCGAACGTTCCATACTCGACGACTCGGGCCGGTTGCGGAGCCGTCTTTTCCAAATCCTTCAGGAAGGTGAAGAACTCCATTTCTCTGTAAAAGTCCCGCAATGCGACGGCATCTGGCGGAGTCAGTTGCAGATCTTCAAGGGCGCAGACCACGTTATCTGAACAGTCCACCGTGGCCAACCTCTTGCTGAGCAAGATCTGCTCCCGATTGTTTTGCAGACTTTCCCGATAGGTTTTTTTCTCCACTTCCGCCGCCCGTTCAAGAGCTGCTTCAACCGACCCAAACCGCAGGATGATGTCCTTGGCTCCCTTTTCGCCGATGCCCGGCGCACCTGGGATGTTGTCCACCGCGTCGCCCTTCAGCGCCAATAAATCGGCGACCTGGGATGGCTCAACACCCATAAACTCCTTCACTTGTTCGGGGCCATACATCATGTCATCTTTAGCCGGATTGAGCATGGAGACTTTGTTGGTAACCAACTGCAGCAGATCTTTGTCGGAGGAGACAATTACGACGTCGAATCCGTTGGCGGCATATTTCTTAGACAATCCCCCAATGACGTCATCTGCCTCGAACGCTGGGAACTCCAGGACCGGAATTTTCATTGCTTCCAGCAGACGCCGGACTAGAGGAATTTGATCCAACAGGTCCGGCGGAGTCTCAGTCCGATTGGCCTTATAGGCTGCGAATTCCTGTTCCCGAAACGTCGGTCCGGTGCTCTCGAAAATGGCCGCCAAATAGTCCGGCTTGTGGCTGGCGATCAGCTTCTTCACCATGTTGTGGAAGATGAAAACAGCCTCAGTGGAAACGCCTTTGGAGGTCCGCATCGGCGGCGCTCCGGTTCGCGCTCTGGCATGGTAGGCGCGGAAAATGTAGCCGAAGGAGTCGATTAGAAAGAGCCGGGGCATCCAGATCAGAATAGCGCGAGTAGGGGAAAGGCGACGCCCCGATGTGGGTAGCGGCCTTAGAATTAGAGAAATTGCTGTCCGGAGTTTATTTTCGTTGCAGTTTCGTAACAAATGGGGGCGAATAGCCACAGTTGTATATGCCAAGTGTGGCATTTTGGCCACAGTAAATAACATCTAAGTATTTGCATACGAGTTGCTTACCAAATTCCATATTTCTCTGTTACACTGTCTGTTGTCTTCCCGAACGGAGTTCAGTTTTTGAGATTTGAAACCACGATTCAACGGCCGGTGGAAACATCCGGCGTAGGCCTCCATCATGGAGTGAAAGTTTCGATCCGCATTCTTCCGGCGCCCGCAGGTGCGGGTATAGTTTTCATTCGCACGGATCTTTCAAATTTTGCCATCCCAGCCAGTTGGCGCCACGTGGCCCGGGTAAGTTACGCCACCAGCCTGATGCGACAAGGCGTGTTGATCTCCACTACCGAACATTTGCTGAGCGTTCTATTTTCGATGGGCATCGACAATGCCTATATTGAAATCGACAACCTGGAAGTGCCCATTCTTGACGGATCAGGGGAACCCTTCGTAAAGCTGATTGAACAGGCCGGTCTTAGGACTTACAAAAAGCGTAAGCGCTTCATGCGGATCCGGCGCGAAGTCTCAGTTGAGGCCAACGGAAAAGCCATCTCCATCCTGCCAAGCGAGAAATTCGAGCTCACCTGCAATATCTTTTTCGATCACCCCTTGGTCGGCCATCAGAGCATGGAATGTGAACTCACTCCGGAATTCTATGCGTCGGAAATTGCTCCAGCGCGCACCTTCGGTTTCAATCACGAATTGAATGCCATGCGCAACATGGGTCTGATTCGCGGCGCCTCGCTTGATAATGCCGTCTGCTTTGACCAAGAGGGAGTAATGAATCCCGGCGGCCTGCGTTTTGCTGACGAATGTTGCCGTCACAAAGTACTTGATTTGATCGGAGATTTGGCGCTCATTGGAAAACCGCTCATCGGCCGGGTTATCGCGGAACGGGCAGGGCACGCCATGCACGCCGCGCTGGTGGCTCGTATCATGGCCGACCCTTCGCTTTACGAAATAGTCCATTACGAACAGCTGGAGTTGCGACACGCTCATGCTTTAGTAAGCTGATAATCTATTTTGCATCACATTCCCAACATCATTTCCGTGTTCCGGATTCTGCTGGTCCCTTGCATTCTGATGCTGCTCGATTCTCCTTGGGGCTTTCGTCTATTCTTCATCTCCGGCTGGAGCGATCTGGCTGACGGTTACCTTGCCCGCCACTTTCACTGGCAATCCAAGTTAGGCGCTTATCTGGATCCGATTGCAGACAAGTTACTGATGACTTCGCTCTACATCGCCTTAACCATGCGAGGCGTTTTCCCTTTTTGGCTTGCCGCCATTGTGTTGGGCCGTGACGTTATCCTAGCTCTGGGTGGTCTCCTTTTGATGCAGTTCACCAAGCTTCGCGACTTCCCGCCGACCGTCTCCGGAAAGCTGAGCACCTTCTGCCAAGGCATGACACTATTGGCCGCCATGGCCGGTTTCACTACTCCATATTTCTGGTACGTTACAGCGGCGTTTACAATTGGTAGCGGCTTACAATACTGCTGGCTTCGCGTGCGCGACCTCTGGTAGGCTAGGGCGGTGAACCGCAAAAGTTTTTTCCTCTGCCTGCTTCTTGCTACTGGCGTTGTGGCCCAAATGGCGCTGATGCGATCAAACATCGCAATCGGAAAGCAGAGCGACGGGCGCTACCTGCTTACCACCAATCAGCTGATTCGCCCGTGGGGAGCGCAAATGCCGATTCAAGGCCGCCCTGTGGCGCTGGCTTTTGATCCTAATTTTAAGACTCTCGCTGTTCTTAACTTTCGTGGCGTTGCTATTCTGGACGCTTCTACAAGCGCGCCTGTAGCGGAACTAAAATCGAAATCGACCTCATACGCCGGCCTTGCCTACTCACCCGATGGCAAGGAACTTTGGGCCAGCGAAGCTACGCGGCCTGGGCCAGATTCCATTCTTGTCGCAGAGCTCAACGATTTGGGTAAGCCGATGAAGGAATCACGGATCGCGCTTGCCGGCCACCCGGTTCCTGTCGGCATCGCGTTTGCCGGTGACCGCACTTGGGTTGCATTTAGCCGCAACAACAGTGTTGCGGTGATCAACGCGAAAACCCACCAAGTGGAGCGCGAAATCGAAACGGGAATGGCTCCGTTTTCCGTAGCGTACTCGAAAAAACAGAATCTTATCTTCGTCTCCAACCGGGCGGGCCGCAGGCCCAAAAAGGGTGATGTTACTGGTCCGACCAGCGGAGCCGTCGTCGTGGCGGATGCGAAAACTGGAGCTACCACTTCCGGGACGATTACGATCATCAACGCCACCACCTTCGCCACTAAGGAAATTGACGTCGGCCTTGCGCCATCGGAGATCGCCCTGAATGCCGACGAATCTCTGTTGGCCGTGGCCAACGGCCATTCGGATACGGTTTCTCTGATTGACACGAAAACTCTCGCGCGTGCTGACGTGAAGATACCGTCGTACCCGGCAGGCGTCCTGGGCAGCCAGCCGATCGGCGTGCAGTGGGCTAATGATGGAAGTCTTTATGTGGCGGCGGGCGGCATTAACGCTATCGTTGTAGTGAAGAAGACAAGCGGAACGTGGAACGTCGCTGGGATGATTCCTAGCGGCTGGTTCCCTTCGGCCATCGCAGTCGCTAAAGACGGTGGCCTTCGCATTGCGAACGTGAAAGGCGTCGGCAACAACAAGGCGAAGAACGGGACGTTTAACACTTTGCAGCATGAAGGCTCGATCGAGAGCATTCCGCCTCCTTTGATTGGCCAACTGACGGCAGGTATGCGCGAAACTGCTTTGTTGAATGCTCCGCAGCTTGAGCCAGCGGGGGGAGTGCGCAACGTCGATTCGTTGGGCATTCAACATGTTCTGCTGATCATCAAAGAGAACAGAACTTACGATCAGGTTTTGGGCGACATGCCCAAAGGGAACGGCGATCCTTCGCTGACTATGTTCGGGAAAGATGTCACGCCAAACCACCATGCGCTGGCTGATCAGTATGTGCTTGTGGACAACTTTCATACTGGCGGCGCTATTTCTTTCGACGGCCATCATTGGCTGATGCAGGGCTTTGTCAGCGACTACGTGGAACGCGCATTTGGCGCCTCCCCGCGCGGCTATGCCTGGAACATGAACGACTCGTTGACTATTTCTCCGACGGGGTTCTTTTGGCAATCGGCCAAGCGCCCGCTTGACGTTCGCATCTACGGCGAATTCTGTACTGCGGCCAAATTCGATCCCGTGAAGGATGTCGCCGTCGATATGAATGAGCAGGACCAGACTTGGGGCCACTATTGGAACTTGTACAAATCCGGCAACTGGCGAAGCGAAGTGGGTTGCAAGCCCGGCGTGCCCGCCCTTGCTCCCATCATGAGCGCCGCCTTCCCATTCGGATCCACCAATATTACGGATCAGATGCGGGCGGAGGTATTTATCAGTGAGCTCGACAAATTCAACAAGAGTGGCAAGATGCCCAACCTGATGGTGATGACGCTTGATTCCGACCATACCAATGGGACTAAGCCGGGTTCTCCGACTCCGCGCGCCATGGTGGCCGACGACGATTTGGCATTGGGACGCATTGTGGAAGCAGTTTCTAAAAGCAAGTTCTGGTCGAAGACTCTGATCCTGGTTACAGAGGATGATGCACAGAACGGCTATGATCACGTGGATGGGCATCGTACGATTGCTCTGGCTATCGGTCCGCATGTGCGCCGCAATGCGGTGGTGAGCGATTTCTATAACCACACGAGCATGATTCGGACTATTCAAGACATTTTCCGCATGACGCCGGCGACGCGGCACATGGCTTCGGCCCGAGCGATGACGTCGCTGTTTACCAAAGATGCGAAGGCTGAAACGTATACATCGCTGACGCCCAAGATCGCGCTGGACGAAATGAATCCCCCTCTAAAGGCACTGCGAGGGCGCGAGCTTTGGGCCGCGCAAGAATCGGCGAAGATGAATTGGGCGGACATTGATGATGCTCCTTCTGAGACGTTGAACAAAATTCTTTGGTGGGCTACCAAGGGCTTCGACAAACCGTTGCCTAATCTGAAGAGGCCGGCTGCCAAGAATGCGGATGTCGACTAGGTAACTGGTCTTCGATTGACGGGCCCGGCGTAAAATCCTAACAGGCTGGCCAGGGGGCCAGCCGCAGACGAGGGCGTCTGCCCCACTTCACAACTTCACAACTTCACAACTACCGAGCAGACACACGTCTGCGTTGTGCTGAGACTTACATTTTGAATTGTTCGCGCCAGTGGGCTGCGGTTGCTTCAAGTGGAGACTGCCGCCAAGCAGTTTGCCTGATTTGCCAGGCTTGGCTGCGCCGGTTCCCCAACCAGCGCAGCCTATCCAATGATTCCACGTCCACAACCCACTAACCACGAGTGAAAAACAACAACTCGAACCGATTCGAGACCGTCCCTCTTGAAAGGGGAACGGTTTTGGTTTGAAGAGTACTCCGGGCCCGGATTCGCTCTCTAGTCATAAGCTACTACGGGAGTGAGCTGAGGGTGCTTTTTTGTGAAGAGGCAAGTGGTTGATGATGTTAGGAATATTTCTTTTGAGAGGGTAGTGACGCGAATTCTTGGGTAGATTATCTTACTAATTTGATAGGGCAAACAAATAAGAATTGACATGCGACACATTCCACATTCCAGTAAAGAAGAGGCGATACGGTCGGTTCGCCACAAGGCCTAAGACGTCTTCAACAGGACGACGACTCACGCGGCTGATTTCCGAACAATAAGCTGCGCGCATTCTGGCTTGTCTTGACGGCGAAAGTGGTTGCCGCTATGGATTTACCCGGATGCCGGTTGCACGCACTTAGTTGAACATGCGGATGTTGCGCCTGGTTATCGCGCTTCACGGTTTCGCCACTGGTCAATGGCAATCGTGGGTCCTGGTTGGGAATGTCCCTTCGGTTGTCTAGGGCGTTCGGCGGCAGTGCCGTGAGCTGGTTGACGCGCGCTTACTGAGCTCAGTTGTCTGCCGGCCGTATCGTATAAAGGTCAAACGGTTGCAAGCGGCTACTTCTGTTTCGCTTAGGACACGTCGACTTGTCCACGAATTACGGGTAAATCACCCATTACTTCGAAGCTTCTTTCGTTACCTGAGCAGTCGGGCGAGGGGGCCCCCCGCCGGCAAGGGGGTCCGGCCTACTGCACACAGCATTTTCCAATGTCCGAGGGAACCTATCGTCCTCGATTTCCCTCGCGGGAACGAGAAGAGCCGCCAACTTCGGTTATGGAGGTTACCAAGTTGGCGGCTCTTTCGTCTAGCGAACTCAGGCCAGGTCGTAGCGATCCAGGTTCATCACCTTGGTCCATGCAGCCACGAAGTCGTTCACAAACATTTCCTTCGAGTCGCTGCATGCATAGACTTCGGCAATGGCCCTGAGCTGGGAGTTGGAGCCGAAAACAAGGTCGACACGAGTGCCGGTCCATTTGATTTCGCCCGTCGAGCAGTCGCGCCCATCAAACACGCCCTCAGCGGAGGAGGCTTCCCACTTCGTATTCATGTCGAGCAGGTTGACGAAGAAATCATTCGTCAGTGTTTCCGGCCGGTTGGTGAAGACGCCGTGTTTCGACTGTTCGAAGTTAGTATTCAGGGCGCGCATGCCGCCGATGAGGACTGTCATTTCGGGGGCAGTCAACGTCAGCAACTGTGCCCGATCCACCAGCATCTCTTCCGCCGCTCTATGGTGACCGCTCCGGAGGTAGTTGCGGAACGCGTCGGCGACCGGTTCCAGAACGGCGAATGAGTTCACATCCGTCTGCTCCTGCGAAGCGTCCGTGCGCCCCGGAAGGAAAGGAATCGTCACGTTGCGCCCGGCCTTTTTCGCGGCTTCTTCGACGGCTGTGTTGCCGCCCAGAACAATTAGGTCTGCAAGCGACACCTTCTTACCGCTGGCCGTGTTATTGAAATCCTTTTGGATTGCTTCCAGCGTATCGAGGACTTTCACAAGCTCGACCGGCTGATTCGCTTCCCAAAATTTTTGCGGTGACAGGCGAATGCGCGCCCCGTTTGCTCCACCGCGCTTGTCGGAGCCGCGGAAGGTGGCCGCCGATGCCCAAGCAGTGGTGACCAATTGGGAGATGGACAGTCCGGAGGCGAGGATCTTGGCCTTCAGATCAGCAATTTCCTGCTGCCCGATTGATTCATGATCCACCGCGGGTACGGGGTCTTGCCACAATTGGTGCTCCGCTGGAACGAGCGGGCCTAGGTAACGGGAGACGGGCCCCATATCGCGGTGGGTCAACTTAAACCACGCCTTCGCAAAGGCATCGGCGAACTCCTGCGGATTCTCCAAATACCGCTTAGAGATCGGCGCATAGATCGGATCTTCCTTCAGTGCGAGATCTGTTGTGAACATCATCGGAGCGTGCCGTTTTGACGGATCATGGGCATCCGGAACCGCGCCTGCCGCGGAGGGGTCCTTAGGAGCCCACTGGTTCGCACCGGCTGGGCTCTTCACGAGCTCCCACTCATAACCAAATAGGTTTTCGAAGTAGTTGTTGTCCCACTTCACTGGGTTGGTGGTCCAGGCACCCTCTAACCCGCTGGTGATCGTATGGGCGCCGTTGCCCTTGCCAAAGGTGTTTTTCCATCCGAAGCCTTGGTCCTCGATGGGGGACCCTTCAGGATCGACGCCGACATACTGGCCCGCATCGGCAGCGCCGTGGGCTTTGCCGAACGTGTGTCCGCCGGCAATGAGTGCAACGGTTTCCGCATCATTCATCGCCATGCGGCTGAACGTCTCGCGGATGTCCCTGGCAGCGGCGAGCGGATCTGGCTTTCCATTTGGCCCCTGCGGATTCACGTAAATCAGGCCCATCTGAACGGCGCCGAGATGCTCGTCGAGCTGACGATCGCCGGTGTAACGTTCGTCCCCCAGCCAGGTGCTTTCAGGTCCCCAGTAAATGTCTTCTTCGGGCTCCCAGATGTCCTCGCGCCCGCCACCAAAACCGAGGG
>JANXXI010000085.1 GCA_025350695.1 Acidobacteriota bacterium
ATCCTCACCCAACGCGCTAAAAACCTGAGCGTATAACCGGCGATTGACCTCAGCGCGTCCCCGCTGTGCTTCCTCCTGAATGGTGGTGAACCCCGGCAGTTCGAACGCTTGCCGGACCAATTCCTCGATGGCGACGTTGATGATGTCAGCGACATCCTCTTTTGTTTGGGCTGCTTCTCGAACCGCTTTGCCCAATGCAACCTGTCCGTCTGTATCAAAGGGCTTCACCCTTTGATGAGCGCGAATGACGGCGACATGCCTTCGGCGCGTTCCAGACTCGTCGTATTCGGCCAACCCGCCGGGTGCCACAAGGAATCCTTGCATATGGGCTATGTGCTCGACGATCACCGGCGGCACATCGCGGACTTGAAGGAAATATCCGAGCCGCTGGAAGGCCTTCAGCAAGACGAGAAACCCCAGGCGGGCGACTTCGCCACGAGCAACTCGGTCGGCGAGCGCGGCCTCCTCTCTGGTCGGCGTGTACACGGCAGAGAGTTCACCTGGGGAAGGATTGCTCTTCAAACGCGGATAAGCGGTCTCGTGAGCACTTGGCACATCAGCCTCCGAAATCGTGTACGATGGACCTTCCGAACCGGCCAGAAACTAAAGTTATTGGCCGGAGTTTTTGATCGTATCAAAGTGGCCGGAAACAACGCTCTTTCGTGCGTCTGATTGCGAAGGGTTTTTGGCCAGGGGGAGGAAGTACGGTAAAGAGTCTTCGCGTCGGCCTTTACGCCCGCGTCTCCACACACGACCAGCAAACCCTTCCGATGCAGTTGGAGACGATGGCCGCCTACGCCGGACAACGCGGTTGGACCGTGACCACCGAGGTAAAGGATATCGGTTCGGGTTCGATTCAACGTCCCAAGCGCGAGTTGCTAATGAAAGCGGCCCGGCGGCGGGAGATCGATGCCGTGCTCGTGTGGCGTCTCGATCGTTGGGGCCGTTCAGTTGCGGACTTGGTGCTGACGCTCAAAGAGCTGAACGAACTCGGCGTGGCATTTGTGTCGCTGACTGAAGCGCTTGATTTGACCACGCCGACCGGTCGAGCCATGGCTGGCATCCTCGCCGTATTTGCCGAGTTTGAGCGTGAGGTTCTGCGAGAACGAGTGCGGGCTGGCATTGCTCAGGCGAGAAAACAAGGAAAGCCGCATGGGCGGCCACGTTCCGCCTAGCGGAACGCGGCAGAGGTAAACGAACTGTTCTATGAAGGTATCAGTAAAACTGAGATCGCCAGACGCCTGAATATTGGCCGAACATCTGTACGGCGCATCCTGACGGCGGGGCGCCCCCAGCATGAGAAACAAGGAGATGAGGAAAAATGAAAAGAGTTGCTTTGATGGCCGCGATTGCTGTGGGATGTGGGCTCGCCTCGTGTGCGCAGTCGCGTAGTTCACTGAAAGAACAGGTGGCCGATCAGGTCGCAACAGATATGTTGATTGACATCCTGATTAAACCAATGCACGTCTCGACTCATTCACCCGCATTTAAGGATTTCCCGCTGGAGACCAGGCTCGCGCTTTTTGTTTCGAGCCCGTACAGCGATCTTGATCAATCAACGGTCGAACTGGCGAGAGTGACGTTGCAAACACTCGTCGCCGATCTCACCAAGGACACTCAATATTTAACTGCGGGGGTAAAACAGGACGCTGGCGACGACCGAGCTCTCAATGAGAAATACGAGGTGATGGTTAATACCGCTGTGATCAATAACGCTGCAGCCCTTTCAACGAACATCATTCGAGCCGAGCGAGTGTTCACTTCCTCAATCGGCAAGGAGTTGAACGCTGCCAAAAACAAACTGAAGGCTGCACTTTTGAGTGTTATCGCAGCCAACCCCGAACTCTTGCAGCCCTTCGCAGACGCGAAACCCCCTTCGGAAGAATTGAAGCAATCGAGGACGAAACTCAGGTCTTTGCTCGACGAGGCGCGCCGGAAGTCCGCTGCCCAGGGCCATTAGCAATCGTTCTACCGGACGGAGCCAGCAAGGCGAGCCGCGTTCTGTCTCATGCCTCATCAGCACTAAGCACTGATGGGAGAGAAGTGGCCCATTTTCCGGCGAATCGTTGCCATACCTCAGGTTGCCCACCAACAAAGGACGACTACTCATGACACAGACCGATTCGGGATCGATGGGTGGCTTTGAAGATGGCCAGGGACAAAAAGATCACGCAGCGTCAAGCTGCCGTGGAGTTGAAGATCAGCGTCCCCCCGCGCGGGGCGGGACCAATGTACTCATTTGAGTAAATGAGTACACTTACTTCTTCGCGCGCGCCGCCAGCACCTTCTCCGATTCGCGGTTGAACTCCTCATACCGGCCCTCATCAAGCATCTTGTGAAACCGCAACTGATCGGGATGCCCGGTCAACAAGTAATTGCGCGCCTCGTTGCGCTCCTTGCTCGTCTCAGCCGACTCCGCAAAGCCAAACAGCTCCTGCTGCTGCTTGGGTGACGCCTTCCGCTTCGCCGTTGCCTTCACCGCTGCCTTACCTACCCTCCGATTACCATCGGGGGCTACTGCGCCCTTCCCTGCCCTCCTGGAGCCCTTCACGGGGGTCATCTGTTCCCGCATCGCCACGAACTCCTCAAAGCTGGGCAGTTCCACACGCGGCTTCACCTCGGCCTTCACCGCATTCCAAATCAGATTGCGCTGATTGTCGGCCGTCATCTGCGAGAAGCTTTGGATAGATACGCTCATCTTCTGCCGCTTGCGGGCGCTGATTTCCTTGAGCTCAAGCGAGGTCAATCCCTTGGCCACTTGCTCGACGCGCGCGTGGCAGAATTCGTCGTAGCCGATGCGCAGTTGCGCTTGCCGGCTGTACTCGGCATCGCGCGATTTGCGGGCCTGGGCGCGCTCGGCCCGTTGCGCGGAACTCTCAAACTCTGGAGGCGGCGTTACGTTTTCGCCCAGCACGTAGACGTAAAAACCAGCCGGATTCTTGAAGCGCTTAGGCTCGGTGGCAAGCAACTGATCGGCCCATTCGAGCTGATCCATCACGCGCTGGCCCTCGGCCGTGGCGGCCAAAAGCGTACGCGCCTTGTTCGGACTTACGCCGCGGGAAACAAGCTCCGGCTCTAGCGGATGTTCGGCGATGGACGGCGTTGCGGGGTCGGCCGAGGCCAGTACCGTTTCGTCGATGCCCAGCTCTAGCGGCGTCGCCTCCGCTTCGATTTCGTTGCCATCGGCCTGCAGCCGTTTGCTCTTGCGGGCGAAGGTCATGTACTCGGCCTGGGCGCGCGGGCCGGGCTTGTAGCACATCATCCAGTCGGGTCCGTCTTCGTCCGCCTCGCTCGAAATGGGCTCGTAGGTGATTCGCGTGATGTAGCCCGATTTCAAATGCGGTCGGTGCACCTTGGCCATCTGCACGCGAAAATTTTCGTGGTCCATGTGGCGAGTAAGTGCCGAGTAAGTGCAGAACTCGGAATACGAAATCCGCGCAAGCGAATTTTTGTTGCGGATCGCGGCGTAAACACGGCTGCTGATAATTTCATAAAACCGCTGCGCCGAGGGACCCAGTGATTTCAAATAGCCGTAGTTCAGCGGACGGATTGGCGCGTTGTTGAGTACCTCGCGGTAGGGCTCGTTGAGCACGATGTAGATCGCGTCAGCTTCGCGGCCGTCGGGCAGTTTCTCGCCGGTGAACACGACGCTGTAGCGAGTGAAGCCGGCCTCAAGCGTGCGCTCCCCGCCGTCGCTCGTCCGGTACTTCAACTTCGCGCTGATGAAGGCGCTGGCATTTTGCAGCATGCCTTTTTTCACGATGGCTTTGTTCTTGCCGCCAGTGGAAAGCCCGAGGTCTTTGCACAGGTCGTTCAAGCTGCCGATCTTGATGAACTTCGGCAACGGCCTGCCCTCTTCGTCGATCCGCCGGTTCACCACGATCGTGTCGAGCTTGTAGGCTTGCTGCCGCGCTTGGCCGTAGCGATCCGAGTACGAGACTTCCCACTTCAGGTCGATCACTCCGTCGTGACGGCGCTTGGTGATTTGAATATTCACCGCGCCCTTCTTCGCCAGGTTGTGCACCGGGTATCGCGACAGTTCCGTTTCGACGCCGATGCGAGTGATGGGCTCAAGCAGCTCGAGCACGGAAACGGCTGTTGCGTTTTCGGCGTTCGGTGTTCGAGGCGTTTGGGCTCGATCGGTGATGGGTTCGGATGGCATCGGTTTTTGGGGTAAGTTTCGGGGTGTTTTGTGGGTTCGTGTTTGCGTTTGTGTTCGTGTTCGTTTTTGCGTTCGGTTTGGGTCTGCCGGCAACAACACGTTCCCTGTTGTTGTTGTTGTTTAAAGTCTATGTTTTAAAGTCTAAACAAAGTCTAGGCGAGTGTAAAGCGTTTTTTTTCATGAAAGTACGAGGCAAATCCGTACCTCAAAGTACCCACTTCCGTACCTCAAAGTACCCAGCAGCCGTACCTCAAGGTACCCACTTCCGTACCTCAAAGTACCCAGTTTCGTACCTCAAAGTACCCACCTTCGTACCTCAAAGTACCCAGCAGCCGTACCTCAAAGTACCCACCTGTTTTTTGTGTTTTTAACGACTTACGGGGAGGTTTTTAGAGGGCTGTTTTTTGAGTCGAAAAAAGGGGCGGTTTTGGACGATTTGGAGAGGCTGAAAGTGGGGCTGGAAACGGGGTGATGTGGGGCGTGTGGGTGATGAGTATTTACTCAAATGAGTAGATTACGGAGATATGGGGTTAAAAGGGGTGGTGTTGGACGGTCTGGATGACGGTATCCTGTGTCGCGGGAAGAGATAGTCGCCGTATTGGAGTTTGCGGCAAACAGCCTCGACAAAGAGGCTTCTAAACCGTGCTGGTTTTTAATAATATTCCGCGTGATCTTGCTCGGGAGTTGGTGGGCATACGGCTAGTGAAGTAAAAACTCTAACATGGGCAATCTTCAACCGGATAAAATGGAGCCATGGATTGGCGAAACCGGATCAGTATAAATCCTCGCATCTGTCATGGGAAGGCATGTGTCCATGGCACTCGCATCATGGTATCCGTCATTCTGGATAACGTCGCCGCCGGTGTTTCACGCCCTGAGATTCTTCACAGTTATCCAACCCTCACAGAAGCCGACATTGATGCGGCCCTCTCCTACGCCGCGGAACTTGTTCGCGAGGGGACCATCGAACTGCCATTGGAAGCGGCCATTTGAAATTCAAGATCGACGAAAACCTTCCTGATTAATGTGTTTCTATCTTGCGAGAGGCTGGCTTCGAGGCCGATACGGTAGACGATGAGAATGTGGCTGGTTCCGAAGATCTAATGCTGGTCCATCAATGCCAGAAAGAGGAGCGAGTTTTGATTACCTTGGATAGACTTTTCAAGCGTGAAACTGTTTCCACCAGCTACACATCACGGGATTGTAAGTTTCCGCACCAAGGAACAAGATAAGGTATCTTTATTGGTGCCACTTCGTCGAATGACCGTCAACTGTGGATAGTGGAAAAGGATAGGATTCGTTTTAGAGAGGAATGAGCACTTACTCAAACGAGTAAGTACTCACCGCCCCTTGGGAAACCGCGCCTCTAGAATCTCAATCAACGCTTCAGTCATATCCTTCCCATCGGCCGCACACTGCGTCTTAATCCGCGTATGCAGATCGGCCGGAATCTCCGCATTTAACCGCTTGGTCCGCTTCTTTGGTCCGGTCACCAAGCTATCCAGACTAGCCGCCGACGCAGTCTTCTTCTTTGTCCCCGGTTTAGTCCCCCAATCAACCACGCGCGGCATGTTTCTTACTCTCCTTTAGCGGAACGCCCAGAATACGCGCCACCTCAGCCGTCAACGCCCGCACTTCCACCGCCGCCGGCCCCTGCGGATCGGTCTCAAGCGCCGTCAAACCACTGCGCGCCGCCTTGGCGTACTCGGTGCGATTGCGGATCACCGAATCAAGCACTGGGATTTCAAAGCTCGCCAGGGCGTCAGCGATCTCAGCGCCAAGCATCGTATTCGGAAACAGCCGGTTAATTAAAAAGCGCGTCTTCAAATTGGGCTTGGGTATCTCAAACTCTTTGACGATGTCGATGATGTCCTTAGCGGCCCAGACGTCGAACGGCGAGGGCTGCACCGGGATGATCACCATGTCGCTTGCGGCAATGGCTGAGCGCGCCAGTTCGTTCACCCGCGGCGGGCCGTCGAGGATAACCCAATCGTAACCACTGCCGAGCGTGGCCATTTCCCGGTGCAGAATTGGCTTGGGTAATCCGATGACGTTGAACCCGGCGTCGCTTTCGCGCTGAGCGGACCAATCGAGGGCGGAGCCTTGGGGGTCGGCATCGACCAGCAGTACTTTACCCGAAGCGGAAAGAGCGGCGGCCAAGTGGAGGCTAAGAGTGGTTTTCCCGACGCCTCCTTTCTGGTTAAGCATGGCTATGACAGGCATGGAGAGTCCTTGGGGAGGGGCATGGTTAGAATGACGAGTATATCATCGTGGCTTACTCATTTACTCAAATGTTCATTATGGGATGGTACATCAAGGTGATTGCGCGCAAGAACTTAATGCGAATCGAAAGATAGCGCGGCAGTGCCAAGTAATTGAACAGCGAAACGCTTTCAGGCTACTTCAATACTCAAATACTTGCAGGATAGGGGTGGGTACAATGAGGTACGATTCCGTAACTACAGGCGTTTTTGATGTAGGCCAAAAGGCTATCTTTCATGCAGCTACTCATCTACTCAAATGAGTACGATGCGCCATCCTAGCAAATACCCGGGCCGATCTTGTCGATCCCACAAGGCCAAATCCTCGAACGCCGAGGAGTTAAACGCAAGGCTTCTCAAAAGCCGAGTTTCGCAACTCCGTCATCAAGGGTTATGCCGCTCCCTGCGAGTGATGCCTGCGAACGCCGCTTCATCGTATAGGACTTAAGAGATGCGCTGTTTCGCGCTCGGAGGCGATCTCCTTCCATAACGCGATCGGCACGATTACGGCAGTAGGCTCCCCAGCCTCATTACAACCGTCAACAGAATCCCGCCGGGTGGTTCAACGAGCGGTCCACCCAACAGTGGATAGCAAGACGTGTACCAACTTGGATTCTTTATCACTTGCTCCAAATGTTTTTTGATGAACGGTGAACCTAATTTCCAAAACACTGCGCTTATGGGGTGAAGCCGATAAATACAACAACATCGGCGAAGTCAGCGGCGGACGCCGCACTCAAGGAGAATGGACCGGACAAATGGGAAGCCTTTCGCCCGAAGGCCCGGCGACCGAAGCCAGTTAAAAGCTGACAGCCGAAACCCAAAGGAGATTCCACCATGTTTTTCATCGACTTACTATTCGCGTTCCTTCTGACAACCTCTACGGGCCGCCTCTACGCCTCCAACCCCGGTTTCTGCAACGGGCCCTATTATCAAATGCCCCTGCCCCATCGGCCACAAATCCTGGTAGTAAAACGCATGATTCACAAACAACTGGCCGGACCTGGATAACCAATCCAATTCCGGCCCGTTTCACTTGACCATCCCCCACATTTGCGCTCCGTGCCCCCCGCTACTGATTTACCCCCTTCCGCAAATGCACTCCTTAATATAGGTACGAGCTCTTACGAAACCGGCTACATCTGCCGATACATCTATAGCTGGAGTATGGAAAAAGGATTACGTGTCATGATTGCGGGTTTTAAACTTATCAAAACCAAGGCCATTTTAGCGGCGTTCGTGCTATGTCTGAATGGAACAGGGTTGTATGCGCAAGCCCACCGGCTGTTACTAAGCACATCTACTTTGGAGTTTTCGAGCGATAAAGACGTTGAGATTCCAACGCAAACGGTGCTGGTATACGCAACTGCCGTTACGCCCTTATCCTTTAAAGCAAATGTCGATTACATGAGCCCGGAATCCGGCTGGCTATCGGCTGCCGCCTCTGGCGATACGGCTCCCTCGAAAGTGGTTGTAAGCGTCGACGCCAGTAACCTCGATCCGGGATTCTATATGGGTTACGTGAAGCTGATCTCCGAACAGTCCGTCTCTTCGGTAACAGTAACCCTTAAGGTTGGTCCGAAAGGCCGCAAGCCCACCGTGCGGCGTGCTGCCGTAACTCCTGTACAAGCGGCTACAGGGTCGATTACGGTTGAGCCAACGTCATTGACTTTTCAGGTGCCCTGGCGGAGCAGTTTGACCAAAACACTGACCGTCACCGGGAATCTAACGGAAAAGGTATATTTGCAAGTAAGTGGCGGAGGGTGGCTCAGATTCGCGGATCTTGACTATCCCGTTCCTTCCACCATCTCCCTCATTGCGGATACTAGTGGGTTTGCCACGCAACCGACAGATCCATTTGGCGCAACCATCAGAGTCTACGGCGCCGACCCGCCATACACTAAGCTCTACGCAACGATTAACGTAACTCTTAATGTAACCACCGGAGTGGCGGGAGGTGTAACGGCTGCACCATCCAGCATGCAATTTTCCCAAATCGCGGGAGGAACCGCGCCGGCTAATCAAACGATAAGCCTTTCGGCCTCCACTGCCACCAGTTTCACCGTCAGCTCCAGTGCGAACTGGCTGACTGTAACGCCTACTTCCGGATCGACCTCCGGAAGCACAGCCACGCCAACCGCTCTTACCGTATCGGTAAACGGTGCTAGCTTAAGTCCTAATCCAGGTGTGCCCTACTCGGGAACCATCACCATCACCACCGGCCAAACTACTATCAATGTTCCTGTTCAACTATTAGTAACTTCAGGAGCTTCCAACACACTTTCAGCTTCGCCAGCCTCTTTGTCGTTTACCCAAACCATAGGCGGTTCCCAGTCAGATTCAAAAAGCGTGACTTTAACAAGCAGTGTGGCCACTACTTTCACCGCCACCACAACCGCCAGTTGGCTCGCGTTAAATGTGTCGACTACCGCTGGCACATCTAACGTCTTAACAGTTTCGGCCAATGCCGCTGGGCTGTCGGCGGGGACCATACAAGCTAGCATTCAGGTCACGGCGGGCTCAAGCGCCATTTCAATTCCGGTCACTTTCTCGGTGAATACAGTGGCTCCGTCCCTCACCGCCACCCCCACCGCGATATCGTTCACACAAGTGTTAGGAGGTACTGCTCCGGGGGATAAGATTGTTGTCGATAGTAAGACGGCCTCTACGTTTACGGCCACCTCAAACGCTCCCTGGCTCACCGTCGCGCCTGGTACTACCGTAACAACGCCTCATGAATTGTTGGTATTCGTCAGCCGCACCTTGCTTGCAGTCGGAACCTATCAGGCCGCTGTTACTATCGACGGTGGAACTTCGCCCGTCACAGTTCCCGTTACACTGACCATTTCCGGCGCAGCGGTAACAGCAACGCCTTCCGCACTCTCTTTTTCACAAGTTCCCAACGCTGCCGCACCTCCATCTCAAACGTTTCGCATCGATAGTAATGCGGCCGGCAATTTTTCCGTAACCTCAAACGCCAATTGGCTGAACGTGACACCCTCCACAGGCGTCACTCCGGGAACCGTAACTGTTTCGGTGAATGCTGCTACTTTGGCTGTTGCCAGCTATCAAGGCAGCATCACGGTAAGTACCGCCACCACCACGTTTGATGTGCCGGTTACTTTGTCCGTGGCCAACCCGGTCCTAACTGTAAAGTTACTCCCGGCGTTGCTTGAACCTTTTACGGTCGCCGTCGGAGCCTCTGGAGCCTCGGCTCCTCAGCCGAAAACCGTCAGTGTCACAAGTTCAGGCACGGCATTCGCTTTTACAGCCGCCGCCAGTACGGTCGATAGAGGCAATTGGTTGAGCGTTTCCCCGGCTTCTGGAACTACACCCACCGTGCTCACCATCGCGGTCAACATAAACGGTATGCCGCAGGGCCAATATACCGGCGCCATTACGATCACCCCGACCGATACCACTATCACTACGAGCGTGATCAGCGTCAGTTTGAATATAACTTCCAACAATCCGGCCACATCGGGCGTTACCGTGAAATCGGTTTTGAACGCCGCCAGTCTTCAACCCGGCCCGCTCTCGCCTGGTGAGATTGTCTCTATTTTTGGAACGGGTCTAGGCACAACGGCAGGCGCTGGACCAACGGTCAGTTCCGCCGGAGCCGTGGGTACTACCATCGGCGATACGCGAGTCTTGTTTGAAGGCGTGCCGGCGCCCTTGCTTTATGCGCGAGCCGATCAAATCAACGCCATTGTTCCCTACGGCATTTTTGGCCGCTTCGCTTCCTCTCTTCAAGTGGAAGTAGCCGGCAACCGTTCGGATACTTTGCAGTTAAGGGTTGATCCAGCCGCTCCAGGCGTGTTCACCGCAACTGGAACCGGAAGTGGGCAAGGCGCCGTCGTGAACCAGGACGCCACGATTAACAGCCCCATTTATCCCGCCCCCCGCGGCTCGGTGATCTCCATTTTTGGAACCGGTGAGGGGCAAACGCGGCCTGCCGGACAAGATGGCCGCATCATTACAACCGACCTTCGCCCGCCGATTGGAACCGTCGTGGTGAAAATTGCCGGGGCGGCGGTAGACGTCCTTTATGCGGGCTCGGCTCCAGGAATGGTATCCGGGGCTTTCCAGATTAACGCCATGATTCCAGCCAACGCTCCAACAGGTGGGCAAATTCCGCTGGAAGTCTCCGTAGGCGGCATCGTGAGCCAGGTTGGCGTAATGGTTGCTATTAAATAGCCCTAAGCGCAATCGACTCGGGAAAACGATATAGTTTAAGAGCGGTTTTCGGAACTCAAATAACCCTGAATTGTATTTGTGTGCATCGAGGGGCCTCCATGATTTCTGGAGCCGCTCTTTTCTTTTAAAACCCGGCGAGCCGTGACCGTCAAGGGAACGGTACTGTAGCTTTGGAATAACGAATCAGTTTTCGTTCATAGTCATATGATCATGACCATTTGATCCATTCCCGTTTAAGCCAGGCCCGTTCGATCCGTTTCCGTTCAAGCTGCCTGTTGTCTTGTTGCTGTATTCGAGTAACTTGCCAACAATGCCGGAACGCGTCGCCGCGCCCATCTTGATCATGATAATACGCAAGAAGGACTTAACAGTATTCGGGCTTATGTTCATCCGCTCGGCTGTCTCTTTACTAGTAAGACCGATGGCGATTCCTCGCAGCACCTCTTGTTCCCGATCCGTAAGGTGGTACTGTGACGCTACAATCTCTATGGCGTTTGGCACCGATGTGTCCCGCTGCATGTGAAAGGCAATCATCGCTTCAGCGTCTTCGTTTTGACTCTGCATTAGAAACGCCCGGCAATTATAGGCGTCTTTCCCGATCCGAAAATTCATCTTCGCCGAAAAGAGATCATCCTTATTGCGGCCTAAGGCCTCGCGAATGTTATCAGGGAGGCTCAACATGGCTTCCTCCCCAATGGCGCAAGGAATGCCAAGAATAGCAGCCGCTCCCTCATCGGCGCCAATGGGTTCTAGGGACATGTTTAAAACAACCAGTCCTTCTTCCACCAGTGCGGGGGGGATGCCGTAACTTGACGAGGCGTACTTTAATCTTGTGCTCTTCATTTCTTTCACTGTTTAGAGTTGGTTGACATAATGAACGTGCCCTAATTGGCGTATGCCGTCCAAGAAAAAGATCCGCTAACACGCAAATACGTTCCCGTTTGGGAACCTAGCGCAACATCAAACACTTTGGTACTTCGCGCGGCTTACAGCCCGACCCTGGCACGCTGTTAGTACCACGGAACGAACGTTTCGCTACTCTCCCGCCCGTTGGCTTCTTGCCCGGTTATCGTTCCCATTGCCGCCATTACTCTCCATGGGCATCCCTAACACTCCACGAATCCGCTTCCTGATTTCACTTAAGGAAGCATCCAACTCGCCTAGAGACTTGCTTAAAGTCGTTAAATCTCCACTCAACGTCGCTGTTGGCGAATCCATTCGTTGCGCCGTATGCAGTACCGAAGCGCGGGCGAAATCGGCAATACTACGAGCTCCGGAAGCCACGCAGGATCTCATTAACGCATCATGTTCCTCAGCCGATACCCGGAACGTCACCAGTCTCGATCGTCGTTTCATCACCAGCATGTGTTTCTCATTGATCATCTCGGAGCGTTCATTCATCACACAGGTGGCCTTTGTACATTTCGCTTTGGTACTGTTAGTTCCATTACTAATTCCTCGGTTTTAACGTCGACACAGCGCTCCACATACTAACTGGCATCTTATACGGTGGATGTATCGTATTATACCTCTGTGTATTTGTCAAGTAACTATGTTGTATGTCCGGTTGATACGATATGTAATCGTTCCTTACATCTTTGCAACACGCCGTATATCAGTCTTTACCGGCCTTTCGCACCACTTGTCCATCCGCGTTGTCACTATACAGTAACATCCACGCCCGGCGCACCCATGTTATGTACTAGTCCCCAAAGTACATCCGGTTGATTACATCTTTCAGGGGATTGAATCAGACTAAGTCCGATGTTAGAGTTTTCCTCGGAGGCACCTCATGCACAAAACTCTCTCTACACTAACTTTCGCGGCCCTGTTCTCAGTGGCTGCTTTCTCACAACAAGACACCTCGTTCCAGATCCGTTACGCAGCCAACCTGACTGCTGGTGATTCGGTGATTAACATCACCAACACCGGCGCGAACGGCGCTTCATTGAACGGTCCTGGATTCGGCGGCGCGGCCGGCAACATCTGCGTGAACGTATATGCGTTCTCGCCCGATGAACAGCTGATTTCCTGCTGCTCTTGCTTGATCACACCGAACGGACTTGTGTCCTTGTCGGTTAACCAGGATCTGGTCAGCAACACGTTGACCGGCGTCCGTCCTAACTCAGTAGTTATCAAGCTCGTCAACACGCTCGCTGGCCCCGTGCCGGTCCCGCCCGCCGTCGTTGGGGGCACAGGCACAAACTGCACCAACAGTGCTGCTTTGGCTGGCGGAGCAGCATTCCCGATTCAACCCGGCATGCTCGCTTGGGGCACGACGGTTCACGCCGCCGCCGCCGCTGGAACCTTCGCCACAACGGAAACGGCTTTCATCCCCGCTTCGTTGAGCGCTGGTGAATTGGCTTCGATCACTGGCCGTTGCACCAGCATCATTGGCAACGGCAGCACGTTCGGCATCTGCCGTTCCTGCCGCACCGGTGGTCTCCGCGCTGAGTAATTGTTGTTGATGTAATTGTAGTCGCCTAAGTTGTAACATAGCCGGGCTGCTGGGTACTCCAGTAGCCCGGTTTTGTTTGTATCCTGTTACTAGACATATCATTCTGTTTCACTCTTGTCCAAGATTATCGAGGTATCGATCATTATCACAGAGACAACCCCAAGAGTACTCGCGGCGACAAAGATCTATACTTGGATAAAAACGGGAAACCCTGCCCAAAAAACAGCAAACGGTCGCACTTTGCTCCATAAATTCTATGATAGAAGAACCTAAGCTTGAATTTCATGATTGCTGCATAGATGCATTGGAATTCAAAAATCAAATGCTTCGATTAGAGTTGAG
>JANXXI010000116.1 GCA_025350695.1 Acidobacteriota bacterium
CAACGGCCACCGGTACAGTTTCTTCGGTTTTCTTTTTGATAGCAGCCCCCTAAAAAAATTTTCTTGCCCTGCGGCTCCGCCTTGGTCAAGGAAAAAGAAAAAAGTATCAAGCAAATCAGTCCCTAAGACACCGGAACCCAATGCTGACGTCCCTGACGACTGGATCGCCCCCGAAACGGGTAGCGGCGCGCAGGCTGGACGCATCACTGACGTAGGACCCGCCCCGCACGACTTTTGCCTGCTCGTCTTGATAATCAGAACTCGTCCATTCCCAAACGTTTCCCGCCATATCCGCCGCCCCCTCCGGCGTGTTGCCGTCTGGGAACATGCCTACTGGCGTAGGGCGCCCTGCCTTGTGACCAAAGTTGGCTAGATACTCGTCAGGTTCCCCTCCAGCCTTTGGGTCCCATGGGTACATCCGGCTATCCTTACCTCGCGCCGCAAACTCCCACTGCTCTTCGTCAGGTAACCGCAAACTTGGCACTCCGTATTTCTTGCTTGCCCAAACACAATACTTTGCCGCGTCATTGTAACTAACGCCGTAAACTGGGCAGCTCAAATGCTGCAGTTGTTCCGTCCATTCGTTAGGTTTCTCTTTTTCCTCAGCGGGGATATCCTCATCATCGGAATACTTCTTGTATTCCCAAACGGTGACCGGATAACGGCCGATCTGGAAACCGGGAACTTTCCTTTTTGTTGTCTCCGCTGGAAGCGCATCGTGGCCGTTCTTTTCTCCGCCAATAAAGAACTCATCCTCCGGGATTGTGACCCAGTATTGTTTCTTTTCCTCGTCGTCCTGGTCTGGAGTGAATAAACGTAGCGCGGGGTTGGGCTGATCCAGCGCCTCTGCCGCTTCCACCCGGGTTTTCAGTTGCAGCTTCTCTTCCCTGGCCCTGCCTGGCTCGAAGATACTGTTCACTTTTTTGCGAAGTTCTTCAAATGTTACTTCGGCGCTTTCGGGAAGTGAGTACTCATCAACAGACACCCTTAAATCGGCAAGCATCTTCTCCATCACCGCTACTGCATGAGCCATGCGCGGTAAACGTTCCCTAACGGCGCTACTTCCCAACGTTTCAAATACCTTGTCGAGCTTGGCCGTTTTCCGTTCTTTGTGGAGATACCCAGCCAATAGCGGCAACAGCGATTCACCCGTTTCCAGGTGCAGGAACTGCAAGGCGATTTTGTCAAAGTCCGGCAAATCGGCAATGTGAACGGCTGCCAGGTAGTCTTGAAAATACCGGTGCCAAAATTCAATCGACTCACTCTTCAACGTGACAATTCCGTTATCGCTTTGCGCCGTTTCCAAAAAGGTTCGCATGTCGCGCTCGGTGGTCTCCATTTCACCGGCCAGCAGAGCGGCCGCCTCGGTCAGATCTAAGGAAAATCGCCCTTTGTCTGTAGCCCCTTTCGGCACAAGCATCCTGTAAGCTAGAATCCGCAACCGAAGCAGCAATTCGCCTTTGCTCCATTGATCCTTATGTTTGTAAGTAGCCTCCTCAGCCAGCCAATCCACTACCTTTTCATACAGCACCACACGCTCCTCGGGCAAGTGATGCTGCCGGTTGTGAAGATTAGCCAACAGAGTAAGCATCAATGGATTGCCCGTTAATTCGCTAACGCCGGAGGTTCGCACGTCCCGAAGAAGGCTCTTATGGTAGGCTTTTGCAGCGGCGGTGTCCCCGTCGTTCAACCAAAGGCACCAATGGTCCAAATACTCCGCAATGTCGCTTGCGTTCAGCTTGTTGACAGTTACTTTTTCAAAGGGAGCGTGCCCTCCACGGCCAACCAGGTTCGTTTTGTGATGGGTGGAGACGCTTGGACGGGTAGTAACTACAATCCTGCACTTGTACAGAAGACTGGCGTTCTCGATCATGTCGACCAACTCTTTTCGCCGGTCCTGGCTTTCCCCTTCGTCAAGCCCATCCAACAACAGGAACGTCTCAGCAAGGCCCAGTTTCCTCAGGAAATAGGCTTCATCAAGTTTCATGCTTTTGCTTTCATCTTGCGACGCTAAAAATTCCGCAATCCAACCGGGTCTGTCAACTCTCGCGTCGCGGTTCTTTGCTGGGTGCTTTTCGTTGACCTTGTCCACAATATACCGGTCCAAATCACGCACTCGAATGGGGATAGGAAATCCTCGTTGACGAAAATTGCTTGAGACTGCTTCTTGTTGGCAGAGCATCCAGGTAAGCCAATGGACGAACGTGGTCTTGCCGCCGCCCGCGTCGCCTTCAATCACCAGACGCTTCTCGCCAAGACATTCCTCCAGCGGAACACGTCTCATTCCGGACTCGGGCCTGTCGCCTTCCTGTTTGCCCGGCTTATTGTAAGTAAGGTGTTGATAGAGTGTTTCAATGGGCGGGAGTCGATTCTTGTCATGAATGCTCTTGGGGCTATCCATTTTTATGAATCTTGTCTTCCCGCTGAGGTACTTCAAGTATTCGGCATCTTTTTCTTCATCCGAATCCGGCCCTGAAACCCCGGTTTTGATGGATTGCTTGGGAGTTTTCAGATCGTACCAAACGCCACCCAGCTCTTCCTTCCAATCCCGGCCCCGTTTCACTTCCCACTCCTTTTCGCTTGGGTCGTAGGCGTAGGGTCTTCGAATAATGCTACGATCTTTCCTATCGATCTTTAGGATCGAGAAATTGTTCGGCCACCTCGTATTCTCAAAGGCGGCGCCGCCCTCAAATAGCTGGGCGCGGTTGCATTGCCTGTGGGGGTCGTTGATTTCACTATG
>JANXXI010000117.1 GCA_025350695.1 Acidobacteriota bacterium
CAACGGCCACCGGTACAGTTTCTTCGGTTTTCTTTTTGATAGCAGCCCCCTAAAAAAATTTTCTTGCCCTGCGGCTCCGCCTTGGTCAAGGAAAAAGAAAAAAGTATCAAGCAAATCAGTCCCTAAGACACCGGAACCCAACGCCGTCGTCCCTGTTGACTGGACCGACCCAGACACAGGTAGCGGCGCGCAGGTAGGTCGCAACATCGAGGCAGGACCCGCCCCGCACGACTTTTGCCTGCTCGTGTTGATAATCCAAACTCGTCCATTCCCAAACGTTTCCTGCCATATCCGCCGCCCCCTCTGGCGTGTTGCCGTCTGGAAACATACCTACTGGCGTTGGGTGGTGTTTTTTGCGATCAAATTCTTCTCCATCTTCCCGAAAGTTCGCTAAGTGTTCCGTTGGTTTCTTGCCCCGCTCAGCAACCCACGGATAGATTCGGCTATTCTTACCGCGCGCCGCAAATTCCCACTCTTCTTCTTTGGGTAGCCGCACTTTTAGCTTGTACCTTTTACTAACCCACTTACAATAGGCATCCGCATCAAACCAAGTGACACCCGTTACCGGCCGGCTCCAGGATTTCATTTGACCCGGCCAGTTGACCGGTTTTTTCTGATCGGGAATTTTCTCGTCCAATAAATATAGGTTGTACTCCCAAACCGTAACAGGAAACCTGGCGATTTGGAAGCCCTTGATATCTTTCTCTTCGCGCGGAAGGGCGTTAAGCCCCTCACCACCAATGAAGAACTTGCCGGGTTTGATATCTACCCAGTATTGACCCGCTTCCTTTTCATCCGGCATAAATAGCCGCAGCTCCGGGTTAACCTGATCCAGCGCTTGGGCGGCGTCTTTGCGGGTTTGAAGAGCAAGGCCTTTCGTTCCGCCCGGCGTAAAGATCTTCATCACATCTTTGCGCAATTCTTCGAAGGACTTTTGCGCAGCCGGGGAAAGTTTATACTTGGTCTTTCCCACAGCAAGGTCAGCAAGCATCTTTCCCATCACTCCTACCAGGTGAGCCTTCCTTTCCAATCCCGCGCCCTTGCCGCTTTGAGCCAGCGTCTCAAACAGCTTATCCAGCTTAAGAACCTCACCTTCACAATGTATATAACCGGCCAACAGAGGAAGCAGGGTGATACCGGGCTCCAGATTTAAAAACGAAAGGGCCACCGCATCAAAGTCCGTCAATTTCTCAATGGCGACAGCAGCCAGATAATCCTGAAAATAGCGATGCCAGAATTCCACTTTTCCGTTCTTAAGCGTGACAATGCCATTGTCGCTCTGCGCTGTTTCCAGAAATAATTTCATGGCATCCGAGTCCTGCTTCGTTTCCTTGGCGATAACATTAGCCGCTTGCCCCAAGTCAATGGAAAACCGGTTTTGTCCTTTCGTCTCATCTAACCGCAACATATGCAGGGCTAGTGTCCTTAGCCGCACCAACAGCAGGCCATCACTGCATTCCGGATGCTTTCTGGCGGCCTCCTTGGCCAGCCACGTCACAATTTCCTTGTATAACCTGACGCGCTCCTCCGGTAATTTGTGTTGACGGTGATGCAAGGTTGCCAGCAATGTCAGCATAAGGGGATTACCGGCTAGCTCCCTTACTTCCGGTTTTTCCACGGCGTTTAGTAACTTGGCATGATAATCCAGCAATGCCGGTGTTTCCTCATCGGGACCCAAATCGTTGACCCACTTGCTCCAACTCTTCAGATACTTTTCGATATCCGTATCGCTCAAGTCGTTGATGAACACAGCCCCGAAGGGCGGCTCACCGCGGCCCTTCAGATTGGTAAGCTCCTTCATAGTGCTGCGGCGTGTTGTGACCACAATACGGCAGGGGTAAGCGGCGGCCGCCACTACCATTGCCACCAGCTGTTCTCTCCGCCTCTGGCTCCCGCCCTCATCCAATCCATCCAGCAGCAGGAAAGTATCGCGGTTCTTGAGTTTCTTCTTGAAATAGTCCTCTCCAAGCTTAAGGATCTTGTACTTATTTGCCAGAAAACGTGGAATCCAATCAGGATCTGTAGCATCTTCGTTCGGAGGGATGAACCCGTCCATCTCGCGAACACGAAGGAAGAGTGGAAAACCCTTAAGCGCAAAGTCCTTTACAGTGTCCTTTTCCTGGCACAACATCCAGGACACCCAACGAATGAAAGTGGTTTTGCCGCTACCCGGATCCCCTACAATCACACTGTGTTTTCGATGCAAGCAAGTTTGCAGGGCAAGGCGTTTCGGTTGTGCCTCATCGCCCATCTCAACTTTCTTTGATAGCGGCCCAGGGTACTCCGTATAAGTAAGTTCCTGATACAACCTCTTTATCGGTGGAAAAGGGTTCTTATCCAGCTCAGGGGACTCTCTGGGATTCTCAATCTCAATGAGCTTTGTATCTGCGCTTAGCTTTTCTTTGTATGCCTTATCCTGGCCTGCGTCCCGCTCTTTGGGCTTGGCGGTCTTGGTTCTGGATTCAATTACTTTGAGTTTGTAAGGATTTCCGTCGTCCCTCTTTTTTTCCCATCGCTCGTAGGCTGGGTCGAATTCGAAGTGGCGCCGAACGACCACACGTTTCCCAACGTCAATTTGTAAGATAGAAAAATTATTTTGGTAGGATTTGCCGGCATAAGTGGCCCCACCTTCGAACAGGTAGGCGCGCTGCCCCAGCCTATCTGCCTTTTCTGGTCGCTTGTGCGAATGGCCGGAAAGGATAACGTGCGAGCGCTCCACCATATAGTCATAGGTACTTCGCCTGTACTCATAGGTCTTAAGCTCGTCTTCGTAAAACCATTCCTTGGTATGGTGCACTAAGGTAACTGTCAGGTGCTTATTTGTGTCGTACTCTTTTCCTTCCGGATTCGGCAATTGGCTCGCCATACATTTAAGTTGCGGCAACCCAAGCCAGAGGTTGGTTTTGTCGCTGCCATCGTCCTTGCAAAACCAGGCCGAATTCAAACAAACAAATTGAAGTCCTTTGCGGGGCGCCGTCACGCCCACCAGATGGTTTTCTTCCCCTTGAAAGATTGGCGCCGGAAAATTCATGCGTTTGGCGAATTTTATATATTCCTCGAACCTCTTACTGGGATCATTTCCAATATTGGATGGGTCCAAATAACCATCGGCCTGTTTGTGATCTTTTGTGCTGCTGACAAAGGCAGCCTTCACATTTAGGTCATGATTGCCGGGGCAGATCACGCAGTCAGCGGGAGTAAGCTTGGCTGCTGGCAGAAGCTCGTTCTTCAACCAGGATTCAATCGCGTCATATCCTGCAGGCTTACCCTGCCAGGACAAATCACCGGATATGGCAATTAGATCCAGCCTCTCGTGCTTCAGCACCTCGATTAGGCTTTTGAATGCGGAGATCCGCATTTCGATGGCGACCTTGTCTTTTTCGTTTTCAAGCCCGAAATGCAAGTCGGTAAGGTGGAGTAGATTAACGGTGTTTTTTCCAGAGGAGGGTTTCATGAGAATTGGGAGATTTCCGCGAATGTAAGAAGGTTATCACACAACCCCTGCCCTCCAATTCGTCAAGAATCAATCTGCATAAAACGTAGCAGCTTATGAGTTTTGTCTTATCAGCGTGCATCAGCGCCCATCAGCGGCCCATAAATCCGTCTCGCAGAACCCCCTGTCACAGCGCCTTTCACGTTGATTCCAAACACTTTGCCCACTCCTCGCTTGCCCCGCCATAGTATTCTGGAATCGTCATGAAACCAGAAAACAACAAATCGGAAACCTGAAGAACCAACCGCTCCAACATCCGCCTCTGCAATACCCGTTGAAACGAAACTCTTTATGGGCCTGTGGTCCATCCCCGGAAATGAAACTGCAGCCTATACGCGGTCATGGCTGGGTTTGATATCTTATTGCCAAAAAAGGACTTGCAGCATGCGCGCAAATGATTTTCGGAAGAACCTAACTCCGGCAGTTGGCCAATCTGGATACGCCGGGGAAATAGAGCCCGCAACTCCACCACTACCTGTTGAATCAAAGCTAAACTCAATAACAGCCCGTCCCATTCACGAACAGGAACTCCCCGAAATCAAGAGTGCCCCGCCCATGCAACACCCGATGAAACGAACCAAACTACGTCAGTTGGCCAATCCGGATACGCAGAGGACGCAGAGCCCGCCACTGCACCACTACCCGTTGAATCAAAGCTAACCTCAAAACCCAACAGCACCCCAACTTTTCGCATATCACAGGCCAATCAAAATTTCTAACCAATAGAGGCCTAACACCTTACAAGCAACCCCCACCCTAGGCCGCCCGCGCCCCATGCTAGTTTCTTTGCATGAGCAACAAATCAAACAAAACGCAAAACACCTGCGGCCCCCTAGCTAGTGATGGATATGGTCCATTGCAAGCCGCCGGAGAATTTCTGGCGCTACCACCGGGTTTCCAATATTCGGTTGTGAGCTATGAAGGCGGCACTATGGACGATGGATTCCAGGCTCCCAAAGCGATGGATGGATTGGGCGCATTCCCACTTGTCAACGGTAACTTACTGCTGATCCGCAATCTGGTCGAACCAGTGGCTTACCGATTTCAGTTAGCCAATGCCATGACCGAAGAAGAGTAAAGGCACCACCAGCAACATAAAAGTAACAAAGCGACCCCAAGAGGGTCTATGGCCGCTGGTGTGACTGAAAAACTTTTGGGAGATCGCTGATGTGGTAGATTTGTTGGATCAATGATATCAACAGGTTTACAACAGCAACAGATTTCGATTCACGAGTTGATCTACAATTAACTATGCTCACTACCAACGTAAACCTCCGCAAGGGATATGGAAGTATCATACGCATATTTTTGGATGAAGCCAAACCGCCATATCTGAGCCACCGCTTCTATATTCCCCAAAACAAAACAGCACTTGAATCGTTAGCTAACGATTGGAATACTGTTACTGTTAACTTCTCAAAAGTCGCCCAACGCAAGATTGAAGATGTCGAAGCCGAAACCTGCGCACGGTAGTATAGCGGGTCATCAAGGGCAAGGACACGTGGAGAAGCCAAGCTCTATCGTCTCTTCTCAATCAAAAGAGACCCTTACATACAGTTCTGGCCCAATTCCAAATCCAGAGACTCTGGCAAAATACAATCAAATACATCCTGGGCTAGCACAGGACATTGTAATTTCATTCAAGGCCGAATACGAACAGCGCCATCGAATGCAAACTCTCTCCATGGAAGGGGATATCGAAGCAATGAGACTTGCTCATGCCGACGTTAGCCGAGGTCAATGGCTGGGATTTGTGATTGTTTAAGTTCTCATCGGCGGTGCGGGGGTGAGAAGTTGAGGAGCAGGCAAGGCTGAGCCCGCCCGGTGATGAGAACGTGCAGTGAACTAAACGCGTGGGGATGCCCGTTTTAATGTAATGTTTAAGTTCTCATCGGCGGTGCGGGGGTGAGAAGTTGAGGAGCAGGCAAGGCTGAGCCCGCCCGGTGATG
>JANXXI010000122.1 GCA_025350695.1 Acidobacteriota bacterium
CACGTCCTGCCAAGCAGCAAGGCACTTATTGAAATAATCGAGCGCCTTTTCATTGTCGTCCATAGCAGCATAAATGATACCGAGCCAATGAAGAGCTGTTCCTTCCCCGGCTCTATTTCCCAAACTCTGATGCATGGCCAAGGACTGATGGCTGTAATCAAGGGCCTTGGAATATTCACTGAGGTTGTAATACGCTCCGCCGATGTTATGGAGGAGTAACGCTTCGGCCTTTCGATCACCGAGGCTTCGTTTGCGATCAAGCGCCTGAAGAAAGGCTTCGAGTGCCGGCTGGGTTTCACTCAAATCAGCAAGATTTCTTCCCAGGCTGGTAAAGGAATCGGCTTCGCCCTCGCGGTCCTTGATCGTAGCGAATCCTTTCAGCGCCTCCTGATATTTCGCCGTCGCATTACGGCGCGACTGCACTGAAGGAGCGGTGCGCAATAGCTCGGCTTCGTCAAAGGCCCGCTCCGCCGCGATCCTTGTGAAATCGGCGTTCGCAACCGGGCGCAGTGCGACTAACCGGATTCCGTACTGGCCAGATGCGTTCTTCCCAAACGAGCGAACCTCGACGCGGTATGAGGCTGGCCGGTCCAGCACAATGTTTAGACGTTCCGGCCCCGTCGCTCCATTAAAGTTATCCACTTCGGCGAGTTTCTTGCCGTCAGAATTGAAGACGGCGAGGACGATATCGATGCCTCTTTGATCAACGATGAGGGAGCAATACAGATTTGCTTCACGCGTCTCGATTCGATACGAGTGTGTTTCGGCGCCAACCAAGCTCCGATCAAAGACCTTCCCGGTTTCCAAAACGGATTCTGTAACACCCGGTGGGCTTTGCGGCGCCGCCAGCAGAGACGCGAGAAGCATCAGTATGGACGCGCGCGGGGGTTTCATCTTCAAACACTACCACAACCTATTTTGAACCGCATGCGATATGGCGGTCGAAATGGGCGTCGCAGAGGAGACGATTGTATCTCCATTTCGAGTTTCCTGAAATGTTTTTCGCGTTCGCCCATTAGGATCTTGAGAACCTCAACGACACTGTTCTCGAAGGAAGGAAACCAAATGTACCTTAACCAACAATTTCGAGCCACTCCGCGGGCAGGCGCCTTCGCACTCCTATTCGCTTTCCCCACACTCGCTCAAACACTCGGTCCGAATGAAAACGAGACTTCTTTGAACGGAACAAACCTAACTTATTACCAGCGTCCGTCGGTAGCGCAATGCCAGAACGACTGCGCCAATAACCCAAACTGCAAGGGCTTCACTTGGATCATGGCTGGAACTTACAATAGGACGGATGCCGCCATGTGCTATCTACTGTCGGCCGTTACTGGCCGATCCCGCCCCCGCGGCCACGTGTCCGGCGTGAAGACCACAGCTGCCGCTCCAGCCGGAACCGAGGCCGGCATGTCCCTCACTGGCACGAGGTTGACTTACTACCAACGGCCCTCCGGCGCCCAATGCCAGGCTGATTGCGTCAACAATCCACAATGTAATGGATTCACCTGGATCGAGCCGGGAACCTACAATGCAAACGATGCAGCCATGTGCTATCTGTTATCGGCCGTCACTGGCCGATCTCCCGCGCGCGGGCATTTTTCCGGGGTAAAGCAGACCAGCGCGGGAACTGGCGTCTCGGGAGGCACACCGGCCGGTCTAACGCTCCCCATTGGGTCCTTTTTCTGGCAGTGGCACTCCTGTAACGACGAATACGGATTGCTGATTGGCATCAATTCCACCGATGGCGTGAATTTTACGGGCGGATTTGAGAACGGGAACGGGTCCATAAAGAATGGCACGGTACGCGGCGGCCGGATTGAATTCGATCGTGAGTCAGGTTGGACTCAGCACTATTCCGGCCAACTGCTGAACGACGGGGGCAAGCTGAAGATCGTCAACGGCGCCTGGAGCGGCGCCTACCAGGAGAAGTGTCCTGAACGCCTTAACTGGCATGCCGAAAAACAGTAACGTGATACCGGATCCGTGGCAAACACAGGCCATTGGCTTATCAGGGGAACGTAAGGTCTAGCCCGAATTTTTCATTAGCTTAATAACAAAAAGCCGTCCAATCTGTCATAACTGAGTTTCGACAGAAGCAGTTAGGAACAGAAGGAAACGGCTTTCCCCGATGCCAGAGTGTTCGGGTTTGCAGCAAGTGGTTCCAGAGAAGTAGTGGCGCGATTTGCCGGAGGGCGATCAGTAGCGACGGGGGGCCCAGCTCTTGCGTGAAACCGATAAGCCGCGGATAAAAACAAGAACCTCATGACTCGAAGTGGTTCGGACGTGATCAGCGATTCGGATGGATGCCGGTCAAGTTGATCACGATCGCTTAGTGTGTACGCGGCATATTCGAGAGGTGAGTTCCCGCGGCCGTCGTTCCGCGCCGCAATAGGTTGTGGGAAGGATGCCATGCGTTGCGCTTCGGTCAGTCGAATAGAGATCGAAGCTTGGTTGCTTGAAGGCTGACTGGGGCGGGGTATGTACTTGTTGACACTTCCCGGATGAATCAAGCCATGACCAGGCAAAGAAGTTCTTTCAACGGAGTCAGTATAGTTATTCGTAACGCAACGCATCCACAGGGTCCAACTGGGCGGCTTTGTATGCCGGCCAAACACCGAAAAACAAACCAACCGCTACAGAAACCGCAAACCCCAGCACGAGGGCGAAGGGCGGCACTTCCGACGGTAGCGACGTCACCAGCTTGCCAATCAGCAGCGTGATCGCCACGGCAATGATGATGCCCAGCACTCCGCCTAGGCCGGTGAGGGTGACGGCCTCCATCAGAAATTGAAAGATGATGTCCTGCTTCCGCGCGCCGAGGGCCTTGCGCACTCCAATTTCGCGGGTACGCTCCGTAACACTCACCAACATAATGTTCATCACGCCAATGCCGCCCACCAGCAACCCAAGTCCGGATAGCGCGGTCGATATAAGCACGATCATCGCCGTCAGACTCTCAAACCGCGCCACGATTTGATCGGGTGTGGTGACCACGAAATCATCGGGAGTCGCCGTCGCCAACTTGCGCGCGCGCCGCATCACAGCCCGCACTTCTTCCAGCCCGTCCGCCCGTTGCCCCTGCCGCGCCTTTGCCGTAATTTGGAACCGGTCCACCATGCCCGGGTAGCGCATGCGCGCCGTTTGCAGGGGAATCGTCACCAAGCGGTCTAATCCGTTCTCGCCGAAGAAGCCACCCTTGGCCTCTTCGGTCACTCCGATCACTACAAAAACCGCTCCCGATACGTTCAGCGATAAACCAAGCGGATTCGCTCCGGGAAATAGAGCCTCGGAAAGCTTCGGCCCAATCACCGCCACATGCGCGCCGCGGGCATCTTCCTCTTGCGTGAACACGCGACCCCACTTCAGATTCTTTGGTTGGGTCAACCAGCCAGAAGCGGACAACCCCATCATTGAAACGGAATCCGATTCGTAGCCGGGAACTTTAGCGATCATCGCCTGACGGCCAATAATCGGCGGGATGAACATGGAAACGGAGGTCTCCTCAATTGAAGGAGCCAGCCGCTTGATCATCTCCGCATACTCCACTTTCAAAGGTCGTCGCTTGGCTTCCTTGGGGTTGGGACGGCCGTTGGGATCGCCGCTGAATGTGCCTAGAAAAATGTTATCCGGCCCGAACTCTTCAAAGAACGTAATCACGCCTTTGCGCAGGCCGGTAAGCAGGCTCGATACAGTAACGACCGTCGTGATGCCGATCACAATACCGAGAATTGTCAGCATGGACCGGAAGCGATTCGTCCATACCGCGGTCAGCGACATCCGCACGTTTTCCATGACGGAGACTCTCATTCTGATTGCAGCGCCACCACTGCCTCCATCCTCGCCGCGCGGCTGGCTGGATACCATCCCGACACCATTCCAACTACGGAGGAGACAACAATCGCCAGCGCCACATAGACCGGCGACACACCCAGCTTTACGCCTAGCACCATCGATAGGATGTAAGCTGTCGCAGCTCCCAAAGCCAGCCCCATCAAGCCTCCCATTGCCGACATCATCACGGACTCCATGAGGAACTGCAGCATAATGTCTGCCCGCCGTGCTCCCAAAGCTTTTCGAAGGCCGATCTCCTTGGTGCGTTCCGTAACTGAGACCAACATGATGTTCATCACCACGATGCCGCCCACCACTAGGGAAATTGCCGTCACCGGAATGACGATGGCTTTCACTAGCCCGAGAATTGAATCTATGAAAGCGCGAATCGCATCGGGAGTTAGCGTATCGAATGGATCATCTGCTCCGGGCCTCGCTTTGAAGCGCGTGCGCAAAGCTACGCGGGAAATATCCAGCGAATCGGCTAGCGTCAACCCCGTACCGGCTTTGGGCCGCGCGAAGATTGCCAAGCTCTTGGGCGGCCCGTAAATCCGATTGAACACGGTGGAAGGAATGTACATGGAGCTATCTTGCGAACGGCCATCGGCGGAGCCCAGCTTTTCCTGGACGCCAACGACCGTAAAAACAAAGCCCCGCACCGTGACGATTTGGCCAATTGGGACAACGGCGGGGAACAGTTCGTTCACCACATCCTGGCCAATCACCGCCACCTGCTGCCGGGCCTGCTCTTCCTGTTCATTAAAGAAGCGGCCCTCCACTACCACCAGATCGCGAATTTCGGCGATCTTCGCGGAAACTCCCAGAATGCTGACGGATTCGATGGTTTGATTGCCGTGCTTCACGTCATCGGGTTGTTGGCGGTAGGGGCTATAGTTAACTTGCTCGCCAGTGGTAGTTTCAAGGTAAGCCAAATCTTCGTTACGAAGTTGGTGGTTCTTTCGTAGTTTGTCGGCCCGTTCTTTGCGGGTCATACGGCCCACATTGGCGATTTGCGCAACCATGTAGGTTTCGCTGCCGAAAGCCTTTGAGGTGCTTTCTTCGGCGTAGTTTCCGAGCCCTTCGATGGCTGCTCCGACAAGCACAACCGAAGCCACACCGATGATTACGCCAAGCAGCGTAAGGAAGCTGCGCAGCTTATGCGCGACGAGGGAAGACAAGGCGAGCCCTCCTGCCGTGGAGAGACGATAGCGCAGTGATAACAAAGGATTCTAATTCCAGGATAGACTCTAATGCGAGTGTGATGCCGCCGCTCTAAACTAGGACTAATAAATTCTGACTCACATAGTTAGTAGAGCGGCCATCAATTCAATGCCCTCCCACAAATTCTGGAGACGCAGATTTTCGTTGTAGCTGTGCTGATTGTTATCGTGATTGCCAATGGGGATGACGATCGTGCGCGTGTTCAAGGGACTCTCAATGTCCAGCAGCGGAAGCCCCCCGCCCATGTTGGGGAGTTTCACGGCCGGACCACGGGCGCTCTCTACAACTCGAATGACCTCTTGAGAAATGGGCAAGTCCATCGGCGTCCGAGTGGCGGTTTTGTCGCCGGAAGTGTTCACCATGGCTATTTTCGGGTGCGTCCTGCGCTCTTCAGCATTGGGTGCGGCAGTGACGATGAAGAAGCCCTGCTTGCGAATGTGATCGAGGATCTGATGGGCAGTGCGTTGCGGGTCCATTCCTTTCACTAGCCGCACGTCCATGGTTGCCGTCGCCGTCGCGGGAATCACGTTGGACGCCTGCGCCCCAATCCTTGAGCTGGCCATACCGCGAATATTAAGCGAGGGCAGCGTAATCAACTCAGTCAGCTTCTTACCGCCGCCTTCAGTGGAGCCCAGGCCAAATTCGCGCATTAAATCGCCGTCAATATCAGGGGCCTCCTCCATCGCTCGTTTTTCAAGCGGACTCAGCGGGGCCACATCGTCATAAAAATGCTCCACCAGCACCCGGCCGTTGTCGTCCTTCATCGAAGCCAGTAATTTGGCTAGAGCCAGAGCCGGGTTAGGAGACCAGTTGCCATAGTGTCCGCTATGCAGTTCGCCACGCGCGCCGTACAGGGTTACGTCAACCCTGGTCCCCGCCCTCGCTCCAAAGAGAATCAAAGGGCGCCGGGTTTGATGCACCGGGCCGTCGCACATCAGCCAAACATCTCCGGAAAACAGCTCTTTGTTCGCAGCCAACGTTCTCTCCAGATTCACCGATCCGGCTTCCTCCTCACCTTCAAAGGCGAATTTGATGTTCGATTTGGATTGGATACCAGCAGCGCGAATTGCGTCCAGCGCCGCAAGTATCGCGATGATGGGAGCTTTATCGTCCGCAGCTCCGCGCGCATAAAGGCGCCACTCCGGATTGAACCGGGCGCCGGGTGCGGGAAGGGGGATAATCTGGCCGTCTTTCTCAAACTGCTTGTCGCGCAAAGTTGGGGTGAAAGGTGGCGATGCCCATTCTTTAGGGTCAAGCGGTTGCCCGTCGTAATGCGCGTAGAAAACAATGGTGCGTGTGGCGGCGGGAGTTTTGATCTGGCCGAAGACGACTGGGTTTGCATTTGGCGCGGCAACCAACTTCGCCTCTACGCCGCGTTTGCGCAGCATCGCCGCAATGGCTTCGGCGTTGCGTTTAATGTTGACTTGATCGCTGGCGATGTTGGGAATGGCCAGAAGCGAAACAAACTCATCCACGATGGCGCGTTCGTGCTGCTCACGCCACCTGCGCCCCGCCAGCGCGGCAGGGTTAGTTGGGGTAAACGGTTGGCCTGCGCACAACATCGCCAGCCAACCGGACAATACTACGAAGCGGCAATTCATACCTCGTAGTATCGCAGACCCTCTTTCTCTACTAAGCCCTCGAGCCTAGCTACTAAGCCTGTTCGGCGGCCTTCGCTTGTTCCGGGTTGAGCACTTCCGCAAGATCTTTACTGGGTTTGAACGCGGCGACCTTCTTGGCCGGTACGGCAATTGCTTCTCCGGTCCGCGGATTACGGGCTGTGCGGGCTGCCTGGTCTTTTACTTTGAAAACACCAAAACCTCGGATGTCTAGCTTTTCGCCATCCTTAAGGGCTTGGCTTATAGCGGCAAAGACAGCATCAATGGTCTTCTCTGCTTCAGTCTTGTTCAGTTCTAATGTCGTGGATAGTTGCGCGGCAAGTTGGGCTTTGGTCATATTCACAAGTATGACGCACACTGACGATTCCGTGCTATCTCCTGTCCAACTTTTTCGGGGCCCACTCCACCGGCATATCTGCGCTACCATATCTTTTCGCACATGGTACTCTCCGACGTAGACATCAAGAAACACATTGCAGAAGGAAAGATTAAGATTTCCCCTGATCTTCCCGCTGAGCAGTTTGGGAGCTGCTCTGTAGATTTCCGGCTAGGGCCGGAGTTCAGCGTGTTCGAACACAGCCGGTTCCCGTTTATCGATCTGAGACACAAATCCAGTGTCCAAGAGATGATGAAGACCGTGATGGTACCGGATGGGGAGGCCTTTATTCTGCAGCCTGGTGATTTTGTGTTGGCAATCACCGAAGAAACGCTGGAATTGGCAGATGATATTTTAGGGCGCCTTGAAGGGCGTTCCAGCCTGGGACGCATCGGAATCATCGTTCACGGTACTGCTGGCCTATTCGATCCGGGTTGGATTGGTAAGGCAACCTTAGAATTGAGCAACCTAGGACGAGTGCCGGTGGCGCTCTACCCTGGGATGAGAATCTGCTCGTTTACTTTCGAACAACTGAGTACTCCCTCCTCAATGCCTTACCGGAGCAAGCCTGGGAACAAGTATGCGGGCCAAACCAGCCCACTTGCGTCGCGTTTGGCGGGCGAAGTTTCCAAGATGAAATAGTAAAGTGGTAATACTGTAGTACCTCAACTACCTGTATTCTCAGTCCTTGCCGAGTTTGTTGCTTAGGAGCACGGTAAGGTATCACAGTCAGTCCAAACGGACGCTAGAATAGGGCCTCTTACCAATTCTGAATTTCGCTGATAGTCCATAGAATGGATCTCATAGCGTAATCATCAAGCCAAAAAACAAACCAGGACCGAGGGAGTAACTGGAGGGAGCGAGGAGCTTTCATGACACAGTTGCTGACCAAAAGAGTCCGCGGGCTGGACGCTAATGTATTAAACACTTTATATCGCAGGAGAGGAAATGACATCCTCAACAATTGCTACTCGTCCTCAAAAGATGCATTTTTCCGAAACGGAAGCCGCCCACGAGTTGGGCATCACCTTGGATCAGTTCAGGACACTGATTCGCCAGCATATTACTTACGGCCAAGAAGAAGACGGCAACATCACCAATACAATTTTTCAACCTTCGGACCTCTTATTACTGAGGTTTCTGAGCGGGCCTTTGCGGGAAAGGAACGCGGCTCTGCGCGCGGAAGCTGAACAAGCGGCCGCATTGAGAGCTGATGTGTTAGAACCAGCCGGGCAACCGGCGTAAATCAAATAACAAAGCAGTTTTGGCTAACGGGGGATGCGGCTTGAGCGGCGCATTCCCCGTTTTTTTTGTTATGGACACGCATCCCACTCTGAAACAATTCTCAATGCCTCGTTATATCTTGGCTCCCGCATGTTCCGGACAAGCTCTTTCCAATGAACCCTGCCAGACCATTCTCGTGTGGCTGTCCGCCAGGACCTTCGTTTAGTAGGAACATGCAGGTGGTGTTGAGATGGTTCTCAACTCTGGGAAACGGCGGCAGTGCATGCAGAGTCCGCAGCGCAGCCGGCATTTTTACAAGAGCCTCCATTGCTGGAAAATCGGCCTCCTCCACAAATTCCGTGATGAAGAGCTCATCCTCCAGGCTGGAATACCGGATGTGCGGAGCCAGACCCGTCTCATACTTCTACTTCATGCAGTCCGTTCAGTTCCATCCGCACGCGTCTCTGATCTTGCCGAGGTCGGCGGCTCTTTATTTTGGAGCAACCCGGCCTGGTGAAGAACCAAGCCAGGGGCCCACGGCTTTGTGAAATAGCCCACCAGATCTTTCTCAAGGAAAGTGCACGTAACATCCACACGCGGACATCAATTTTCGTCCAGCTGCTCGTCTGCGGTATCCGATGGATACATTCCGGGTTCGTAAGGCCGAACGGCTTCAAAGTCGATATTCGCAAGGGTCCGGATCAGATTCAAGACTTAGTAGCTATGCGAAGATCACGTGAAAGATCACTGACGGAGAAGTTGGCGTATGCAGGACCGGTCGGAGCAGACTTTGAAGGTCGGGGCGACGGACGGGGGCACCCCTTTTCGTGATTGCGTTTCTACTTTGCGGCCTTGGCCATGTCCGCATGCATAGTGGACATCGTTCGGGCGGTTTCCGACATCTCTTTGTACTTGGAAGCAAAGAACCGGCAATGGCCAACAGTGGCTGCTCCGCCAGGATTCTTCATCTCCTGGATGGTTGGGTTCTTTGCGTAAGCCTCAGCCATTGCAGTGTGCTCCTTCGACTCGATCTGGTATTCGTTAGCCAAGGCGGAATAGTAGTCCGCCAGTTTACGATGATCCGCGGGAGTCTTGGCTCTTTCAATCAGAGTGTGCAAATCCTTGTTGGACATCTTCTGCGGATTGGCGGCTTGTAGCGTTGCACTTTCTGCTGCAAGTGCCATGGCTGCGGTGAATGCGTTTCTTCTCGTAATCATATGGATGGTTCTCCTTTGAATTTCTTTCTTCGAATACAATTAAATTTGCCCTGAACTCCGGTCATTTCGATGATGGACAGGGCTGGACTAAACGCGGAGAACCGATATTCGAAGGTAAGTCTTGTTCTCTGGCGGGAGGAAGTCGTTGGGGAATAGAGGACAAAAAACAGGAACAAGCCTGGATATCTGCGTGGCGGCGCCAGGAATCAGGACGGAGCTGACGACTTGGTCTGAGCCAACCTCAGATTTCACCCTTGCAGCTACCGACGATACATCGCTGGGTGAGCAATGCTTTTGCGCTGGCCCGCCCTTGTGTGGACAGCAAGCATGCGTCTTTGGAGAGGCCGCCAGGAAGCAATTGAACGAACAAAGGGTACCGCTAAAAAAAAGCAGACCTGTCAACATCAAACTGAGTAAGACAGCATGACGGCGCGCCGAGTTTTGGATAACAGGCCGACAAAACAACATACAAATACCAGTGCACGTGTAGGGCCAAGAAGACAGTTAGGCCTTAATTTCCCAAAACCCATCATGCCAAGATCTTCATGATCCAGAATGTGGCAATGGTACATAGTCTTACCCGCGAAGTCCGCGAACCGCATTCGAATGCGGCAACGAGATCCGCGAACCACATTAATCACGTCACGCATTGCTGGGTCAACAATGCCATCGGCGCCCGCCAGTTGAAAAGGACGGACGTGGATATGAGAGGGGTGATCCATGAAGGTTAGGTTTTATATTTCCCAATCCTCAACGGAGCCCAGCTGCACCCTCGTGTCGACCCGGTTGGGACTGAAGCTTCGGCCGTTAAGTTGAAAGCACCCATCATGCCCTATGTAGGGACAAAGCGGCGTTGCACCGTTGGCGGCGGCGAGGGCTTGGCGTCCAACAAACGCGATGGAATGGGGACTGGCATTTCCGCAATTCCTGAATGGTTCAAGTGCGCCAGCACCAACGGGGGCTTGCGGGGACGCCATACCCATGGAGCCGCGGTCATCGGGAAGGTTTAGAATGCGGTAAGAACCCGGCGGATTGTCGCCGGCAATCAGCAAATCCACTCTCTGGCCAGGCGTAAGCAACCACTCATCGGTCCATGACTTCTATTTGCAGTTAAATTGCCTTTCATTTGGGTGTTGTTGTGGGTGATTTCACCCAACAGCGAGTCGGGGGTGTGTTACGTAAACCAATACTTGCAAGGATTGGGCTTTGGCCTTGGGCGTGCTAGGATCAAGAATGAAGGGCATAATTGTGAAGTCCGCTACAAAACTCTCGATCGCGGTACTGGTGGCACTGGTGATGTTCGTAAACCCAATTGGGGCTTGCGGCGGAATCACCAAAGCGGCAAGTGCACCGTCACACCCATGCTGCCCCAAAGATAAAGCGCCAGATCACTGCGCCAAAGCGAGTTGCGTTTGCGCGAATGCCGAACCGGCCGTGATGGTTGCTCCTGAGGGCGGCGGTCTGGTCATGTTACCTGCCTTGGTAATGAATGCGACTGTCATTAGGGAGACTGTTGCGTTCGAGCCGGCCCGAGTAGAGCGCACAAGTTCCGCTGAACATCCTCGTTTCCTCACCTTCCACCAAATCCTCGTCTAGTCAAAATCTTTCCATCAATTTGCGCGCCGCCGCGCCACCTTGGAGATGAATTATGACTTGCGAGAATTGTCATGCCGAAATATAGAAATGCCGGTTTGTTGCTTATCGGCTTTTACCATGCCGCGTTAGCGCAAGCACCGCCGAAGGACGATCCCTTCGCGGATCTCGCCGACCCATCGAAGCCGCAAGAAGCTAAGAAGGATTCGGTGCGGCTGCCAAAGAAAGGCTTCTTCACTGACAACTTTGGCTTCAGAGAGGAAATTATGTCGCAGTTCAGTACCAACGAAAATGGGGATGGCGCCAGCCGCCAGTCAGTTGGATTTGAAGTGCTGAAGAAGTTCTCTACCGCTACTTCGACGATTGCGAGTTTCAATGTCCAGGGCCGCGTGGTTCGTCGCGATGGCTTCAACGGAGTGCTGAACGACATGGAGGGGGAAGGCCGCCCCGGCTGGGCATTTGAATATCACAACCTGTATTTCGATTTCTATAACGTTCTGAATCCACTGCTAAGTGAGAAGCAGCGGGCGGAAAATCTGGGCCGGTTCAATCTTCGCGCCGGTAGATTCTACGTACCCTTTGGACTGAACCTGCAAACGGATACGCACGGTACTGTCTTGCAGCTTTCCAACGATCGTAACTTTGGCTTCGAGCGCGATTGGTATGCGGGTTTTTATGGATCGCTCAATAAGCATTTGAACTACGATCTCTACTATCTGATTGGTTCCGGCTACGATTTGAAATACAAAGGCCAGGCCGGGCTTGGGGCGCTGCGAGTTAGTCTAGCCAATAAGTATAGTTCCGATTACGGCGTGGAAGGCGGGTTTTCGGTGATGGGCGGAGAGCGTCTATCGGCGGAAGCAAACGCGCGGCGGGGCTCTGGCACACATATGCAGGCAACTCCAGTGGAAACGGAGCGAGTGGGCTTGGACGGACGGTACCGGCGCGCAGTGCCAACGGGACTGCTGTCATTAACCAGTGAACTGAGTGGTGGCCGCGACGCTCCCGATGCGGTAATTACCCAACTACATCAGGTCGAATACACACATTCCTCGCGCCGCTGGGGTAGTGCGCTGCAGTACAGGCGCTTTTCTCAGGATGGTTTGGGCGCTGACGCATCGATGATTGCTGAATTTTCCTGGTACTTCAGAAATGACGTCGGCAACTCGAATTTGCATTGGATTAAGTTCAATGTCGAAAGGAAACTGGAACGGATGAAAGGCCAGCCGGACACGGTTGTGGCGCTGCAATATTACTTTTACAGATAAGGACTTTTATGAAACATGTAATTCCATACTTAGTGCTAGCGTCACTTACACTGGGGCAACAATTGTTCGGCGCCATCGGCTGCACGCTGAGTAATCCGGCGGAAGATCTAAAGTTTCTCTACCCGGAGATGACCAGCTTCAAGGAAGAACTGAACGAGTTCCCGCGGCTAAAAGATGGCAGCAGTCTATTCAAAGGGCTGAAGGCGCGCTTGGGCAGCGACCTCGATTCGATTTATGAAACTTACGAGACCCCGTACACGGTTTACATCGTGTTCAAAGGCTCGGCGAAAATCGGTATCGTCCATGGCGTGAATGTTCCAGGTAAGGGCGGCGTGATCCAAGTGTTTCTCTCCATGGATCCGGCCACTGCCCAAATCAAGAGCTTCTTTTTTCAGCGGCTGGAAAGCCCGGCCGCGCGCCAGTTACGAACGAAAGAGTTCCGGGCCCAATTCACGGGGCTCACCTTGGGTGACTTCTACAAGCACGATTATTACGCGGCGGTTGAGCCCGCGGCGAAGGCGGATCGGGTGGCCGCGATTAAGCCTCCGGCGCTCGAAGCCACGGGCCTGCCTGATTATCAGGCGTCGCTTCGTGGCGTTAGGAAGAATTTGATTCTGCTCGACTGTTTTGTTTTTGGCGGAAGATTCGAGCCGTTTTTTGAGAGAGCGCTACAAGCCGCCGGCAAGGCGAAGGTGGGAAAGGATTAGACCATGCGAACGATATTACTGATTTGTTTATTAACGTTGGTTGGCGGGGGATATTTCGGTTGGCGAGCCATGCGGATGCCATCGCGGTACGGCTCATTTACCGGCGCGCCAACGGCAAATGTGACGGACTTAGTGGAGAGGCCCAAGGACTTTTTGGGCAAGCTGGTGACCGTTGAGGGGACAATCACGGATCAATGCAAGACCATGGGTTGTTTCTTCTTCATCCACACGGGCAAGGAAAATCTTCGGATCGACCTGCAGGAAATCGCGATGAATGCCCCGATGAACGAAGGGCGCATGGCGCGAGTGGAAGGAATATTAGTTCCCTACGGCGAAACCTATCATGTGAACGCGACCGCCATTGAATTTAGGTGAGGCTCCTATATGAATCAAGCAATGAAAACAGACCCTTTTATTCTGCGGCGCTACTTTGCGCTTGCGATCAAGAACCTTCGCCGACGGTTGGTGCGAACCAGCCTAACGATTGCCGGTGTGGCTTTGGCGGTAACCGTCGCCGTCTCGCTGGGAGGCTTCATGCTGGGATACCGTGGGGCCATTGATAGAAGCATCAATATGCTTGGCTTTCAGGTCATGATCATGGCCAAAGGCTGCCCGTACGAAGCGGCGACGATGATGCTTAAAGGCGGTACGGGACTCCTGTATCTGCCGTCGGACACTTATGACAAAGTAAAGAGCGATCCGGAGATTGAAAGCATCACGCCTATCTTCGTCGGAGTGGCGCAGAAGCAAGGCAGCGGGATCCGCGATGATGCGGGAGCCACTAATTTTTCGGTGATCAGCGGAATTGAAGTGCTCAGTTATAAGGTGATGAAACCCTGGATCGCTTTGAAGAGTGGCCCTGGTTATGACGGTGGCCGCTGGTTTGAGGCCGATAGCAAAACCGATGTGGTGCTGGGCTTCGAGGCCGCCGAGTACGAACAGCGCAAGGTCGGCGACTCATTTTACGCATCCATTGCACCGGCCGGAAAGCCTGAACCGGTAATGCATGAATTCAAAGTTGTCGGCGTCCTGGAACGCACTGGCACGCAGGATGATGGCACCGTGTTCATGCCAATCGATGTGGCGCGTGAGTACTTCGGCAGGCCGGCGCAATTGACCATTCTGGGAATCAAGTTGAAGCAGTTCAACGCGGTCAAGATGCGGGAATTCGAGACGCGTTGGCTGAAGCTTCCGGAGGTGCAGGTGGTTGGGTTGCAGCAAGTGAAGAACACGCTTGTGAGCTTGGTTGCAACTGCTCAAACAATGATTGCGGCGGTGGCGGTGATTGCCATTATCGTGGCTTTGATCGGAGTGATCAACACGATTCTGATGAGCGTCTATGAGCGTACAGCGGAGATCGGCATCATGAAGGCCCTTGGCGCCCGGCGCGGTTCGATCTTCCAACTGATCTGGCTGGAGACTGTAATCATTTGCTTGATAGGCGCATTGACGGGGTCGATTTTAGCCGTGGTGGGCTCAAGCTTGGTGGAGAGAGCCATTCGATCTATCGCGGATTTCGGAGTGTCGGGGTCGATTGTCAGTATCACGCCGCAAGTAATTATGTACGCAGTTTCCGGCGCGGTGGCGCTTGGATTTTTTGGCGGTCTTTATCCGGCGTGGCGCGCTTCTTCCATGCGGCCTGTTGGAGCAATCAGCAAGGGGGTGTAATCATGAACGATTTCATTATTGAGGGACATGGCCTGAAGCGTTATTACCAGCGCGGCAACGAAACGGTGAAGGCGCTCGATGGAGTCGATGTGTCGATCCGCAAAGGGGAGATTGTTTCCATTCTTGGGCCGTCAGGTTCAGGCAAGACGACACTCATCAACCTTCTCTCCGGCCTTGACGCGCCCACGGAGGGCACGCTGGTGATCGACGGCAAGTCCGCGGCAGGGCTTTCGGAAGATGAACTGGTTGAAGTGCGCCGAGGCGTGCTGGGCTTCGTGTTCCAAAATTTTTCGCTGCTTCCTACATTGACGGTGACGGAAAACATCGAGCTGCCGTTACTGTTCCTTGGCCTTCAAGCTGATCCGGAGCGAACGCGTCGCGTGATTGATGCTGTGGGGTTAACCGACCGTGCGAACCATTTGCCTCGCGAGCTTTCCGGCGGACAGATGCAGCGCGTGGCCATCGCCCGCGCTCTGATCATTGAGCCGAAGATTCTGGTCGCCGACGAGCCCACGGGAAACCTGGATAGGGCTACCGGCGAATCGATCATTGCGCTGTTCAAAAAGCTTGCGAAAGAAGATGGGTTGGCCATACTTTTGACCACGCATAATACGGTCTTCGGATCGCAAGCCGACCGAGCCATTACGTTGGAGGATGGACGCATTGTGGCCCTCAACGGGCCGCCAAACAAGCTCCCATTGCACTAACAGGCCGCCCGGTAGGAGCCTCGCCCTTGAATTCCCAGAAGTCAGCAATCAAGTGGGCTTGGTCATAGTAACCGCAATCATGGGCAATGCGCGTCCAGTTGAAATCAGTAGTTCGTTCGGCTTGCAAGGCTCTTTGAAAACGGGCAATGCGCGCGAACAGTTTAGGCTCCATTCCGACGTGTGCTTGAAACAATCTCTGAAGCTGCCTTGGGCTCAGGCCGAGAGTGGAAGCTACCGAATCCAAACGGCAGTGCTGCTGCAATAGACGAACTGCCCCGGCCACGCGTTGATCGGGCGAACGTTGGGTTAGCTTAGAACGAAGGAACTTATCGGTGAGCGAAGACATTTCGGAGATTGAAGCAGCAGAGCCAAGCCGCTGCCGCCAATCAGGCACTCCAGGCCAGACACCGGCCAAGTCGACGATTTCTTCAATCCTGGGAGCGGCCAACATCGCGACTTCGGGAAGCATTCTCACGCCAAAAATACGCAATATCCCTGACGGAGCGATGTCGACGCATTGCCGTAATTGGCCAATCCACAAGGTGTTCGGCTGGCCCGCAACACGATCGCCAAGATGGATTGCCAGTTCGCAGTGTCCGTCGGGAAAAATGCGTTCAAACCCTTGGGAGACGCCTTCAAGCAGCCAGTAATGTTCCACCGCATGTTGTAGATCCGGCGCCGGTGTGAATTGACGGTAGCGCATCAATACTCGTGTCTAAAATGATACCTGGTCTCCCGCCGGGCATCCATAGAGGGTAAACTGTAGGGATGCGAATGTATCGGTTCCCGGGCGCATCACCCGGCGGGGAACTCCATTTCGCGTGCGAGCAAACTAAATGTGGGGACGTAGCTCAGATGGATAGAGCGGTCGCCTCCTAAGCGACAGGTCGGCAGTTCGAATCTGCCCGTTCCTACCACATCCCACCTTAAGCTTTCGTCTAAACACACCGCGACTTCGACCAAGGAATCCTTCGAAGAATGTCCGCCATTTCTTACAAATGTATTACCTTTAGCTTAGAACATATTATGCCTAAGATGTTCTAGGACCATAGTACTCTTCACTTGGTTAATAAACTTCTTTCTACGAGTACATCGACGTACTCACCTAAAAGGAAAAGGATCAAAACATGAAGAAGCTTATTATGCTAGTGACGCTCTCCTTGGGAGCTTTTGTTTTCGCCGGAGACGAAGATACGGCGCCTTCGGTTCCCAACTGCCCGCCTGCCTGCGGCGTGAAGACGGATAAGAATTCGGATAAGAAACCGGCTAAGAAAACGAGAAATATCCGCACGCCATTAAGATAGAATAGCGGTGTGCAATTTGCCGGCTATTTCGCATCCATAGCAGGCGTAGTTACCGCGCTGCGCTTGCTTCGGATTCTGCCGATTTGGAGCGTCACCATGCTTTTAATTGGAGCAAGGGAGCTCTGGATGTTTTCCCGCGGCACTCCAAATGACGCCGCCTTTATCCTCCCTTGGGTCAACTCTGCCCCCTTCATCTTCCCGTTGATTCTTTTTTCCGCGGCGGAGGCCTTCTTGTTACCCTCCCGCCACTACAAGGAATCCACCCGGCTTTCCTTAGTGGCTGGAGCCGTGCTTTGTTTGATTAGCACCGTGGTCATAATCGTTCTCTGCCTGCCCGCCCAAGCGAGAGTTCGATGGGAGATGCTGAACGTCCGGGATCTCATGATTCCCTATCAGGTGGTCAACGGAAGCGCGGCGCTTTGGATGAGTTTTGCTTTGGTGCTCTATCGTTCCATGCCTGTGCCGTGGATGCCCATCGGCCTTCAAAAACACATTGCTCTGTTTGCAGGTTACACAGGGGTTGAATCGGCGGCGGCGCTCATCAATAATGACCGCATAGCGATCGACAAGACGTACTTGCCCTTGGTCGTCTGCCTCTGCGACATTGTCCTGTTTTACTTCTGGCTGCGAATCCCAATCGGCGATTTCAGGTCAAAAGGACCTCCACCGCCGTCAACGGGCGAGAAATTGAGAGAGGCTCAAATTGTAGTTAGCGAGTTGACGCAACGGCTCGACGAGGGGCCACGAAGTGAGCGAGCCTAGTTAATTCCCCGAGCCCGTCAAGAGCCGCCCGTGAATTAGAGAAGTAGAAATGGCGAATGCCGGAGATTCTTAGCTTCGTCAGACATTTGATCAGCAACCAACGATGCCTTAGCAGGAAACGGACACTTTCCGCGCTAGTGGATGTTGAGAACTGCACTGCACAATATTGCTCAATCTGTTCGGCCGTGAGGCGTTCCAATTTATTCAACGTTTTGAAGTAGCTTCGGCGGTCGACGGGAAACATTTCGTCGTCAGTAAAGCCGTAGTTGTGCAACACAGCCTTGCGTTCGTGACGCAACAGAGCAGACAGCTCGGCTAACCGATCATCGATCTCCGCCAACAGCGAAACTTGCGTCGACTCCAACATGAAAATACAACTCAACCAGTTAGGATCACGATATCACACATTGGCTTCTAACCCTTCTAGGATTAATCTGGCCCCGACCCAACACCCGGATCCAGGGAAGAAAGGAAGCTATCCGCACTCAGCGCGAATTGGCGGCCAACGATCCAACCTCCTCTAACCATGAAATGAAACGCCTCTACCGCGAATGGAACCCACCTCCAACCGGGCCATGAAAATCGACCCCAATCCAGAAATCCGAACAAAGTGTGACTCGCGTTAACTCCCGTTCACTTGGGGCCCATAATATTATCAATCTCAAAACCCCGTGTAGAGCCCCACCAGAAAACCGTTCCCATAGAATCGAAATCCCCTAACCCGGCATAGCCGGAACCAAACAGGTTGAAGTAAGATGCGGAAATGGGCATCGAACTTCTAACCGAGCGTCATAAGGAACAGATAACCGGAGAGTTGAGTTGTTTTGATCGTGTGCTTTTGTTCGGGACGCTGCCAAAGATCTGCTACGCCGAGGGGATGACCTCGTACATGTACGAGCGGAAGATGCGGATCTTCGATTATCCGAAGTTCGCTGACCCATTCCGGAATCAACTGCGGGAAAATGCCGAGGCTCTAGCCACGGAAAACGGCATCGAGATCGAGTTCGTGCGCCAGCGGAATGTTCGGAAGGAGGATCTGGTGAAGGCGGCCATAGCCAAGCGTGGAGAGCATGCCGGGCTGGTTTGCATCCTCTCGGCAATGGAGCCCTGTTCGAGTTGCCAACCGTGGCACAACAAGAGTACGGGAAAAACGTATCTGCGGCCCGATGACGGGAAATGTCTTCACTACTATTTCTACTTGATCGACGAGGAACTGGGTTTGTGTCACGTGCGTGTACCGACGTGGCTACCGTGCCGTTTACAGGTATACTTCAACGGGCATAGTTGGCTTGCAAATACTCTTGAAAAGCGATGCCTACTTCGCGCAGAATTTATATGCATAGGTACTAACCCCCCGCAACATTTGCAAAATCAAAATCTAATAACTCCTTGCACCCAACTACTACGCTTTTAACCAGATAGAACACATTCTGCGCGGAATGCTCTTTTTGAGCGCTCCCTGCAACGGGAGCCAGCCCTTGGATCGATTCAAGAAACTCTGAAAAACCAATTGGTGGCAACCGGTGGAACCGAATACTCGAAAATATGTTTTTGGTTGTGGTGACCAGGGGCATGGAGCCTGTAGAGCAGGCGAAGCTGCCGAACAGCAGCGAAAACGGGTGAAGTCGGCCGGTTCAGCCAATTGCAAAATTAGAAAACCCAACCCAACGCAGAAGTGTATCTCTACAAACCGCTACCCAACAAATTGGCAGGAAAGAAAAGGCCGGTTACAAGCGATGGCCACCCTGAAGCTTGTCATACTAAGCTCGTATGATCTCAATTGAATGGATCCCATTAAACCTGAAGCTTGCTGAGGAAATGCACGGATTGAAGCGCGCGGAGGATTTCCTGGACTTAATTGACCCAGCGCTCTATCTCCAACTTCAATCGGCGCTTCGAAAAACCTTGGTAGGAGTGAACGCGGAATCTCCGGTAGCGGAGCTTGATTGTGAGTTTCATGAAGGCTCCGTCTGGTTTTCGGTTTGGGTGGCGCCCAACTATCGTCGCAAGGGAATTGGTTTAGAGGCTATGCAATATCTTCGACGATGGGCGAAGCAGGAAGGCTACACGCGGCTGGTGGGCGCGGTGGAGCCGATAAATACGCCAAGCCGGCGGTTAATGGAAAAAGCCGGTTTCACTGTGAGTGCGAAGCCGGATGAAGACGACGGCATGTTGCGCGCGGACCTGGATCTAACCGCGCAGTAGGGCTGGGTGAAAATAATTGCAACGAAGTACACGTACACTCCACCGGCTCGATGCGGTAGTGGCGCAGATACCCACCTGCCAAAGTCGAGACATAAGATTCCTCTCGGATCAGCACGTCTGAAAAGGGTGCCTACGACGCAAGGCGTCGCTGCCCGCGCTAGCGGCGTTGATTCGCACTTTCAACCAGAGATTGCCGGTTAGGTAGTTTGACCGGTCAGGCTATGTATTGGTATGGCTAGTGATCGTGGCGATGGACTTTGTCGCCACTCTGTTCTGGGAATTCCGAAGACTTGGGAGCAGGCACAGGAAATTGGGTTCGTCTTAACGTATTACATACGCATGGACGTACCCCGCAAAAAAGAACCCAACGTCCCGCCACTTTCATGTCGCACACCCGTTGCTGACTCCAGCCATGCTCGGAACACAAACATTTGTTATACTTGCCGTTTATGCGCGAGTATCGCTTAGGTGACACTTTAGATGACTACTGCATTAAGTGCAAACGCATAACCAACCATAATATTGTGTCGGTTGTGGAAGACCAGCCCGCCAAAGTGCGGTGCTGCTCCTGCTATAACGATCACGACTATCGCCACGAAATCGCCCCGCCGACGAAGAAAGAATTGAAGAAGGCCGCGATGTTGGAAGAGCTCCTACTAGGCAAACCGGCAAGCGATGGCGATGCGGATGCCGATGATGATGAGGCAGAAGTGGAGCTCGACGATGACGCCATTGTGGACGAGTTAACCCTTGCCATGCCAGACGAAGGCATAACGGAAGAGCTCAAAACTGCCCGCAAGCCGAAGGCCTAAGTCAGAATTTACAGAGCCGCGGAAAGGCCTAAAAGTTGACAAGTCTAAAGCGCCAGTCCCTTCAAATATTCCACACACCGTCTTACGCTATCCATCGGATCACCTCGCGAAAAGTCCAGCTCAACGAAATAATGTTCCACCCCGGCTTTCGCCGCCGCGTTCAAAATCCCTCGAAAATCCAGAGTGTCTTCTCCCAACTCTCGAAACGCGCCGGGCGGCACTTCCACTTCCGTTACGCCACGGGGCGCGGGGCTGGGGAAGTAGAATAGGAATTCGGGTTTCTAAAATGCAACGCCAATTCGACGTAATCATAGAACGGGATGCGGACGGTTTTTATGTAGCATCAGTTCCTCAACTTGTGGGTTGCCACACCCAGGCGCAATCGCTCGATGAGGTGATGGAGCGAATTCGCGAGGCGATCGCCCTCTGCTTGGAAGTGCGGGATGAAAGCGTACCCGATTTGGAATTCATTGGCATCCAGCGCGTGACCGTTGCCGCATGAGCATCGCTCCGCGGCCCGCTGGCAAGGAGTTAGTCCGCGTGCTCCACAAATCCGGATTCCAGTTGATTCGCATTCGGGGAAGCCATCATTTTTTGCGCCATGCCGATGGCCGTTCTACTGTCGTCCCCGTTCACGCCGGCGAAGTCATCGGTCCTGGCCTTTGGTATAAAATTCTTCGCGATTGCGACATGACAGCCGCACAGTTGGCGGAAATGCTCTGAACGGTAAGGTAAACTAGCACAGACGCATGCCTCTAACCCCCGGCGACAAACTAGGTCCGTACGAAATCCTTTCGCCGCTTGGCGCGGGTGGCATGGGCGAGGTGTATAAGGCGCGGGACACGCGGCTCGACCGTTCTGTTGCGGTAAAGGTGCTGCCTGAGCATATCGCTAAACGTGAAGACCTGCGGGCGCGGTTTGAGCGCGAGGCGCGGGCGGTGGCGTCGCTCAACCATCCGCACATCTGCACACTCTTCGACATCGGCGTCCAAGATGGAACCAGCTACATGGTGATGGAGCTGATGGAGGGCGAGACGCTTGCCGCGCGCATCGAGAAGGGGCCGATTCCGCTGGAGCAGGGGCTTTCCTATGCGGCGCAGATTGCCGATGCGCTCGACCGGGCGCATCGCGCCGGAGTCACGCATCGCGACGTGAAGCCGGCAAACATAATGCTGACTCGCGACGGCGTCAAGGTGCTGGATTTCGGCCTCGCCAAGTCGACCGCGGCACCCGGGCCGAACGACGCCACGATAGTCGCTTCACTCACTACGGAAGCCTCCATCATCGGCACGCCGCAGTACATGGCCCCCGAGCAGTTCGAAGGCAAAGAAGCCGACGCCCGCGCCGACATCTGGGCTTTTGGCGCGGTGCTCTACGAGATGGTAACCGGGCAGAAGGCGTTCCAGGGCAAGAGCTACGGGAGCCTCGTCGGCTCCATCCTTTCCGCGGAGCCCGCGCCGATGGCCGTGGCGCCGTTCACCCCGGCATGGCTCGAACGCCTCGTCCGCCGCTGCCTCAATAAGGATCCGGAAGACCGCTACTTCTCGATGCACGACATCGTGCTCGATCTCCGCACGCCACCGCACGACGCCCCCGCTACCTCAGCGAAGCCGAACCGCTGGCCCTGGGCGCTCGTTGCCGCCTTCGCCGTGCTCGCCATCTCAGCCGTCCTCTTCCCTCTCCGTAAAAGCAGTGAATCGCCATCACCAGTGAAGCTTGATGTGAACCCGCCACCAGAAGGCCGCTTTACTCAACCGGGCAACAGTGGCGGTTCCGCAATCTCACCAGATGGCCGAACTCTAGCCTACGTGGCCACCGATGCCAAAGGAGTAAAGCTGCTCTACCTGCGGCCGCTGGACTCCTTGCAAGCTCGCGTGCTTGCCGGAACTGAAGATGCGGGCCGCCCCTTCTGGTCTCCCGATAGCAAGTCTTTAGCTTTTTTCTCCGGTGGCAAGCTGAAACGTACCGATGTGTCCGGTGGCGTTCCCTTCAACTTATTCGATACGCCTGTCGCGCGAGGCGGAGCCTGGAACGAGGATGGCGTAATTCTGTTTGCCGACCGCAATGCGGGACTGCTACGGATCGCTGCCTCCGGCGGGGGAGCGCCTGTACCGGTAACCAAGATCAATCAAGCTGCCGGTGAAAATTTTCATTACTACCCCCAGTTTCTGCCAGGGGGCAAAGAATTTCTCTTTCTGGTGCGCCATATTGACGCAGCAAAGATGGGCATCTATTGGGGCTCGCTGGACGGAAAGCCACCGGTTCAGCTCCTGCAATCGGACTTCAACGGGATCTACGATGCCACTTCAGGGCGTCTGCTCTACATCCAGGGAGATGACTTGCTGACGGCGCGCAAGTTTGAGTTGAACCCGCCCAGGCTCACTGGTGATCCGGTGATGGTGGCCCAAGGCGTAGGCGGCGCCTTCGGCAACGGCTATGCGGAATTTTCTATCTCCGGCAATGGGACATTGTTTTATGGCCAGGGGAAGCTGAGTGGAAAGCGTCGCTTCGAATGGCGGGACCGTACTGGGAAGCGGATCGAACCGATCGGCCTACCTGTCGAAGTATTATCTTTTTCTGACTACAGCCTCTCCCCAGACGGCAGTCGTGTTGTGTTCGGGGTTGGCCGGGCTTCCGGTGACATATGGGTAATGCCCTTCTCAAGCGGCATTGCCACCCGGCTTACCTTTACTGGTGGCCGATTTCCGCAATGGTCTCCCGATGGCAAGCATGTTTTCTACGAAAATGCTGGAAGTATCTACAAAAGAGCGGCTGATGGTTCTGGAGCGGAAGAAATGCTTGGGAAAGGAATTGGCGTAACCAGCGCTTCCCCCGATGGGAAACATCTGCTGTATGGGCGTGATGACATTTTCATACTCCCGCTGGAGGGAGAGAAAAAGCCTGTGCCGTATTTGCGGACGAAGTTCTTTGAAGATGGCGCCGTCTTTTCCCCCGATGGCCGGTGGGTCGCCTATAACTCGGATGAGTCCGGTAGGTTTGAAGTCTACATTCAGGGCTTCCCGGAGCGTCGCGGTAAATGGCAAGTATCGGCGGACGGTGGCCGCTTCCCTCGATGGCGGGCCGACGGAAAGGAGCTGTACTGGACTGGAATTGACCTCAGCGCTGTGATGGCGGCCCCAATCGAACTACAGGCTGGCGGAGTCAAAGCAGGAGGGCCGGAACTGCTGTTCCGCGCGCCGGCCGCACTCTCCCGCGACGGCAAGCGATTTCTGGTGTTGAACCCGGAAGGCGGCGAGCCGCCCAGCCTGCCCATGGTGGTGGTGCAAAATTGGGCCGCGGGGCTGGGGAAGTAGGCTCACCCGACTGCGGACAAGAAATCTTCCACCGTCAATCCAGCCCTCGCAATGAGGCCACGTAGCGTGCCCCTGGCCACCGTGGCGTGCTCGGGTACCGATAGAGTTGCGACTGCCCCAGGTTTGGTCATCACAATATGACTTCCACGTTGCCGCGCCACTTGCCAACCCAGTCGCTCAAAGGCCCGAACCACTTCTCGGGGACGGAGCAGCGGAACGGCAGCCATAACACGGCGACTTCAACTTCGCGCGTGGAAATGGTGAGCGGCAAGCCCTGCTGCGATCGCACGGCGAGACACTCGCGAATCGCATCCTCAATGTTCGCTTCCGCCTCCGCCTCAGTCGCCCCTTGGCTTAAACACCCGGGGATGGAAGGGCATTCGGCTATATAAACGCCATCCTCGTCCTGCTGGATCGTGACGGTGAACTTCATCTTTCAATGATACTTCGTGTGATCGAGTTGCGGTAAGCGGATTCGAGCGCATGCGGTGTGCAAAGCGCGCGTCGCGCGGCTCGTGCATACTCCCCTAAAAAACCTACCTTGGCCTCCGCGATTTCATCCGTTCTCCGTCGCACACCCCCAGCTTGTCTTCATGATAATATTTCCGAATGAATCGACGACATTTTTGGGCGCCGGCTGCATCGGCGACTCTCACCTTTGCGCAGCCGCGCGGAAGGAACACGCCGCTGGTGGGAACGATCACAAAGCACCTTGATTCCAGTGCGCCGAGGTCTCGTCCGTCGTCGCAGCTCTGTAGGGCAACCTCGCGGCGCCGTAACCGGTCTCCTGCGGGATAAGTCCGGCGTAGTGGCGCCCGGAGCCTCCGTGGTCTTGACCAATGCTAATACCGGCATCGGCGGGTGGGCGGTGTTTTGTGAAATCACTGGCCCGGCAATGGGGACGAAGTAATTGATGGCCTCTGATAAGATACAGGAGAGGTTTTATGAAGCATCTTTGCAGCCGCCTTGTCGCGCTCCTGTTGAGCGCAAGCGCGGCTTATACTCAGGGAACAACCGCTCAAATTGTCGGCCGCATTTTTGATCCATCGGGCAGCGCCGTGCCTGGAGCAAAAATCAAAGTCACAAGTACAGATACCGGCAGCGTGCGCGAGGCGCAGAGCAATGCTTCAGGCTCCTATGTGCTCGCACTTCTTCCTCCGGGAAACTACCGGATAGCAATTACTAAGGATGGATTCAGGCCAGTCAGCCGCGCTGATGTCAGCCTGCAGGTTGACCAAGTGGCCCGCATTGATCAGGAACTGGAGCTGGGGTCATTGAACCAGGAAGTAGTCGTGACGGCCACCGAGCCCTTGCTCGATACCGAGACATCCGCCATTGGGCAGGTGGTGGATAGCGCCAAGATCCAAAGCATTCCTCTAAACGGGCGCAGCTCTTTCCGCCTGGTTCAATTGACGCCGGGATTGCTTGCTTCGCCAGCCGCCAATGGTCAGTTCGGAGACATCCCGGTAAACACGAATCAGGATTCCACCTTTTCAATCAACGGCGGCCGGCAAATGAGCAACGAGATCCTGATTGACGGCGTGCCCAGCACCACCGGTCAATTTAACTCAATTACAACCATCCCCTCCATCGAGGCCACCCGCGAATTCAAGGTTCAGAGTAATAATCTCTCCGCGGAGTGGGGCCGCTTCGGAGGTGGAGTAGTGAACGTCTCAACCCGCTCCGGCAGCAATCAGTTTCATGGAGCGCTTTACGAATACCTCCGCAACAATATTTTCGATGCAAACGAATTCTTCAATAAGACCGCGGGACTCTCTATCCCTCCATTCCGCTTGAATCAGTTCGGCGGAGCAGTGGGCGGACCTGTCAAGTTAGGCAAGCTATACGACGGAAAGAACCGCACATTCTTTTTCGCCGATTATCAGGGCACCCGTCACCGTCGCGGCGATACAACCAGGTTCAGTCTGCCCACCCCTGAGCAACGCAACGGAGACTTTTCAAAGACACTAAATCAATTGGGGGCGCTTGTGACGATCTATGATCACAACAGCACACGATCCAATCCGGCTGCCGCCGGTCAATCCATTCGCACCCCGTTTGCCGGGAACATTCTGCCGGCGAACCGCATCGACCCGATCGCGAAGAAGCTCATCGCTTACTATCCGCTCCCGAATTCCGCCGGCGACCCTTTCACTGCTTTCAATAACTATTCCAAAAACGCCAGCCGCAGCGTTGATCAGAACCAGTTCAGCGGCCGCGTGGACCAAAACTTCAGCAGTTCCTACCGCATGTTCGCGCGGCTGGCTACAAACGGAACCTTGCTCGGCCAACCAGATTCCTACGGCAACATTGCATCAAGCGGGAACGGCTCAGTGGGCATCACTCCCTTTCGACAAACAACCTTTGCGCTGGACAATTCCGTGAACCTCGGACCCACGTCCATCCTCAATATCAAGTATGGGATTGCGCGTTGGTATCAGGAGCGAAAAACCAGAAGCTATGGCTTTGATCAACGCACTCTGGGCTACAGTGATTCCCTGGTAAGCCAATTTCAGATTCCGGTATTCCCAACGATCAACCTGGACCAGAATGACGGTCTAGGCGGGCAAAGCTTTTTTACCAGCGGCAACGACACCCATACGCTTTCCGGCGGATGGACCAAGGCCATGGGTAAGCAAACCATCAAGGTGGGTGGCGAAGGGCGTCTTCGCCGCATCAATTTCTTCCTGCTGCCTGGAGGAGGTGGTACATTCTCCTTCGACCGCGGCTTCACCCGCGGACCCAATCCCCTGCAGTTCTACGATAACGCGGGTAACGGCATTGCCAGCCTGCTGCTTGGCACACCTGCCTCCGGCTCGGCTCCAATCGCCTCCGGAGTTTCGGCGCAAAATTTTTACTCGGGGGGTTACGTACAAACAGACACGCGCTTGACCTCACGCCTCACGATGAATGCCGGCCTGCGGTACGAGACCGAATCGCCATTCACCGAACGGTATAACTCCATCAACTATTTCGACCGTGGCATTTCGTCGCCCGTTAAGAACAGTCAGTTTCCCGATTTACGCGGCGGACTTGTCTTTGCGACACCGGATCAGCGTCATGTTTGGCAATGGGACCGGATGAACATTGCTCCTCGCATCGGTTTTGCATGGTCCGCGGCGCCGAAAACGGTCGTGCGTTTCGGTGCCGGCCTGTTCTTTGCTCCCGCCGAAACGTCCAACGTCGCTACTGCATTCGCAGCCAACTCCGGCTACGCCTCCACGACTCCGTATCTAGCCACGGTCGATGGTGGGCTCACCTCCTCCGGCAGTCTCAGCAACCCTTATCCCAATGGCCTGATTCAACCGGTACGCAACTCCGTTGGAGCTTCCACCTTTCTTGGGCAGGCCTTGGCGGTGTGGGACGACAAGCAGTTGATGCCTGTTACCTATCAATGGAATTTCAACCTGCAACGAGAACTGCCCGGAAAGATTCTGGTGGACGCAGCCTATGTTGGCAGCCGCGGCGTTCATCTTGCGTTCAAGAACCGGCAGTCGAACGAACTCGATCCACAATTCCTCAGTCTGGGAGCCGCGCTTAATCAACAGGTACCCAATCCATTCTTCGGCTTGATCAACGTTGGCACTCTGGCCCAACGAACCGTCACGCGCCGCCAACTACTTCTTCCTTACCCCCAGTTCACCAACGTCAATATTATCAACCAGACCCTTGCCAACAGCATCTACCACTCGCTTCAATTCAAGGTGGACAAGCGATTCTCGAAGGGTATCGGTGTGCTGGTTGCTTACACCATCGGCAAGCTGATCAGCGATTCAAACAACACGGTCTCGAACAATGGCGGGGCGGTGAACAATCCCACCAACACGCAAAATTGGTACAACCTACGCTCGGAACGTAGCCTTTCGGAAATGGATGTGCCCCGGAATCTGGTGGTAAGCTTTGTTGCTGAATTGCCATTCGGTCCGGGGAAGGCGTTCCTCTCCGGGTCGAACGGTTTGGCCTCCAAACTCGCCGGAGGCTGGCAAATTAACGGCATCACTTCGTATCGCGCCGGTCTACCCTTAAGCTTAAGCGCCTCCATAACGGGTGGGGGAAATCGCCCGAACAGTACCGGCAAAAACGCGGCTCTCGACGATTCAAGAACTCTTGGGCAGAAGTTGGATAAATGGTTCGACACCGCCGCCTTTCTCCAGCCGGCATCCTACTCTTTAGGAAACGTCGGACGAACGCTGCCCGATGTGCGCGGCCCCTCAACCGCCAACTTAGATCTTTCTTTGATCAAGAACACGAGGCTGCGCGAGAGCGTCCAACTGCAGCTTCGCTTCGAGTATTTCAACGTCGCTAACACTCCGGCGTTCGGTCTGCCGAATACCTCAATGGGCAGTGGCGCATTTGGCCGGGTAACGTCGACAATCTTGTTACCTAGAGTTGGGCAAGTAGCCGCCAAGATCAACTTTTAGAACATCAATGAAAAAAACGAGAAGAGAACTGTTGGCGGAACAAAGCAGGCTGTGGACGCCCCGATGCCGTTCCTGCAAAACAGCTCGCGGAACTCGCGCGCGTCGTCCCGGTGGCTGCGGTGCGGTAGCGAAGCTGCGCGACGGTCCGATTTTTTCACCCCGCCTCCCAAGGGCGGTCGGGGCGCCGCCGAGTATCCTCCCGCGCCCGCTGGCTGCGCGAGCACGACCGTGACCCGGTCATGGCCGAGGGCGTCCAGGTTTTCCGATGTGGTCAGCTTTGAAAAGGAAACGAACCGGGACGCCGAACTTCATGCTGCACGAACTGGCGCACGGCTATCACGACCTTGTGCTGACCTTCGAATAGCCGTTCATCCTCGTCGGCTGTAAACACGCCAAAGCCCCGAACCAATATGATCGCGTGGGGCGCTGGCATGGCAACGGACAGCCGAACACCTCGAACGCGCCTACGCGATGGCCGACCACAACGAATACTTCGCGGAATCCACGGAGGCATCTTTCTCGCGCAACGACTTCTTCCCCGTCACCCGCGCGAGTTGGAGAAACACGACCCGCACATGTTTGCGGTGTTGCAGCGCGTGTGGGCGCGGTCAAGTAACCTACCGGCGCTCCATTTCCCCCGATTACCGCGGCTCAACGCACCGGATTTCCCGCGCCATCCAGCATCGAACCCAACATCACCACCGATCCAAAACTGTCCCGCAGGTAGAAACTCATTGAGTACCCCTCTTCAGTGACTAGCCTCAGATCTTCCCGGATCGGCAGTTCTCCCACCACCGTTCCCTCAACCTTCTTGGCGCCCGGTCTCCAGTTGGAGCCATGATGTTCGTGATCATCGGGATTATCTTCGTAGATCTCCAGATCGTACTCCGCGATGTCCACAAGCTCTGTTCCAAGGAACACGTTTCCAATCCCAACAAATTTGTTAACCGGTCGCCATGACATGATGACGAATGATACACCCTGGGCACGGCGGTAGCAAGGCTCAAACTCGGCATCCCGCTTGACGCCACGATCCCCGCCGCCATTGCAAGCTTGTGATCCTTATCCCACGGTGGGCCGATGGATCTCCTGAATTGGACGAAATATGCATCGAGCGCCGCGATGCCCAGCGCCGCGCTGGCCTCCTTAAACACTTTCTTGGGCTGATACCAATGAACGCGCCACCCCCGGGCCTCGGCTGCCGAGGCCAGTGCCCTGCGTTACATTCCCAATCGGCCGCATTTTGCGCCCGATACTCCTTGATCCGCTCGGCTACAGTGGGTGGAAGCTCTGGACACTGGCGAAGCGAGATGCCGGCGACGCAGCCGGGTAGTGCTATTGCGGCGTCGTTCAAGACCGAGCTTCGCGCGCCGTTCCGCCGAACGCCCGCACTTGTTCGACCAGCGCCACGGCCTCATCCATGGGTGGCGTCTGGGCTCGCTATGGTGCTGAATCTTCGGTAGACCCCCATCACCCCACCGCTGACAGCAATCGCGCACACAGCCAGTCCAAGCGGAACATGAAACACGCGCCCGTACACCAGCACACCTGTCGATGGAAAGGAAGGCTTAACAGTCAAATTCGAAAAAAGGGTGAGTAGTGCCCGCCTAAGTCGTCCGCAGCAACATGCTCTGCAGCCGATCCATGATCTCCCCACTCAATCTCCCGCCGATTGGCGCGGTCAAGCGGCGGCAATCCACGAAACGGAGATGCTCCGGCACAAGCGCTCCACGGTTGGATAAGCCGCCCATACCAGCCGGCACATCAATGTTATTCGCTGTTGGGTTGGGAATGGAGGAAATGGGAACAACGGCAACCACTGGTGGTTTTGCGTCGTTCCACCAATTCGCTGAAGAAATTACTACTGGGCGATGGCCGGTCGAATTGGGTCCAGCGGTCGATTCCAGTACTTCCCACCAGAGTTCCCCGCGTTTCAATGGAGATCACCCGAACTGGAGTTATCACGTCTCAAAAGTCGCGATTGTCTTACGCAGGTTGAAAATGGATTCGAAGTCACACGCCACCACATAGATAGAGTGAATTAGTACTTTGGAGAGAATACCACTACTACTAAGAGGGCACAATAGAAGATTACTTGTTTTCTAAAGGCAAGACGCTTGAAAAGCAGCGCAAGATTATTGGATGTCTATTCAATTACATAGCCACTTACTACAGCAAAGTCGAATCTTGTCTACATTGCTGGCGCAACTTACAGCCAGCTAACTGAAATCATGTGAAGGCAATTAAGCTGTTCTTGAGGCTCTTCAGAATCGGCGAAGTTTGCTGCGAAATGATTTCCTTACAGCGCAGGCTATTGATTGTACGGTGTTTAGGAAAGTGGGCAAATTGTACTGCCCGTTATGGAGTACTTTTCGAGATACCGGCCAATTCGGTACCCTCATTTGCGGGTTGAGAATTTTTCTGAGGGTCTACCACTACTAAACTAGTGGAACTATCGGGATACATTTTGCAGTTAGACCAATTCGCCCTAGCGATCAGTGGGCCATTACTGGCATGGATCCTCCTGAGCGGGCTAGATGATCTGTTCATCTACTACACCCTCTTCCTTTCCCGGTTCCAGAAACGACCCATACCGCCCACGCTTGAGGAGTTGAAGGCGCGTCCGGAGCGCCGGATGGCTATTTTTGTTCCCCTATGGAAGGAGCACCAAGTGGTCCGGCAGATGGTGGAACACAACGTCGCTTCCATTCAGTATTCAAATTACGACATTTTTATCGGCGGCTATCCCAATGACCCCCGCACTATTGAAGCCATTGAGGGGGTTGAGGCGCGCTTTGCGAACGTGCATCTAGCGCGGGTGCCGCATCCCGGCCCTACTTCCAAATCGGACTGCCTCAATTGGGTGTTTCAAACAATGCTGGAGTATGAGGATAGCCATCAGGTTCACTTCAAAACCATCATCACTCACGATGCCGAAGATCTAATCCATCCCGAAGAGCTACTTTGGCTCAACTGGCATGGGGACAAGGATATGGTACAGGTTCCGGTGCTTGCCCTGAAAACGCCGCCCTTCGAGTTCACCCACGGAGTCTATTGCGACGAATTTGTGGAATTCCAATCACGAGATTTGCGGGTGCGGGAACTGCTGGGGGGCTTCTTGCCGTCAAGCGGTGTCGGCACCGGATTCTCCCGGCGAATATTGGAAAAATTGGCCATCGGTAACCAAAATCGCGTTTTTGAACCAGCATGCCTTACAGAGGATTACGAAAACGGCTTCCGCATTAAAGAAGCGGGCGGCACACAAATCTTTCTGCCGATCCGAGTGAGGGACGGCGTTCCCATCGCCACTCGTGAGTTCTTCCCACGCAGTTTCCGTACCGCGGTGAAGCAGCGTACCCGATGGGTGACTGGGATCTCTCTTCAGGGTTGGGAGCGGCACGGATGGCGTGGTGGTCCAAAGCAATGGTATTGGCATTGGCGCGATCGTAAGACGTTGCTGGGGAACCCTTTGAGCGTAGTTGTTAACCTGCTTTTTATATATGGGTTAGCACGTCTTCTGGGTGGCTCCGACGTGGCATCTCGCGCCGATTGGTGGGTGCAAACCGCTGCCCCGTTGGCTGTGCTGCTAAACGCGATCCAAATTGGCTTACGGATGGCGTTGGTGAAACCATATTACGGTTGGGCTCACGCTCTGACGGTTCCGTTGCGCATCCCGTTTGCCAATTTGATCAATGCCCTAGCGACGCTTCAAGCTGTTCGGCGGTACGCCTATTCCCGCTTGCGACATGAGCCGCTGGTGTGGCTTAAGACCGAACACGTTTACCCCGATCGCGCTTCCCTGGTAAGCCATCGGCCGAAACTGGGCGAGGTCTTGGTAAGGTCTAATTGCCTTGAACAGGACGAACTAACCCAGGCTTTGGCTTCTCAACCTCCCGGTATTCGAATTGGGGAGCACTTGGTTCAATTAGGAATACTTAAGGAAGAGCTTTTATATGAAGCGCTGAGCCTGCAGCAATCGATTCCACTGACCTTTATTGAGCCCGGTCAAGTGTCGCGGCGCGTTGCTCGATCCCTTCCTAACTCGGTGCTAAAGCATTGGCACGTAGTGCCTTACAAGATCGAGTCGGGTAACCTCTTCCTGGCCGGACCGGATATTCCCGCGCCGCAAATGAATGCCAGTCTGCGGCGGTTCACTCGCCTTGAAATCCGCTTTCATCTCATTACTCCCAGTAATTTTGCAAGACTGGAGAGAACCTTGCTCGAAACCAAGGGTTACTATTAGGGTATGAAGCCCCTTGTAATCCTCTGCCTTGCCGTCTCCCTGCTTCCGGCGCAGAGTTGGACCCAATGGGGACAAAACCCACAGCACACCGGCGCCGTCGGCGTATCTGGCCAAAAGCTTGAAAAGGTTTACGATAAGTTCCAATACGACTTACTGGCCGATGCCATCCGCAAAGAATATGGTGACTTGCTGGTTCACTACATGGCGCCAATCGTGGATGGCGACGATGTCTTCATGCTACAGCGAGTTGGCGACTGGGTGTCCTGTCGTGACAATGCCCCACCGTGCGGTCCCGACGTTTGGGCCGAGATGGAATGGAGCGTTGTGAAACTGAAGTGGGTGGACGGCAAGTTGGCCGTAAAGTGGGTGGCCCAGACCGACTGGCAGCCAATTCCCGACAACGGCAGCCATTGGGAACCCGTCTTCCATCCGGTCCTTTCCGGAAAATTCCTCTACATCCCGTCGCTGGGCGGCGTGCTATTGAAGGTGGACCGCGAGACGGGCGAGCAAGTAGACGTGCTTAACCCCTTCGAAAATCTTGACTCTAACATTTACGTGACCGGACCAATCGCCGCGGATAAGGACGGCAACCTGTTTTACAACACCATGAAGGTGCATCCGTTTGAGCCATGGACTCGCGATGCCGTGGGAGCTTGGCTGGTGCGTGTTGGGGCCGATGGTAGGATCACCTCACAGACGTTCCAGAATTTGGTTCCCGGCGCGCCCGCAGCCGATGCCGAATGCTTCACGATCTTCAATTCGTTTTCCCTTCCCTGGCCGCCAAGCCCCACCGCCCTGCCGGATACTTACACTTGTGGCAGTGAGCGTCCTGGAGTGAATGTCGCCCCTGCGATTGCACCCGATGGAACTATTTACACCGTCTCCCGCGCGCACTTCAATCCCAGCTACGGGTACTTAGTCGCGGTGAATCCTGACTTGACTCCTAAGTGGACGGCCTCGCTACGGGATCGCTTGAATGATGGCTGCGGAGTGTCGCTGCCGGACAATGGCGCGAAGGGCGGATGCCGCGAAGGCGCCACTCCGGGAGTCGATCCGGCAACCAACATGAAACCAGCCGGACACGTGAATGACCTCTCCACCGCATCGCCGGTAGTGACTCCGGATGGGGCGATTCTTTATGGAGCCTACACCCGCTATAACAGCGCGCGCGGCCATCTTTTCAAGTTCAGCCCGGCGGGCGATTTGCTTGCCGCATTCGATTTCGGTTGGGACACGACCCCGGCGGTATTTGCCCATGACGGAACCTATTCCGTGATGCTGAAGAGCAATCACTACGGCATCCCATCTTACTGCGGCAATCCGGTATTCTGTCTGCCCGATGAGGAAAAATACGAGTTAGTAAGTTTGAACGCTAACCTACAACCCGAATGGAAATTTCTGAGTACTAACAACATGGCCTGCGAAACTCTGGCTGATGGGACACAGAAATGTACTCCGCATTCGGCTGGCTTTGAGTGGTGCGTGAACATGGTGGCGGTGGATCAGGATGGCGTGATGTACGCCAATAGCGAAGACGGCAACGTCTACGCCGTGGATCGAAATGGCAAACTGGTGGGCAATATTTTCCTGCAGCTTGCGGTTGGAGCGGCTTACACTCCGCTTGCGATTGGGCCGGATGGCAAGATCTATACCCAAAACGCGGGTGCCCTGTTTGTTGTTGGGAAAACGGAGACAGCCCCCGCACCCGCAGCGGCAGCAATTGCGCCCATGGCGAAATCTCCCAGCCTCCATTAATTATTTCTATAATCGCATTCATTTAGTCTATTCAATTTTTACTCTCCGGCGCGGGGAACAGGCAGCCGCCAATCACAACGCGAACTTGTCCGACTCACTCGCCTTGCCCGACAACCGGGGATCTCCACCGGTCTCCTTCAAAATCTGCTCCAACCGGTCCTGCATCCCCTCCACCAGCTTCTTCGTCGCCGGGTCCTTCACGTGATTCACATAACGCCCGCGCATCCGCGGACCAATCTTCGCATCGGCTACCAAGTTATGAATCTGATCCGGATCCTTGCGAATATCGTACAGTTCCGACATGTCCCACGCGCCAGGATATTGCATCAGGCTGTGCGTTTCAGTCCGCAGTCCAACGATGTTCGGCGTGTACGGAAAGTCCTGCTCCCAGGCGTATTGATAGATAAAATCCTTGCGCCAATTCTCCGGCACGTTACCCATCGCAGGACCCAGCAGCGAACGCCCAACCATCGTCGGTGGAGGCTTGATGCCGGCTACTTCAAGGAACGTCGGGGCAATGTCCAGGTTCAACGCCATCGCGTCAACCTTGCGCGGAGCGGAGCCGAACAACGCAGGGCAATGCGCCAGCAACGGCACGCGGATCGACGCCTCATACATGGCGCGCTTGTCAATCAATCCATGTTCACCCCACAGAAAGCCGTTGTCGCCCATGTAGACCACCAACGTATCCTGCAACAGCTTTTGTGCTTCCAGTTCCGCGAAGATCTCGCCCACGCTTTCGTCAATGGCGATGAGGCACTGGCAGTAGCGCTTGTAGTGAACCTCCCACGACTCGTCGCTATCGATCGCGCCATCCACGCCATGCCGTGAAGCCCGGCGAGTGCGGACCCAATCGGGCCATTGTTTGTAGAACTCTTCTTTGTATGGCAGCGTTTTCGGACGCGGGACGGGCAGGCCATCGAACAGCTTCTGATGGCGTTCGGGCGCTTGAAACGGCGCATGCACCGCTTTGTGCGAAAGGTACACGCTGAACGGCTGGCCGGCATTTTCGCGAATGAAGCGGCGCGTCTCGGCGGTGAGAATGTCGGTCATGTTACCCTGCACGCGCTTCCGTTCGCCGTTGATGTTCACTTCAGGATTCGTGTATTCGCCCTGGCCACGGAAGCTTAGCCAGGAATCGAACCCAGGCTGGGGAGCATCGCCTTCGCCACCCATGTGCCACTTGCCGAAGAACCCGTTGCGATAGCCGCCGATGCGCAGCAGTTGCGGGAAGTTGGCTAGCTTGGGATCGAGGGCGGAGAAGTTATCCTGTACGCCGTGCTGATGCATGTAGAGGCCGGTCAGCATGGACGCGCGGCTGGGCGAGCATAACGATGACGTAACGAACGCGTTGGCGAAGTTGACCCCGTGG
>JANXXI010000133.1 GCA_025350695.1 Acidobacteriota bacterium
CATTTACTTTGCTAGCCCCGATAACTGCCTGACTTACTTGGTAGCTCGCCGCTGGCCGAATGGTGTCTCTTGCCCAACGTGTGGTCGTACCGATGTCACTTTCGTTCCTGCTCGCCGCGTATGGCAATGCAAAACTCGCCATCGCAAGAGCCAGTTTTCTATCAAGGTCGGCACCATTTTTGAAGACTCTCCGCTTGGTCTGGATAAGTGGCTTCTCGCTATGTGGATGCTCGCGAACTGCAAGAACGGAGTTAGCTCTTACGAAGTTAGCCGCGCTACCGGAATCACTCAAAAATCTACTTGGTTTATGCTGCAACGCCTTCGTCTCGCCCTTCAGGACGATGTTACCGGAGGCAAGCTTGGCGGCGAAGTTGAAGTAGATGAAACCTTCATCGGCGGCAAGGCTCGCAACATGCACAAGGACGTTAAGGCTCGCAAGATTCACGGCACTGGTCCTGAAGGCAAGGCGATTGTAGCGGCTGTTCTAGAGCGCGGTGGTAAGGTTCGCGCCAAGGTTGTAGAGAAGCGCAAGAGGGCTGACTTACAATCGCAGGTACGTGACAATGTTACTCCCGGCTCCGCTCTGTTCTCGGATGCCCTGCGCTCTTACGATGGCCTTGGCGGTGAATATGAGCACCAAGTTGTAGACCATGCCGTTGAGTATGTTCGTGACAACGTACACACCAACGGAATGGAAAACTTCTGGAGCCTCTTGAAGCGCGGCATCAATGGCACTTACATTAGCGTTGAACCGTTTCACCTTTTCCGTTATGTTGACGAACAAGCGTTTCGTTTCAACAACCGGAACGAAATGAATGATTCGGATCGTTTTGACCTTGCAGTGCGCCAAGCCATCGGTAAGCGGCTGACTTGGGTCGAAGTAACTGGCAAGGTCGGAGAAAACCAAGCGAACTAAGAAGGTTCGCCGTGGCCCGAAGCGGGAGGGGTAACCTTCCGTTTCGGCTTTGGCCCTGGCCGCACTTGCTTCGCCGCTGAACGCTTGCGCTGTTCTTCTATCCGCTTTTGTATTACATCATGAGGTACGGATAGAACACGATCCACCAGAAGAGTGAATGTATCGAATTCGCCAGGTTGTTTCATAAACTGCTCCGTCCTAATTTATTTGTGTGGATTCTACTTCACGAGCAAAGTATGGCTCGGCGGTTTGGATAAAGTCCGGTAACGATACAAACTGCTTATCTGCCACATTTGTAATTCTAGCCTTAGTCTTTTTCTCAAGAGAATCAAAGTCATCATGTACTACGATGCTTCTGAAAGATATCTGTGATCTTTGAAGTTCTAGGCAAGTTAATGCCGCCAGATGCGCTCTTTCTTTCCCTGTAACCCCGAAGAGAAATAGTTTCCTAGGGTGCATCGGAAAGCACCAATCAACCTCCCATTCATTTCTATCGGGCATTGGAAGGAAATCGGCGATAGGCTTGTACTTAGACAAAGTACTTGTCACGAAATCCCCTAGCGTCTCAAAGAAAAGATTCTTCACTACTTCTTTGTTGAAGGCACTGATATTAGAGACTTTGGCAATGGTTTGGAATAGTTGCAATAGGGAAGGATAAAGCCCTTCGGGGGTGGTTTCTATGTAAAGCCTCCCCCTATCGTCCGACACTCCACTCTCGGAAAGAATGCGGTCAAGAACCTTTCTTCTGCTTGGGGTTTCGACGTCACAATTATAAGAAAGTCTCATGAGGGTCAATCCATGATCTGAAACCCTTAGAGGCTCAGTGCCGCGCGGCAGATCTATGAACATGTCAATCATGTCACCGTCTTCATGGAACATTGGGGCTAGTACTTGGAACACACCTGGGCGTCGTTGCCTAAACCCAATTCGGTTGTTGAAGTCGGCCTTCAGTGATTGAAGTAGTTTCATCGATCTTATTCTATCTTGTCAAGCTGATCGAACCCCAATTCACGTTGTAGTTTAATTGGGGCTTTTGGAAAGTGTTTTGCCCTATCAGCAGCATCCAAGTTTATCACGCCAATAAAATATTCAACGGCCTCATCGTAAGACGAATACTCTGTTGTGGCGGTTGCTATCTTTTCGGCCCTTTGTCCATTTTCAAGAGCCTCAGCGCTAGCTCTATGTATGTGAAAGTGCCAATGTGAATGGTCCTCGGTATGCAAGGGAGTTGAGCCATTATTATGCCCGTGCTTACCATTGCAACGGAGGACATTAATCTCTGGTTTTCCCTCTGGCTTACACGCTAGCCCTATAGAAAAGTTTTCAGGAAAGTCCTCGGATCGACGCATGAAAACCTCGAACGTGCATCTAACCCATTCCTCCGAGATGAGCTTCATACTATTTCTAAAGTATGCGCCTATGAGCGGGGCTTCTTTTTTCGGCGGGGAAATAATGTATTTGCGACAAGTTATCAGAGACTCGATATCCGATTGTGTATATGATTCAGCCATGCTGCCAAAACTCCGAACTGGCAAAATGCAGAAGCAATCTGGCAAGCACTATCATATTCCAATCCATCTGATGAGTCAAATCAGTTATCGCCCAATAAAGACACGGTCGATAAAGTTCTAAAGCACCTCATGGAGAAAGGCCAAAAAGTGGCCGGCGGCGACAGGTTGGGAAAAACCATAGTTTTTGCCAAGAATCAGGCCCACGCTACTTTCATTGAAGAACGCTTCAATGAAAACTATCCCCACCTGAAAGGCGCCTTCGCCCGCGTGATCACTTTTAGCACGGAGTACGCCCAATCCCTGATAGACGATTTCTCCATGGCGGACAAAGAGCCCCACATTGCCCTCTCTGTCGATATGCTCGATACCGGAATCGACGTACCCGAAGTGGTCAATCTAGTTTTCTTTAAGCTGGTGCGCTCCAAAACCAAATTCTGGCAAATGGTGGGCCGGGGCACTCGCCTGCGTCCCGACCTCTTCGGTCCAGGCCAACACAAAAAGTTCTTCTTCATTTTCGACTATTGCCAAAACCTGGAATTCTTCCAACAAAACCCCGAAGCAACCGACGGCGCAGGCTCCATGTCGCTCAGCAGGGGCCTATTCACCAAGCGCGTGGAATTGATCGTGGAGCTAGACCGCCTCAACGGTAGCGAACCGGAATCAAAACTCCGCCTCGACATCGTCGAACTCCTCCAAACCGAAGTAGCGGCCATGAATCTTGAAAACTTCATCGTCCGCCCAAAGCGCCGTTTCGTGGTGCGATACGCCCAACCGGCCAACTGGCAAACCATAGGTCTGGAACAGCAATCCGAACTCTTGAACGAGGTAGCCGGGCTGCCCACCACCATAGTCGATACCGGCTTAGAAGCCAAACAGTTCGACTTACTCATGCTCCGCCTGCAACTAACCTTGCTCCGCGCCGAACCGGCTTTTACAGAATGGCGCAGGCGTGTGGAAGCAATCGCCGGGCTATTGGCGGAACAGGATTCCATCCCCATGGTGCGCGCTCAAACGCCGCTGATTCTCAGCCTGCTGAGTGAAGAGTTCTGGCTGGATGTAACCACGCCCATCCTCGAAAATGTCCGCAAGCAAATCCGGGCGTTGATAAAATTCATCGAAAAGGTAAAGCGAAATATCGTCTACACAGACTTCGAAGACGAATTAGGCGAGGGAACAGAAATAGAGCTCCCCGGTTTCAACACGCCCGCCGATGACTACGAAAACTTTCGAGTCAAAGCCCAGCAATTCCTTAAGGAGCATGAAAACCTCCCGGCAGTTGTAAAGGTAAGAACCAACCAACCGCTAACGGCGGAAGACCTCGAAGAACTGGAAAGAATCTTGCTGCGGGAAGGCATCGGAACTTTGCAAAACGTGACGCAAGCCAAAGAAGCCAGCCAAGGCCTGGGCCTATTCATCCGTTCGCTAGTCGGCCTGGACCGAGCCGCCGCCAAAGCCGAATTCGACAAATTCATCGAGGGCAAGCGCCCATCCCCCAACCAACTACGCTTCATTGATTGGATCATCAACTACCTAACCGAAAACGGCTTCATGGAAGCATCCCGTTTATACGAATCCCCCTTCACCGATTTCAACAGCAGAGGAGTAGAAGGAATGTTCCAACCAGACCAAGTAACCGAATTAGTGGGGATCATCGAAAACATCCGAACCAGAGCCGCCGCCTAAGAAATCCAAGCGGCAATTATCAGCGTGAATCCGTGTGAATCCGCGGCTAACAATCCAACGCCTAGGATCCCAGTCAGAAATCCAAAACAACCCGCCTAAACTCCACCTTCGGCTTATCAAAATTGACAAGCAAGCAAACCGAAAGCCCAGAAGCCTTCAACTGATTCAGGCACTGAGCCAAATGCACATTCCCCAGCCGGTCCACGCACTTCAACTCCACCAGCACTTCCCCTTCAACAACCAAATCAGCATAATAGTCTCCAATGTACTTACCCTTGTAGGAAACAGGAAACCGAACCTGCCGAGCAACCTGAATCCCCCGAAGCTGTAATTCAATCATCAGAGCCCCCTCATAAATCCTCTCCAAAAATCCACACCCAATAGAATTCTGAACCTCGAATACAGCCCCCAGAATCCGCTCAGTCAAATCATTAATTAGGTCTCGTTTCTTATCTGCGTCATCTATGTGCATCCGCGGCTGATATTGAAGTGCAATAAATCAGGAACTTTCTCTACCTCCAATGAAAACTATCCCAAAATCAGGAATCTTACTAAAGGAATAGTTTCCGCCGCATCGCCCTTCTCATAAATACGATCCTTGCGTCGTTTCGTGGGCCCATGGACTTATGTTTGGGCTCCGTCGGCGTTACTATGAAGGGAGAGGTTCATTCATGGCACAACTAGACTGGTCCCAATGCCCTGCCGTCGAAAGCATCCCTGGCAAGGTGAGCGGTGCCTGGGTTTTGAAAGGCACTCGTATGCCTGTGCAAACGATCTTCAGCAACCTCGAAGCCGGTCTCTCGGTCAAAGAGATCACTGAGGTGTTCGATGTGACTGAACAGGAGGTTAGGGCCGTTCTGCACTTCGCAACTCAAAGCTTGGAAAAAGCACCCGCGTACGGATGAGAATTCTCTTCGATAACGGCACACCAAATCCCCTGGCCCGAAGTCTCATCGGGCATGACGTGGCGTTTGCCCGCCAGATCGGCTGGCACGAGCTCAAAAACGGCGACTTACTTCGTCAAGCCGAGGAAGCCGGTTATGAGTTGCTCTTGACCTCGGATAAGAATATGTGTTACCAGCAGAATCTTTCGAAGCGCAAAATTGCCATCGTCGTGCTTGGCAACCAGCAATGGCCGGACGTGAAACTCCACCTGGATCGGATTGCAGAGGCAGTCAATGCGGCGGTTCCCGGCAGCTATGCGGAAGTTGAAATCCCTCACAAAGACTGATCTAGGAAGACCCAGGCGGCCTCGTCAGCGATAAGTCGCCATCAACGACGCAGGTGTAGAGTCGCCCTCCGCGCTGTCGCTTACCTATGGCTTTGCAATCGCCGATAAGGCGGGCATTATGTTAAATGGCCGCGCACGGGACTCCCTTGCCAATGCCCCACTTTCTCAAAGCAATGCAAACTCGAAGGGCCGGGGTGTGGTGGTATGCGATAAGAAGAAAGGAATGGGTGGGAGGTCGCCAGTCAGTGGCAAATCTATAAACCAGCCGGGGTCTTGATCAAACGGGCAACTTCTTTGAACCGCGTAAAATCTTTCAGGTTCCAGGTCAAAAGAACATCCGCTCCTGCCTTGACTGCGCATCGCGTAATCAACGCATCATCAAAATTGACAAGCAAGCAAACCGAAAGCCCAGAAGCCTTCAACTGATTCAGGCACTGAGCCAAATGCACATTCCCCAGCCGGTCCACGCACTTCAACTCCACCAGCACTTCCCCTTCAACA
>JANXXI010000135.1 GCA_025350695.1 Acidobacteriota bacterium
GCGAAGTCGGTGGCTACGGACGCCGGATCGAACGGCGGCTTGACCCCGCGCACCGCGTCTACAATCATGCGTCCGTTGTCATTATGCGTGATGCAGATCGTGAATGCATCGTGACGGCCCGCGCTGGCATCGGTGAAGGCAAAGTAGTGGAAACCAAGCCGGGGCGGCAATTCTAGCGGCCGGGAGCGGTCAATTGCCGCTTCAAGCGAAATTCCAGTCGGTAGATCGAACAAGCCGGCATGACCAAGGAAGCCCACGAAAAGGCCATGCTGGAATTGAAGCGTCTGGAACAAATGCCGCCCATGTCGGCTGAATCCACCGTTTCCCGCAACTATCTTGATTGGCTTCTGGCTGTGCCGTGGAAGAACAAGAGCAAGGAAATTCGTGATCTCAAGTTTGCCAAAGAGGTGCTTGAATCCGATCACTACGGCCTTGACAAGATCAAGGAACGAATTCTTGAATTCCTGGCTGTACGCCGCTTGGTGAAAAATCCCAAAGGTTCCATTCTCTGTTTCGTCGGACCTCCCGGCGTTGGCAAGACTTCGCTTGGCATGTCGATCGCCAAGGCCACCGGCCGAAAGTTCGTTCGTATATCGCTCGGCGGCGTTCGTGACGAAGCGGAAATCCGTGGCCATCGCCGCACCTACATCGGCGCTTTACCCGGCCAGATCATTCAGATGATGAAGAAGGCCGGCACCAAGAACCCCGTCTTCATGCTCGACGAAATCGACAAGATGTCTACCGATTTCCGTGGCGATCCGTCGTCGGCTCTGCTCGAAGTTCTGGACCCCGAACAGAACCAGGCCTTCCAGGATCACTACCTCGACGTGGAATACGACTTGAGCGAAGTGTTCTTCGTCGCCACCGCCAACGTGCTGCACACCATCCCAGCGGCTCTTCAGGACCGTATGGAAGTGATTCGTCTTTCCGGTTACACCGAAATTGAAAAGATGGAAATCGCCAAGCGCTTCCTGGTCAACAAGCAGCGCACAGGCACCGGTCTTACCGCCGAAAATATCGAATGGACCGATTCCGGTATCGCCGAACTCGTCCAGTATTACACCCGCGAAGCCGGCGTTCGTAACCTTGAACGCGAAATCGGAAACGTCTCCCGCAAGATCGCCCGTAAGGTGGTCGAATCAGCTGTCGAAACAGATACGGTGGAAGCCGTCGCTCCTCTTGAAACTGAGGCCAAGCCGAAGAAGAAATCCAAGAGCAAGAAGCAGGCCGAGCCAGTCGTGGCCGCTCAAAATGAAGTTCTGCAAACTAACTATCCCAAGATAGTCATCAACGATAAGGTGGTTCAGGAACTGCTCGGACCCCAAAAATATCGCGATCTGCAGATGACCCGCAAGAACGAAATCGGCTCCACCGCCGGCTTGGCTTGGACGGAAGTGGGCGGCACGATGCTGACCACCGAAGTCGGAGTTATGGAAGGCCGTGGCAAGCTCACCACCACAGGCAAGCTCGGTGACGTGATGCAGGAATCGGCCCAAGCCGCGCTCAGTTATATCCGTAGCCGCGCCCACATCTTCGGCCTCAATCGCGATTTCTATCGCCATATTGACATCCACCTGCATGTGCCCGAAGGCGCAATCCCCAAGGACGGCCCCTCGGCCGGAATTACCATCGCCACTTCAATGTGCAGCAGCTTGACCAATATCCCGGTTCGCGGCGACATCGCGATGACCGGCGAAATTACGGTCCGCGGAAAAGTGCTGCCCATCGGCGGCCTGAAAGAGAAAATGCTAGCGGCCCATCGGCATGGAATTTATGAACTGGTGCTGCCGAAAGACAACGAAAAAGATCTGCCCGATATTCCCGAAGTGATCCGCAAGGATATGAAGCTCCACTTCGTGGAATCGATGGACGAAGTGCTGAAGATCGCGCTAGAAAGAGATTTGGAAGCTTTACCGGTGCCGCAAAACGCACCAGCGGTCGTGGAAAATGCACGGGCGACTGACGATAAATTAACACAGTAGGATTCTTTTGCCGCGGCGGGCGCACTTCTTAGGGGGAGGGCGCGCGCCGGAACGGTGAAACAGCGATGCAAACCGAATTTTTGCTTGGGGCGGCCTCACCTGCGCAGTTTCCTGCCCCGGGGCTGCCGGAAATAGCCTTCTTGGGCAGAAGCAACGTGGGCAAGTCGAGCCTTCTAAATCGTCTCACGGCGACCAAGGACTTGGCGTTCATAAGCTCCAAACCAGGATGCACGCAACAATTGAATTTTTTCCGGGTGGACAAAAAATATACTTTTGTTGACCTGCCCGGCTATGGTTATGCTCGTGTATCGAAGACTGAGCGCGCCGGATGGCGGAAGCTGATTGAAAGCTACCTGCTTGAACGCGATAATCTTTCCCTCTGTCTTCTGTTGATAGATTCGCGGCATGGCTGGATGGAAATGGATTTGGAATTGAGCCGATGGCTTGAGTATCACAAACGGCCTTATCAGGTAGTGGCCACAAAGTTCGACAAAATAAAAAAGCAGTCCGAGATTCATCACGCCCTGGCGACGCTTAAAGCGCCGGAAGCTTCCATGGGTCTTGTACCGTTCTCGGCCGTAACAGGCCAGGGAGTGAGGGAAATTTGGCAAACGATCAAGACAATCAGCACCCGGTTATAACCCCGCCGGCTTCTTCAGAAAAGCCGCAAGAGTCTAAACCAGAAAACACGCAAACAGAACAAGCAGTGAAGGCGGAAGGCGCCAAGCCCGAAGATGCGCCCAAGCGCACTCGTTCGGCCGAAAGCAAGCCGAAGCATACGAGTGCTTCCGTTGAGCCTAAACCTACCGTGACCGCCCCGGTGGAAAAACCGGCCAATGGCAACGCGAAGCCGCCGGTTGAAGCCAAGCCGGTTGATGCTCCCGCTCCAGCGCCTGTGCAGGAAGCGATGCCAATCGCTCCGCCGGCTGTTGCCGCTGAGCCAGCGCCGGCCGCTCCTGAACCGAAGCCGGTAGAACATCGGCAGCACGGTCAAGGCGGTCATCATCGGCCCGCCGACGCCAAGGCCGAACCCCTGCCCGACAAGAAAATGCACGACCGCATGGTCCAGAAGCTCGACCTTGTTGAGTTGAAGGACATGTCGATCATCAACTTGAACCAGATCGCCAAGGACTTCGGCGTAGCCGGCGCCGCCGGCCTCCGCAAGCAGGAACTGATCTTCAAGATCCTCCAGACGCAGGCTGAAAAAAGCGGGCTGATTTTCTCCGAAGGCGTGCTCGAATGCCTGCCCGATGGCTTCGGCTTCCTCCGCGCTCCGGAATACAACTACCTTCCCGGCCCGGATGACGTTTACGTATCGCCCTCGCAAATCCGCCGTTTCGATCTGCGCACCGGCGATACCGTCAGCGGACAGATCCGCCCGCCGAAAGAAGGCGAACGCTATTTTGCCCTGATCAAAGTGGATGCGATCAACTTCGAACCGCCAGAGGAATCGCGCAACAAGATCTTCTTCGACAACTTAACTCCGCTCTATCCACAGGAACGGCTGAAGCTCGAAACAACCAAAGACAACTACTCCGGCCGAGTGATGGATCTGCTCACGCCAATCGGCAAAGGCCAACGTGGCTTAATCGTGGCCCCGCCCCGAACCGGTAAGACGATGCTGTTGCAGAACATCGCCAACTCCGTGACCACGAACCATCCGGAAGTGAGCCTTATCGTTTTGCTGATCGACGAACGCCCGGAAGAAGTCACCGACATGCAGCGCACGGTTCGCGGCGAGGTGATTAGCTCCACGTTCGACGAACCGGCTTCGCGCCACGTGCAAGTGGCCGAGATGGTCATCGAAAAGGCCAAGCGCTTGATCGAACATAAGCGTGACGTGGTGATCCTGCTCGACTCGATCACTCGTCTGGCCCGCGCCTATAACACCGTGGTCCCGCCATCGGGCAAGGTGCTCTCGGGCGGTGTGGACTCAAACGCCCTGCAGCGCCCCAAACGCTTCTTCGGCGCCGCTCGCAACATTGAAGAAGGCGGCTCGTTGACCATCATCGCAACGGCCCTGGTTGATACCGGAAGCCGCATGGACGACGTGATCTTTGAAGAATTTAAAGGCACCGGCAACATGGAAATCCACCTGGACCGCAAGCTGGTAGACAAGCGCGTTTTCCCGGCGATCGACATCAACAAGAGCGGCACGCGTAAGGAAGAACTCCTGATGCCGCGTGAAGAACTGAATCGTGTTTGGATTTTGCGCAAGGTGCTGAACCCACTTTCGCCGACCGAATCGATGGAGTTGTTGCTTGACCGGTTGAGCAAGGTGCGCAGTAACGCCGAGTTCCTCAATTCGATGAGCGGATAGAGCTGTCCCTTTGGTTGAATGGAAACGGCCCCGGCGCGGAAATGCGTTCGGGGCCATTTATGTTTTGGTGTTCATCATTTTTGTTGCTCCTTGATTCTCCGGCTAAGGCGTAGCAGACCGAGGCAAGTCAATCGCTTTTTGTGAAATGCAAATGATTGTCTTAAACGCAGAGCCCGAGTCAGTCGCGAGTGTGGGTTGGCGATCTCGATGGGGATGGATTGTCGGAGGTGCTGTTCGCCCGCCGGCATGCAACAACCATTGGCGAGGATGCACTGATTTGTTTTGATAATTCTGGTCATGAGCGTTGGCGTTTTCGTCCTGGCCGGACGGTGCGAGTGGTTGGTGGTGCATATCCTTCCCTATTTGGTGTTCAGGCTTTTGCCGTCGCGGTTGTTAATGGCAAGCCGTTGATTGTCTTGTCAAGTTTTCATCATCCGTATGCGCCAGCCCAGATTGCGCTCCTGGACGTTAAAGGTCACTTGATTGGCGAGTATTGGCACTTCGGCCATCTGTCTGAAGTGCTCTTTGCGGACGTCGAAGGTAAGGGACATCCACTTATCTACCTGGGTGGTATTAATAACCAATTGAAGCATGCCACGCTGGTCGTGCTTGATCCGACCTCGCTCCTTGGGCTGCGTCAAGCCAGCAATGGTCCCTTTCTCGATATGCCTAAGGCAGTAGAGCACACGCTGCAATTGTTCGAGCGGAGTTTAATGAATCAAAGGTTAGAGAGTTACAACGGTGTCCGATTCATCGAGCGAATGCCGAATGGCTTGCTCATACACGTGCTTGAAAGGTTCGGATCAACTCCTGGTCATGCAACCGTCATGTACCATCTCGACAGTAACCTCGGACTCCAGCAGGTAGGAGCGTCTGACCAATTCATGAACGATGTGGCGCGCCTCAATCAAGAAGGTATGCTGCCCACGACCGCAGACGCGGACTTGCAACGGCTAGCCAAAGCGTATCACGAAGCCATTAAAATCCTCCATCCAGTTCTTTCGTCCCTATTCGATTGAAAACTCCTAACCCCAATCTCGCCAATACTTACCGTACCCCAAGACCGCGACCCCTTGACACCACCTGCTACCTTTTCACCAGAGAGAGAATGCTCTTTTTAGAAGTCCTCCTAACAAGGAGGCAGCCCTTGGATCGATTCAGGACGCTAAAACAAAAAGTTGGTGGAACCGGTCGCACCGAATACTCGAAGCCATGTTCTGGTTGGGAGCCCAGAAAACATGGAGCCTCCATAGCAGGCTAACCGATCTTTCGCAGTTCAGCGTGATTTTGGCCTAAAAACACCCGAATCGAACCTGTAACTCCTTCGCTATCAATAAGACATTTCCGCAAGTGCTTGTAGTGGAGACCTACCCACTATGCAAACGAGTAAAATTCTGGCATTCTGCCAGTGAACATGTTTCTGCGCACGAACAAGCGGATCAAGGATGGCAAACAACACTGCTATTACTCGGTGGTGGA